>VGDY01000121.1 GCA_016869555.1 Alphaproteobacteria bacterium | reverse complement strand
GGCAAGCTCGACATTTTCCACCGCTCGGCGCGGCATTCGCCGACCCCCAGCCCCGCTCACTTGGCCGGCTGGGGCTATGGGCTTGCCGAAAACCGTCAGTCGGGTGAAGATAGGCTCACAATCGCTGACCATCTGGCGAATGTGGGACCAAATTACGGCTTTTGTCGGATACAATCACTTTCGCCTGATTGCAGAGTCGCTCGGCAAATTCGGGATTGCGCCGCGCCGGGGAGCGGCTCTTCTCGACTGGCAATGCGGCGATGGCCGGGTGACGCGCCATTTTCTTGATAATTGGCCTGGCGCTGACATTTGGGGCATAGATTCGGACGCAGAGGCGATCGCCTTTTGCAGGCGACGTTTTGGCGCCGGCGCATTCGTCCATGGCTCGTTTACGCCTTCGACCCCTCTCGCCACCGAATATTTCGACGCCGTTTACAGCGTGAAATCCCTGCCTTTCATGCGCATGGAGGAGCTACGGCCATGGATGGAAGAGCTGGCTCGGCTCCTGAAGCCAGGCGGCCTTGCCCTCTTGGCCTTTTCAGGTGAATGCGCCGCCGCCTATCTGTCCAGATATTTGAACGGCGATTGGTGGGGCCGATGGCGCAGCCAAGGCTATAATGATGAATTGTGCGACCCGGAGCTGAAGGCGAGGCTCGGCGTTCCCGAATACGCGCCGAACGTGTTCCGATCGGCGGAAAACGTCAAGATCGAGTCTTCGCAATTCTTCGACACGCTGGCGATCGAACCGGCGCTTTTTGGCTATCTGGACGTTGCGGTCCTGCGCCGGCGCTGACGGCGGTCGCGCGCGCGTCTTGCCGACAGGCGCCGGCCTGGCGCTTACTGTCGGGGTGATTCGTCTTCTCCATACCGCCGATTGGCATCTCGGCGCGACGCTGCAGGGCTGGTCGCGCGAGGCGGAGTATCGCGCCGCGCTGGCGCAGCTCGTCGCCATCGCCAAGCAGCGGGCGGTCGATGCGATCATCGTCGCGGGCGACGTTTTCGACGGTCTCAACCCTTCCGCCGACGCCCAGCGGCTGCTCTACGACACATTGCGCGACTTGCGCGCCGCCTGTCCGCATGCGCGCATCGCGCTCGTCGCCGGCAATCATGATCCGGCGGCGCGGCTCGAAGCGCCGCGCGCCCTGTTCGAGATGGCCGATGTCGTTTCCATCGGGGCGTTCGCGCGCCGCGACGGCGCCTTCGACGCGCGCGCGCATCTCTCGCCGATCCGCGACGCCAACGGCCGCGTCGGCGCCTATGTGCTGGCGCTGCCCTATCCGCGCGCGGCGGATTTGCCGGTCGGCTGCGAAGGCGCGGTCGGGGCCGTGCGCGAGGCGTATCGCGAAGCCGTCGAGAGCGCACGGCGCGAGATCGGGAGCGCGCCGCTCGTCGTCACCGGCCATCTACACCTCGACAAGGGGCTCGAATCAGAAGGCGCCGAAAGACGCATTCTCGTCGGCGGCGAACATGCGGTTCCGCCGGACGTGTTTTCCGCGGATATCGCCTATGTCGCGCTCGGCCATCTGCATCGGGAGCAGTCGGTCGGTCGCGACACGATCCGCTATTCCGGATCGCTCATTCCGATGTCGAAGACCGAAATCGACTATGCGCATGGCGTCAGCATCGTCGACATTGACGATTCCGGCGCCGTCGCGATCGAACATGCGCCCTTCACCCGCGTCGTGCGACATTTGCGGGCGCCCGCGAAGGGCGCGCTGTCGATCGCCGAACTCGAGCCTGCGCTTCAAGCGCTCGATCTCGACGATTCGGCGCCGATGGAGCGCTGGCCTTTCGTCCATCTCGCCATCAAGGTCGAGGGTCCGGCGGTGGGCCTGAAGTCCGAACTCGACGCCATTTGCGAAAAATTTCCGCTTCGCGTCGTGTCGATGACCGTCGAGCGGCCGCAAGCGCAAGCGCCAACGGCGGTGCCGCTGCGCCTTGCCGAGCGCAGCCCGGCCGATTTGTTTCGCGAAGCCTTTGAGCAAACCCACGGCGTCGCGCCGACAAACGATCATCTCGACTGTTTCGAGCGTCTTTTGCAGGAGGCGTGACGTTGCGCATTCTGGCGATCAGAGGGGCCAATCTTGCCAGTCTCGCCGACGCCTTCGTCATCGACTTCGACAGCGAGCCGCTGCGCTCGGCGGGGCTCTTCGCCATCACCGGGGAAACCGGCTCGGGCAAATCGACGATTCTCGATGCGATCTGTCTCGCGCTCTACGACAGATATCCGCGCGTCGCGGCGGCCGGCGCGAGCGAAGGCGCGCCGGACCCTTCCGGAGAGACGCTGGGCGCCGGCGACCCGCGGGCGATTCTTCGCCGGGGCGCCGGCCGCGGCTTCGCCGAAGTGGATTTCATCGGCAGGGACGGGCTGCGCTATCGGGCGCGCTGCGAACTGCAGCGCGCGCGCGGCAGAGCGTCGGGCGCCTTGCAGAAGCGCGGGCGGTCGCTCTGGCGCATCGACGACGCCGGCGCGATCGTCGCGGCGATCGAAAGCGGGATCGAACCCGTCAACGCCCGTATCGTCGAACTGACCGATCTCACCTTCGATCAATTTCGCCGAACCGCGCTTCTGGCGCAGGGCGAATTCGACGCCTTTCTGCGCGCCGACGCCAAGGAGCGTGCCGAACTGCTGGAAAAAATCACCGGCGCCGAAATTTACGGCCTCTTGTCGAAGCGCGCCTATGAGCGCGCGCGCGACGCGCAGCAGGCGGCGACTCTTGTCGAACGCAGGCGCGCCGAAATCGGCGTGATGTCCGACGACGAGCGCGCCGCGATCGACGCGGAACTCGCCGCGATCGATGGCGAGCGCGCCGAAGTCTCCAAAATACGCGCCCAAACGCTGGCGGCGCTCGGCAGGCTCGCCGCCCTGGAGCAGGCGCAGACGAAGCTCGCGCAGGCGATGGCGGCGCACGCCGAAGCTTTGCGTGCGTTTGAGGGCCTGTCGCAGGAGCGCCAGACGCTTGCGTTACTGGCGAAGGTCGAACCGCTGCGCGCGCCGTGCGCGGACATGCGCCGCGCCGAAGACACAAAAGAACAGGCGACGCGCGCAGCGATGGAAGCCAAGGCGCAAGCGAACGCGGCGCAAGCGACGCTCGCCGCTCATGACGCGCAGGCGCGATCCGCCGCAGCGGCTTGCGCCGCGGCGGAGGAGGACATCGCCCGATTTGCGCCGATTTGGAATGAGGCTGCGGCGCTCGATTCGCGTATCGCCAATTTGACGAGCGAGGAAAGGAAGGCGGGCAGCGTTGCCGAGGACGCCGCTTCGCGTGCGGCGCAGAAACGCGTCGAACACACCGCTGCGGTCGAGCGGCTCACTGAAATTCAGCAGGAGAAGGAGACGGCGGACGCCGAACTCGCGCGCCTCGCGCCGGCGCGCGCGCTCAGCGAGCGCTGGCGGGAAATCGACGAGTGGCTGACGAAGCGAGGCGAGCTTCTGGAGGCCAAGCGCTCATGCGGTCGCGCGCTGGCGGCGGCTGTCGCCGATCTCGCACGCGGCGAAGCGACGCTCGCCGATTTCGACGCTCGCGATGCGCAGGATCGAGCTGAGAGCGAGAGACTGGCGACGCAGATCGACGCGCGCGATCGCGCCCTTCTTGCGCTCGATGAGCCGGCGTCCGTCGCGCGGGCCGACGCGCTGTCGAGCGCGGCCGAGCGTCTTGAAGCTTTGCGCAGGTCGGCGCGCGCCTATGACGAAGCCGATGCAGCTTCGGCGTCGGCGCATCGGGAGATTGCGCGCAGCGCGGACGACGAAGCCGCGCTTCGGCGGAAGTTGGACGAATTGCGCGAGAGCCGCGGGCAACATGTCGCGCGGAGCGCCGACGCCGAGCGCCTGGGCGAACTTGCGGACGCCGCGGCGGATCCCCATGCGCTACGACTGCGGGCCGCGCTGAGCGACGATGCGCCATGCCCGGTCTGCGGCGCGCGCGACCATCCCTTCGCCAGGGCGCATGACGCGGCGAACGCATTGCTCGAAGAGCTGCGCGCACGGCGCCATGAATCGCGGCGCGCGCTTGAAGGACTGGACGAGGAAATTGTCGCAGTGAGCGCGCGCGCCGCCGAGGCCCAGGCGCTTCATCAGGACGCGTCGCGTCGCGCAGCGGAAGCGGAAGCGGCGCGTGCGCGCGCGAAAGCCGAACATGCGTCGGCGCTCGACGACGAAGGAGCGCCAATGATCGTCCTCGAATTCGCGCCGCCGGCGTCGATCGCGGCGGCCGCGCCACGGCTGGACGAATTGGCGAAAGAAATTGCAGCGGCGCGCGCCGCCGTTGCGCAAAAGCTCGTCGCCGCGCGTCGGCTGCGTGAGGAGCGCGATCGTCTGCGCGCCCAGCGCGAGACGATGCGTCAGGCGCTCGACGCGCGCCGGGAGGAGCGCGCCGGGCTCGCCGAGACGCTGCAATCGGCGCGCGAGACGCGCGCCGGCGCGGAAGCGGAACGCGCCGGACTGGTCGAGCGTCTGGAGTCGATCGATCGAACGCTCGCGCCTTATCTGCAGCTTTGCGACCTCTCGGCGGCCGACATCGACCGCGACGCCGGATCGGCGCGCCGGGCGCTCGAATTCGCCGGCGAGCGATACCGGCGGGCGTCGGCGGGTTCGGAAGAACTCGCCGCGACCTTCGCCGCGATCAGTTTGAAGGCGGAGCGCCTTGCCGCCGAGGCGGACGCCGTCTGCGCCCGCGAGGCCGACGCCAAGGCTGATTACGCGGCGCGCGCCGACAGTCTTGCCGCGGCGCAGGGCGAACGCGCGCGCCTGCTCGACGGCGAAGCGACGGCCGTGCATCGCGCGCGATTCGAAGATCGCTTCCGGGCGGCGGTCGAAGCGCGCGACGGCGCCCGCGAAGCGCTCGCCGCCGCCCGGCAGGCGAGCAGCGCCTGCGAGGCGCGTTGCGCGCATTTGTTGGGCGCGGCGCAAGACGCGACGATGAAGGCCGAGCAGGCGGGGGCGGCCTATGCGGCGGCGCTCGAAGCGGCGGACTTCGACGAGGCCTCGGTCTCGCCGCTCCTGTCAATGTCGCGCGACGAGCAGGCGAAGCTGGCGCATGTCGTCAGTTCCGCCGAAGCTGAGCGCGCCGCCGCCGAGGCCGCGGTCGCGGCTCGACAGATCGATGTCGACGAAGCACGCGCCGCCGCGCCAGCCGAGACGTCGCGCGAAGCGCTCGCCGCCGAGGAAAAGGGCTACGCCAGCCGTCTCGATGAATTGTCGGCGCGGCTCGGCGCGTTGGGCCAACGTCGCTTGCAGGACGATGAGGCGCGGGAACGCTCGGCCGCGCTCGGCGAGGAGCTCGAACAGGCTTGCGCGAAGGCGAGGCTCTGGAGCGAAATCAGCGAAGCGATCGGGTCGGCGAGCGGCGACAGGTTCCGCCGTTTCGCCCAGGCAGCGACGCTGGAGCATCTCGTCGCCCTCGCCAATCAGCGCCTGAAGCTGCTGGCGCCGCGTTACGCGCTGGAGCGCTCGGGCGACGCCGGGTCACTCGGACTCCAGATCGTCGATCGCGATCTTGGCGACGAGCGCCGCTCGACGCGTTCGCTTTCGGGCGGGGAGCGCTTCCTGGCCTCGCTCGCCTTGGCTTTGGCGCTGGCGGGGCTCGAAGGGCGCAATTCCTTTGTCGACACGCTGTTCATCGACGAAGGCTTCGGCGCGCTGGACTCGTCGACCCTCGATGTCGCCATCGACGCGCTGGAGACGCTGCAGGGGCAGGGCAGGCGGGTGGGGGTGATCAGCCACGTCGATTCCCTGCAGCAGCGGATCGCAACGAAAATCTGCGTTGAGCGACGCGGCGGCGGCGTGAGCGTGGTCCGACTTCGCGCGCCCCGTGACGCCTGACCCCGACGCCGTTGGCAAAACCTGAAAGAAGCAGCCGACCGATTCCTATCGCGTGGAAGAGTTGCGTCGAAATCGCGCCAATTCCGTGGCGAGCCCTCCAGAAAAGAGCTTGGCTGTGGCGGCAAAGCCACAAAAAACAATGATCAGCAGCAAAAACTGTGGCAATGGCGCCACAGGCTCCGTCGCATGCTGCGTCACACATCGACTACGGCTAAGTTTGTCACCGCTCTGTCATTCAGCGTCGGCTTCACTGTCGCCCGAAAGTTAACCGGGGGACAGAATTATGAAACTTGGAGTTGGACAACGCGCGCTCGCCATCGCCGCGTTCGGCTTTTTAGCCACAGCCTTCGCCGCTCCGGCCGCGGCTGACACCGCGTCCGAAATCCGCGCGCTCAAGGCGCGGCTGTCGAAGCTCGAAGCCGATGAGGCTCGGGCGAAGCGCGAGGCCAAGGCTGCTGCGCAACACGCAGTGGCGGGCGCCCATGCGGCGGCCGCCGGATCGCCGCCGGCGCCTCAGCATTGGTACGAAAGGCTCAGCCTGCGCGGCTATACGCAGATGCGGTATAACGACATTCTTAACGGCGGGCCCTTCTACAACGACATCAGCACGGTCGGCGACAAATCGGTCGGACCGCGCCAGAACTTCTTCATTCGCCGCGCCCGCATGATCCTGAGCGGCGACGTTTCGGACCACCTCTACCTCTATTTCCAAAACGACTTTGCGAGTTCGCCGTCGGGCACGTTCTCGAACTCGGCGACCTTCAACGCGCCTACCAGTTTGGCTGGCCAGGCGGTCTATTACTACTATAATCCGGTATTCCCCTATCCGGGCTATAATCAGGTCGGCAACTACAGCTCGGCGCCCGGCAATTTCGGCCAGATCCGCGACCTATACGCCGATATTTACTTCGACAAGGATAAGGAGTTCCGTGTCCGCGCGGGCCAGTCGAAAATTCCCTTCGCCTTCGAAAACTTGCAGTCGTCGCAAAACCGTCTGGCGCTCGACCGCGCCGACGCGGTCAACAGCTGCTGCAAGGACGAACGCGATCTCGGCCTGTTCTTCTACTACACGCCGAAACATCTGCGGCCCGTTTTCAGGGATCTGGTCAAGAACAATCTGAAAGGGTCGGGCGACTACGGCATGGTCGGCTTCGGCGTCTACAATGGCCAAGGCGCCAACCGCATTGAGCTCAACAAGGGCACGCATCTCGTCGCGCGCTTCACTTACCCTTATGTCTTCGAGAACGGCCAGGTCGTCGAAGCCAGCGTCGCGGGATACACGGGGCGCTTCGTTCCCTACACGACAGGCATCCGGCCGTCGCTTGGCGGGGGCACGAATTGGGCGGGCTTCGTTCCGCTCAACATTCCCTACTCGGCCATCGGCGCGGGCTTTACGCCCTATGTCGCCGGGTCGGGATGGAACAATCTCGGCAATTACCAACTCTCCCAATATGGCGCCGTCAACGGCTGGGGGCCCTTCGCCGCCAATGGCGGCAACGGCGTCCGTGACTCGCGCGTCGTCGTCAACGCCGTAATCTATCCGCAGCCCTTCGGCCTGCGCGCCGAATGGAACTGGGGCGTCGGCCCGCAGCTCAATGCGACGCAGACGGCGATCGAAGCCAAGCGGTTGACCGGCGGCTATGTGGAAGCCAGCTATAAGTATGAGGACAAGGAGTTCGGGACGGGCGTCTATTTCCCCTTCGTCAAGTGGCAGTATTACAACGGAGGCTCGAAGTTCGACAACAACGCCCCGATGATGCGCATCTACGAATTGGAGGCTGGCGTCGAATATCAGCCCCTGCCGGAACTTGAATTCACGGTCAACTATTCGAAGATGGACCGCACGAACACCCAGGCTGCGCCTTACCGCCAGTTCCAGGCCAATCTGGTGCGGATGCAGTTGCAGTGGAACTACTGATCCTTCGTCGAAGGATCGCTGGCATGGAACGCCCCCGGCGCCGACGGGGGCGTTTCCTGCGTTGGAGGTTGGCTTGCTTCGTCGAAAAAGAGAGACCATGTCCACAAAAGCCGCCTTCCCTGCCTTTTGGCCAATACCGCGGGGCGCAAGTCCGATGACGCGCGCTCTGGCGTTCATTCTTTGCATAAGCGCATGCGCCATGAACGTTGCCCGCGCCGGCGAATATGAAGACGCCGCCGCAGCGATGCGGCGAAACGACTTCGCCGCAGCCTTCAAGCAGCTCAAACCGCTTGCCGAGAAGGGCGACGCGCGGGCGCAGGCCGATCTCGGCGCGATGTATTTCGCCGGGAAAGGGGTCGCCGCGAATCCCAAGGAAGCGTTGAAATGGCTTCGCCTCGCTGCAGATCACGGGAATGCCCCCGCCCAATTCAATCTCGGCACCATGTATCTTGAAGGACAAGTCGTCATGAGAGATTACAAGGAGTCGATGAAGTGGAATTTGCTCGCCGCGGACCAGGGTCTCGCCGCCGCGCAGGTGAACATCGCTTCAATGTATTATGACGGCGTTGGGGTCGCGCAGGATTACAAGGAAGCAGCGAAGTGGCTGCGGCTGGCGGCTGAGCAGGGCGACGCCGACGCGCAACTGAATCTCGGCAACATGTATGTCGCCGGGCAGGGCGTCGAGCGGGACTTGCTGCGCGGCTATATGTGGACGCAGCTCGCGACGGAAACCTTGTCGATGGGCGACAACGAGAAGAAGTCGCTGCGCGAGATGTCCGCCAAGAGCTTGTCTGCGGAAGAACTCGCCAAGGCGCAGACCATGGTCGCGCGGTGCAAGGAATCGAAGTTCAAGGAATGTGACTGAGCCACTCGGTAACCGCTCCGACTGACGCACTTTCCCCAGGTACATTATTCGATTTTTTTTAGTCGTCCGCTGCAAGCTCGCAGGCTTTGATCCTACGAGCGGCTGATCGACGAGGATTGTTTCAGCCCCGTTCAGCCAAGTCCGCCACCACGCCCTTTCAGCGATAAGCTTTGCGCCCGTTCTGGCGGCGGTGGACAGCGGGCAGGATCCACGGCCGGCAGGTGAGAAGCCTGCGACTGTTTCGGTCGCTTCGAAAAACCTCTCGATCATTCGCGCCGCCGCCATGTAGGGGCGGGCGCTCGTTGTCCATCGCCGGGCCACGACGCGACGACGCGCCAGCTTAACCCGAGCGGATATTCGCAGGTCTATGTTGCTGTGGTATTTCTTAGCGGGTCGGATTTGTTTCCAGACTATGTATACTTCGTATAAATCGGAAATAATATTTATGTACTATTTCTAAACTAGTACATTTTTGCGAGTGTGAGGCGACTGACATAAAACGTTAACGTACGCTAGCTCATGATATACAAGCAGTATGCCATCATGGATAATTGATCTAAATATATAATGATTTGATATGTGGTTGGTACTATATATAGTGGATTGAATAGTGTTGTACGATAGCAACATGTGTCAAGATACGAGGTAGTATGTGATTTAGAACTATGCTGATACTTAGTTTGTCACGGATATGTCATCCAACGAAGGCCATAAAACACGCGCGGCTTTCCAAACAAACCAAGCGCGAGGCTGGGACATGGCTACTACTCGGATCAATCATTCACTCGCTCTAGCGACGATGGGAACATTGCTCGCGACGACCGGCGCGGGGGCGACCGACAGCGCCACTGAGGCGCGGCTGCGCATGCTGGAAGCGGAGATCGCCAGACTTCGGCCTCTCGAAGCGGAGGTCGCCAAGCTTCGTCACGAGGCGCATGGGGCGAAAACGCAGGCGAAAATCGCGACGAATGTCGCAAACGCCGCTGTGGCGTCCAAAGGGCCGCCTGGCCCGCCGCCGCCGCCCCCGGTCTTTGTCAGTTTGAAGAGCGGCCTCCTCGTCGAGACCGAGGACAAGTCCTTCGCCTTCAAAATCGGCGGACGCCTCTTTGTCGATGGGGGCGGAACCGTTGGCTCTCCCGGCAACGGCTGGCAGGGCAATGTTGGCTTTGGCCAGGCGCGACTTGAGGTCGAAGGCCGGTTCAAGCCTTGGTTCTATAAGCTGCAGTTCGACTTCGCGAATTCCACAACGCAGCTTTGGAATACAAATCTGCCTAACGCGAACACGGTCACAGGGCTTGCGTTCTGGTCAAGAAACTACGTCACCGATCGCAATTTCCTTTGGGGTGGATGGCGTGACGCCTACCTCGGCCTGCAAGATCCGCGCTTGTCTCATCCGCTGCTCGCCGAGCCGGTCTATTTCAAGATCGGCAGCCAGTATGAGTCCTTCAGCCTGGAGGCGTTGGCGTCTTCGAAATATCGCGACACGATTGAACGGCCGCTTGCGGTCGACGCCATCGCGCCCTTCCGTCACATTGGCGTGGCGGCTGGCATGATCGGTAAAGACAATTGGACGGCTCACCTCGGTCTTTACTCGCTGAGCTTCCAGGACCTCAATGCGCGTCCGGTCAATACGTCATCGGGAAATGCGGGCGCTTTAGCGCCTGCCTACAATGGCATCGGCGTGAAAAACGCCAACTGGTATCAACCCTGGGGCGGCGGCGCCTATTGGGAAGTCACCGGCCGCGTAACCTGGGCGCCCATCCTGGATGAGCATCGACTTGTGCATCTGGGCGTCGCCGGAAGCTACCATCAGCCGAATAACGCGACAGCCTACAGCGACGATCGTAACTCGGCTCCAGGGAATCGTCTCGGGTCGGAAGCCAATGTCTTAGGCACGAACTTCCTGGGAACGACCGATCTTTCGTGTGGTCGTTTCCCTCAACCTGTCGTCTTCGCGACTGCTGCAGGGAACCTCAACCAGTACAACGCCGCTGGCAACTGCATCAAGGATATCGAGAAGGTCGATCTCGAGGCCGCAATGTCGTACGAGAACTTCTTTGTCCAGGGCGAGTGGCTACTCGCGAACTATAACCGTAACACGTCTGGCGCTCAGCAGTTCGCCCTGGCGCAACTGAGTCAGTTGGGCGCCGCTTCGCCCACCCAAGGGCTGTTTTTGTCCCCTGGCAATTCCAATTACGTGGCCAGCGGCGGATATGTGCAGAGCGAGTGGTGGATCACGGGAGAAGAGAAAGCTCAATCGTACGATCTGAAAGACAAGAACGGCGTGACGTTTGGCCAGCTGAAGATCAAGGATCCCTTCTCCAAGGGCGGCTGGGGCGCTTGGGGTCTGGTCGGACGTTGGAGCGTTCTTAATTTGAACAATGGGCCGTACCAGGGCTCCACTCTCTATAACAACCTGCTGATCGCCAATAACGCGTTCGGATTGTTCGCTCCTCTCCCGGGAACGCCCGCACAGATCGCCAATGCGACTCTGTTGCAAAACGTCATCGCAAATTCGGGCATCTATGGCGGCTACCAACAAAACGTGACAGCCGGCATCAATTGGTACCCGGATAGCGGCATCGCCTTCCAGTTTAACGCGACCCACGTCATGTCTCTGAAATCGCCGTTGAACTGGAAGGGGATGTCCCGCTTGATGTTGAAAAGCGGAAATCGGCGTTGCTGGCCTGAATGCTATGCGGCTTTCGCGGTTTGAGCAAGATGCTCGTTCGATGGGACGGCGTTCGCCATGCGCTTTGCGAG
>VGDY01000120.1 GCA_016869555.1 Alphaproteobacteria bacterium | reverse complement strand
GACATAAGCGCCGCGCCAAAAGGCCGGACATATGACCGAAACCCGCCACCCAGGTTCTCCGCGCCGAGAAAAAACCGCTTGCCAAGCGGGGCCGTCCACATATGATACGAATTCCGGCTGATCGGTTCGCTTGGACTGTGTCATTCCCGGCAGGCCAAAGGCCTGACCGGGAATCCAGAGCCAATCCAGGAACGCTGGTTTTGCTCTGGATTCCCGATCGCGCGCGCTGCGCGCGTCGGGAATGACAGCCGAGCAGATCAACCGGATTTCGTATGACACCCAAATCGTTTCGAACGAATTTTTAATTCGCGGCTTCCTTTACGTCGACGCTGACGTCGAGGTCCTGATTGCCGGCGCCCAGAATCACGCCGTCGATCGGCGAGACATCGGCATAGTCGCGCCCGAGCGCGATGGCGATATGGTCATTGCCGACCGCCATGGCGTTGGTGGGATCGAGGTCGATGAATCCAAATTCCGGCCCGCACCAAACGGAGACCCACGCGTGGGTGGAATCGGCGCCTTCGAGCCACGCCTGGCCTGGCGCCGCATAGGTTCGAAGATAGCCGCTGACATAGGACGCCGCCAACCCAAGTCCGCGCAGAGCGGCGATCATGATATGGGCGAAATCCTGGCAGACTCCCCGGCGGCTCTCGAAGACCTGGACGATGGGCGTCGCAATATGCGTCGCATCTGGATCATAGGCGAAATCGGCGTGGATGCGGTTGGTCAGCTCGATCGCGCCTTCGAGGATGGGCCGTCCGGGCGAAAAGCTTTCGCGCGCATAGTCCGTCGCCGCCATGAACAGCGGCGCATGGCGGCTCGCATAGATATAATGGGCGGGGGAGGAGGCGTGGAGCGAATCGGCAGCGTGGGCCGCGCTCCTCACGATTTCCCATGCCGGCGTCAGCGCCGGCGCGGGGGGCGCGGGCCGCTCCACCTCGACGCGCGCCGCAAGGGAGATGCGCAGCCTGATGTGCGGTTCGAGGATACGCGCTTCGCAAACGCGATTGCCGTGAAAGTCGATCCTGTCGCTGATGAATTCAGCCGACGGCGACAGTTCGATCTTGCTGGACAGCACGGTCTGGCCGCGATCGCTACGCGGCAGCAGACGCATGGCGCAGCGCGCCGAAGCGACGGGCGCGTCATATTTGTAGGTCGTTCGATGGGCGATGTCGTAAATCACGCAATCCGCGACGGCTGAGAGTTTGCTGCGCCATCGGCGCCATGCGTGAAATAGCGCTCGGCGATTGCGTCGGCGAGCGACATCAACCGTTGCTCCCACGCAAGAATCATCGACGCGTCCAAACGGCGCGCGTCCTCAGATTCGAGTTCGGCGCGCAGCTTGACGGAAAGCCGCCGGGGCGGCTCCATCACGCCATCGCTGCGCAACGACGGCAGCGCGGCGAGATGTTCGTCAATGCGCATGGCTTGAAAGGCGACCGATCGCGGATTGAACGGATCGAGCATGGCGATGTCGAGGACGGGCGCGAGCGCCGCGCCGGCGATGTAGCGGGAGCGATAGGTGATCTGCGAATCGAGCAGATCGAGCAAGGCGTCCAGCGATTCGACCGTCGCCTCGTCGCCGGCAAATTGTCGCGCAAAGCGGCAGGTCCCGATGGCGCGTTCGATCCTTCGGCCAAGATCGATAAAGCTCCAGCCGGCGACGCGATTGAAATTTTCGTCGATCAGTCCGGACAAAGCCGCCAGCGTATGCAGCGAACGCTCGACGATCTCCAACGTCTCGGGCTCCGTAATGGCGCCCGCGCCGGCGCGCGTCAGACGCGTTTCGATGCGTCCGACAAGCTGCCAGACATCGTAAGAGAGGCGTTCGCGCACGATAGACGCCGCCCGTTTTGCGCTGCGCAGGACCGACAGCGCCGAACCGTAAGCGTCGGCGTCGATGGTCGCCGCCAGCGCGATCTGCGTCGGGTTGATGTCCGCCACTTCTTCCGGCGCCGCGCCCCAGGCAATCAGCAATCGCGCGAGCCGTTCGATCGACTGGCGCCCTTGCGGATCGATGTGTTGCGGCTGGCCCAGCCGCGCGGCGAGAGTCCGCACGATTCGCAATGTCGCTTCGGCGCGTTCGAGATAGCGGCCCATCCAGAACAGATTGTCGGCGGCGCGGCTCGGCAGATTGCCGAGCGCGCGCACGATCGGCGGGTCCTCGTCGGACGGCAGCAGCGTCGACCATTTGATCGGACTGCTCGACAACACCCAGACGTCGCTCGACTGGGCGCCGGCGTCCATCGAGACGGCGCGCGCATCCGGCTGGTTGGAGATGCGGCAGAAGCCGCCGGGCATGACGGTCCATCCCTCAGGCGTCGCGGCGGCGAAAACCCGCAAGACGAAAGGTCGCGGCGACAGCCGGCCCTCGATCCAGGCCGGAGTCGTGGAGAGCTTAGTCGGCGCCTGAGCGACATAGTCGACGCCGCGCTGATTTATGGCGTCGATCAGTCGCGCGCGCTCCCCGTCGGTGAGTGCGCCGCCGAGCGCCTCGCGTCCTTCGCCCAAACCGGGGAGCCGGTCGGCGAAGGCGCTGACGACGGCAAATTCGTTCAACGTGTCGATAACCTGCCTGCGTTCACTTTCCCGTCCGCACCAGATGGTTTCGATCGTCGAAAGCTTCAGGCTCTCGCCGAGCACGCGTTTCGACAATTCCGGCGTCAGGCTCATCAGCGCCCGCGATTCGATAACGCCCGCGCCCGGCATGTTTGCGACGACGACGGCGCCTTTGCGAATGGCGTCGAACATGCCGGCGACGCCAAGCCGCGACGCGGCGTTCTGCTCTAAGGGATCGCACCAGTCGGCGTCGACGCGGCGCCAGATGACGTCGGCGCGCTTCAGGCCGGCGATGGTGCGCACATGCAGCTTGCCGTCGCTCGCCGCGAGATCTTCGCCTTCAACCAGCGCAAGACCAAGGTAGCGGGCGAGATGCGCCTGTTCGGAATAGGTTTCGCTCCAAGGGCCTGGCGTCAGCAGGCAGATGCGCGGATCGACGCGCTGGGCGACGCGGGAAATGCTCGTGCGGAAGTCCCGAAAGAACGGCGCCAGGCGTTCGACGTTCATGTCCCGATAGAGACTTGGCAGCGCGCGCGACAGGACGAGCCGATTTTCCAGGGCGTAGCCGGCGCCGGAGGGCGCCTGCGCGCGATCGCCGAGCACGCGCCAGTTTCCGTCAGGCCCGCGTCCGACGTCGGCGGCGTAAAAGCGAAGCCAACGTCCGCCCGGCGGCGTCACGCCACACATCGGCCGGATGAAGTTCGGCGAACCTGTTACGGCCGCGGCCGGAAGGACGCCCTCGGCGACAAGCCGCGCATCGCCATAAATGTCGTGCAGGATCCGCTCGAGAAGCTCCGCGCGCTGCGCGACTCCCGCCGCGATGTCGCGCCATTCCGACTCCGGGATCAGGAGCGGCAGGCGCCCGAGCGGCCAGCTGCGCTCCTTGGCCTCGCCATGAACTCGGTAGGAAATTCCCATGTCGTCGATGCGCCGGGCGGCGGCGGCGAAGCGCTGCTCCAGGCCGGCGTCGCCTAAGGCCGCGAGCGAATGGAGGAACTGAAGCCAGCGCTCCCGCGGACGGCCGTCGCCGTCAAGCAACTCGTCGGGCGCATCGTGCGACGGCGCGTAATCGGCGATCCAGGCCGCGACGCGCTGGGCGGCATCGTCCGATTCAATGTCGCGCTCAGCGAACAATGCTCCTCCGCAGGTCGAGTGTGAGCGGAAATTCCTGGCCTGGCTCCTCGCGCGGCGGATCGACCGGGCCGGGCGTATGTCCGTGATCTTCAAATCGCGCCAGCCGCCGCGCTTCGGCTTCGTTACTGTTGACGGGGAAGGAGTCGTAATTGCGGCCTCCGGGATGGGTCGCATGATAGACGCAGCCGCCCAGCGAGCGCTGGCTCCAGCTGTCGATCACGTCGAAGGTCAGCGGCGCCTGGACCGGCAGCGTCGGATGCAGGCCGGAGGGCGGTTGCCAGGCCTTGAAGCGCACGCCCGCCACCGCCTCTCCCGGGACGCCGATGCCGGTCATCGGAACGCGGCGTCCGTTGCAGGCGATGACGTGGCGACCCGCAACGAGGCCCGTCGCCTTGACCTGCAGGCGTTCGAGCGAAGAGTCGACGTAGCGCACCGTGCCGCCATCGGCGCCTTCCTCGCCCATCACATGCCAGGGTTCGAGCGCGCCGCGAATTTCGAGATGGACGCCGCCATGTTCGACGCTGCCCGCCAGCGGGAAGCGGAATTCGCGCTGCGCTTCGAACCATTCCGGCTCGAAGGCGTAGCCGGCGCGGCCCAGATCATCGAGCACGCCGAGGAAATCCTGCCAGACGAAGTGCGGCAACATGAATTTGTCGTGCAGCGCCGTTCCCCAACGCACCAGATCGCCGTGCTGCGGCTCGCGCCAGAACCAGGCGACGAGAGCGCGAAGCAATAATTGCTGCGCCAGACTCATGCGGGCGTCGGGCGGCATTTCGAAAGCGCGGAATTCGACGAGGCCGAGACGCCCGGTCGGTCCGTCGGGCGAATAGAGCTTGTCGATGCAGATTTCGGCGCGATGCGTGTTGCCGGCCACATCGACCAGCAGATTGCGGAACAGCCGATCGACGAGCCATGGCGGCACATAGGCTTCGCCAGAAGACGGCACCTGAGCCAGCGCGATCTCGAGCTCGTAAAGCGAGTCGTGCCGCGCCTCGTCGACCCGCGGCGATTGGCTCGTCGGACCGATGAACAAGCCGGAGAACAGATAGGACAGCGCGGGATGGCGCTGCCAGTAGAGCACGAGGCTCTTTAAGAGATCGGGGCGACGCAGGAAGGGGGAGTCGGCTGGCGTCGCGCCGCCGAGCACGACGTGATTGCCGCCGCCCGAACCGATCTGCCGGCCGTCGATCATGAATTTCGCCGTGGTCAATCGCGCCTGCCGGGCGTCCTCATAAAGCGCGGTCGTCGTCTCGACGGCCTGCCGCCATGTGGCGGCCGGGTGGATATTGACCTCGATGACGCCGGGATCGGGCGTCACCCTGATTGCCTCGAGGCGCGGATCGTCCGGCGGCGGATAGCCTTCGACATGGAGCGGCAGGCCGGTGGCCTTGGCGCTCTCCTCGACCGCCTCGAGCAGTTCGAGATAGTCCTCGAGCGTCGCGACAGGGGGCATGAACACGCAGAGACGGCCGTCGCGCGGCTCGATGGTGAAGGCGGTCCGCACCGCGCCTTCGACGATCGACTGTTCGTGCACGTCCTGGCGCGCCTGTCCGCCGGACATCTGACCGCCGCCCCGGATGCGCCAGAAATGTCCGGGCTCCGGCAGCGGTTCGCGCGGGGCGAAGGGGTCCTGCGGATGAATATAGGGATATTCCTCCTCGGAGAGCTTGGGCAGGGACGCCACCGGAAGCCGCAGCCCGATCGGCGAATCGCCCGGCGCCAGGAACAGCTTTCCGCGGCGCAGCGTCCATTTCTCCGACGTCCACCGCGATCGAGACTCGGCGCGCGCATTCCAGCGCTGGATCGGCAGGACGAACCCGGTCGGTTTGCTGAGGCCGCGCTCGAACACGCGCATCATGCGCGAGCGTTCTTCCGCGTCGTCGATCTTGGGATCGGAAGGATCGACATTGACCGGAAGCGCGCCCTCCTTGACCATCCAATGTGCGGGATCCTCGTAAGCCGGCACGGCATGTTCGGCGCCGACCCCCAGTCGCTCCGCGAGGGCATGCACGAAAACTTCCGCGTCGGCGGCGGTCGCGCCATTCGTCTTCGCGATTTCGGCGATGAGTTGCGGCGCCGACCAGATCGGCTTGCCGTCGCGTCGCCAGTAAAGCCCGAACGCCCAGCGCGGCAGGCTTTCGCCGGGATACCATTTGCCCTGGCCGTAATGCAGAAAGCCGTTCGGCGCGAAACGCGCGCGCAGCCGGCGAATGAGATCGTCGGCGCGCTCGCGCTTGGTCGGGCCGGTCGCCGCCGTGTTCCATTCGGCGGATTCAAAATCATCGATCGAGACGAATGTCGGCTCGCCGCCCATGGTGAGGCGAACGTCGAGCGCCTTAAGATCCGCGTCGACCCTATCGCCCAGCGCGTCGAGCCGGCGCCAGGCGTCGTCGGAGAAGGGCGCGGTGATGCGCGGCGCCTCATTGATGCGATCGACGCGCATCTCGAAATTGAAATCGACCTGAGCAGGCTCGACGAAGCCCGATAAGGGCGCTGCGGAGCGGTAATGCGGCGCGCCGCAGAGCGGCAAATGACCTTCGCCGCAGAAGAGGCCCGACGTCGCGTCGAGACCGATCCAGCCGGCGCCGGGCAGGAAAACCTCCGCCCAGGCGTGCAGATCGGTGAAGTCGCGATCGGTTCCCTTCGGGCCTTCGATCGGATCGACGTCGGCCTTCAGCTGAATGAGATAGCCGGAGACGAAGCGCGCGGCGAGACCAAGCTTGCGCAGAATCTGCACGAGAAGCCATGCGGAATCGCGGCAGGAGCCCGACTCCAGCGCGAGCGTTTCTTCCGGCGCCTGCACGCCGGGCTCCATCCTTATGACGTAGCGAATAGCGTGATGCAGTCGCGCGTTGAGTTCGACGAGAAAATCGATGGTGCGCATCTTTTCTCGCGGCAGGCTTTGGACGAAGCCTTCCGTCAGCGGGCCGACGTCTTCTGGCTCGAGATAGGCGGCAAGCTCGATCTTCTGCTCCTCCGGATAAGCGAAGGGGAAGTCCTCGGCGTAGGGCTCGATAAAAAAATCGAAGGGGTTGTAAACGGCGAGTTCCGCCAGCACGTCGACTTCAATCTTGAATTCAGTCGCCTTCTCCGGGAACACCAGACGCGCCAGCCAATTGCCGTGCGGGTCCTGCTGCCAGTTGATGAAGTGGCCGGACGGCGCGATCTTGAGCGAGTAGCTGGAGATTTTCGTCCGACAATGGGGCGCGGGACGCAGCCGGACGATCTGCGGGCCGAGCCCGACCGGGCGATCATATTTATAGTGGGTGACGTGATGAAGGGCGATCTGGATCGACACGTTGGTGAGCGTCTCGTTTCAGCGCCATTCGCGCTCGGAGCGGCGCAATGTCAGTGTGAGAGTTTAGCGGGGCCGAGGCATGAAGAGTCAATCTGATGCGCCGCGAAAATCGCGGCATTGTCCGAAATTGCGGCAATGAGCCTAGCGGCTGGATAGGTTCTGCGCAAAGCGCCGGCGCCTCAGGGATATTCGGGGAGATGGTCGCGCCGCCGATCATCGCGCCCGTCGCAGCCGGAACATTCGGTCCGCCGCGCGGTTATCGCCGCAGCGCGTCCCGGGAAATGCTCCGATGAAAGCCTTTCGATGCCAAGTCTGCCGCCAGAGCATACTCTTTGAGAACGTCAAATGCGAAAGCTGCGGGCACAAGCTCGGCTACCTCGCAAGCAACGGAGAAATGACGGCGGTGAATCCTGCCGGCGACGGGTGGATCGCGTTGGCCGACCCTGCGCGCGAATATCGCTTTTGCAAAAACTGGGAGCTGCATGGCTGCAACTGGATGGTCGAGAAGGGCTGCTCGTCGGAATATTGTCTCGCCTGCCGGCACAATCGAACCGTGCCCGACCTATCGGATGAAAAGCGCCACGCCGCCTGGCGAAAAATCGAGACCGCCAAACGGCGGCTGTTTTACAGCCTGATCCGGCTGAATCTTCCTGCGCCGCACGCCGCCGAGAACGACGGTGCGCCGCTCATCTTCGATTTCCTTGCGGAGGAGCCTTTACAAAAGCCTGTCCTGACCGGCCATAGTTCGGGTCTGATCACCATCGCCTTGAAGGAGGCCGACGATCCGGCGCGCGAGAAAATGCGCGACGAGATGGGCGAGCCCTACCGCACCTTGCTCGGCCATTTCAGGCATGAGATCGGTCACTACTATTGGGATCGCATCGTCGCGCGTTCCGAGCTTCTCCACTCGTTTCGCGAACTCTTTGGAGACGAGCGGATCGACTATTCAGCGTCCTTGCAGAGACATTATGAACAGAGGCCTCCCGCCGACTGGCCCCGGAATCACATCAGCGCCTATGCCTCATGTCACCCCTGGGAGGATTTTGCCGAAACCTTCGCGCATTATCTCCATATCGTCGATACGCTCGAAACCGGCCGGAGCGCCGGGCTCGTGGTGCGACGCGACGACGGCTCTCCGGCGCGGGTCGATTTCGATCCCTATGCCTATCCCGAGATCAATGAGATGATCGACAACTGGCTCGATATTTCATTCGCATTGAACAACATCAACCGATCGATGGGACAGCCCGATATCTATCCCTTCGTGATCTCGCCGGTCGTCAAGGACAAACTGGGCTTCGTCCAAAATCTTCTAAAGGCGCATGCGCAGCTTGCCGCCAGTCGCTCATTAGGACCCGGTATGATGTCTATCGAAGGCGGGAGCCGAGATTCCGCGTCAATGGCTACGCCAGCGCCTTGAGCGCGCTCTTGCCGGCGTAGATCGCCGCGTCGCCGAGCTCCTCCTCGATGCGGATGAGCTGATTGTATTTGGCGATGCGGTCGGAGCGGGCGAGCGAGCCGGTCTTGATCTGGCCGCTGTTCGTCGCGACGACGAGATCGGCGATGGTCGAATCCTCGGTCTCGCCGGAGCGATGCGAAAACACGGTGGTGTAGCCGGCGCGATGCGCGGTTTCGACCGAGGCGAGCGTCTCAGTCAGCGTGCCGATCTGATTGACCTTGACCAGCAGCGAATTGGCGACGCCTTGCTTGATGCCTTCATTGAGCCGAATGACATTGGTGACGAAAATATCGTCGCCGACGAGCTGAACCTTATCGCCCAGAACGTCGGTAAGCTTCTTCCATCCCGTCCAGTCGTCCTCGGCCATGCCATCCTCGATCGACACGATCGGATAGGCACCGGCGAGCTTGGCGAGATAGGCGACCTGCTCGTCGATCGAGCGCGTCACGCCCTCGCCTTCGTAGACATATTTGCCGTCCTTGAAGAATTCCGTCGCGGCGCAGTCGGAGGCGAGATGCACGTCGACGCCGGGCTTGAAGCCCGCCGTTTCGATCGCCTTCATGATGAAGTCGAGCGCGGCTTCGGCGGAGGGCAGATTGGGCGCGAAGCCGCCTTCGTCGCCGACCGAGGTGCTGAGGCCGGCTTTCTTCAGCGCCGCCTTGAGCGTGTGGAAAATCTCCGCGCCCCAGCGGATGGCGTCGCGCACATTCGGCGCGCCGGTCGGCATGATCATGAATTCCTGGAAGTCGATCGGATTGTCGGCATGCACGCCGCCATTGACGATATTCATCATCGGCGTCGGCAGCACCCGCGCCTGCACGCCGCCGACATAGCGATAGAGCGGCAGCGCCGTCGCTTCGGCCGCCGCCTTGGCCACGGCGAGCGACACGCCGAGAATGGCGTTGGCGCCGAGTCGCGCCTTGTTGGGCGTGCCGTCGAGCTTGATCATCGCCTCGTCGATGGCGACCTGGTCCTCGGCCTCGAAGCCGAGCAGGGCTCCGGCGATTTCGTCATTGACGTTGTCGACCGCCGCGAGAACGCCCTTGCCGAGAAAGCGCGACTTATCGCCGTCGCGTTTTTCCACCGCCTCATGCGCGCCGGTAGAGGCGCCGGACGGAACGGCCGCCCGGCCCGAGGAGCCGTCCTCCAGCGTCACTTCGACCTCGACGGTTGGATTCCCGCGGGAATCAAGAATTTCGCGGGCGTGGATGTCGACGATCTCGGTCATTTCAGCCTCTTAAGATGCGGCGCGGAGCGGCGCGACTTCTTAGACCGATTGCAGCGTCGCGAAAAGCCTCGGCCGCAAAAAGCTTTGCGCCGGGCGCGCGCTTTTGACGCGACGATGCTGCGCCGCGGCGTGAGCGGGTCCGCCAATTCCATTGACTGGCGCGGCCCTCAACCTATCCTTGAGCATGCTCAATGGAGCGGGCGGCGCCGTCAGGCGCGACGGTCCGCCGGGAGGTAGGAATGGCGCGCTTCGATAGGCGATCGGGTCGGGGCGTCGCCGTCTTCGCTCTTTGTCTTGGGCTTTCCCTGCCGACCCTTGCGCCGGCCCAGTCGCCGGAACATGTCGCCGCAGCCAAGGCGATTTTGGAAAAATCCCCCATCCGATCCAATTGCGCGCCGGCGCAGGACGATTTTCTCGGCTGGCCGGCGCAGCTCGTGCAAAAATGCGAATACCAGGTCGAGGACATGCCCGGTCTCGCCTATGTGCTTGATGTCACACCGGAAACTCTTGCGCGCTGGGTCGAGACCAGCTGCAGCGCGCTGATGGTCGGCGCCAGCCATTGCTTCGATCGGACATTGAAATGCGCGTTCGAGGGCACGGGCGTCGCCTTTGTCGTCGGCGGCAATCTTATCGCGACGCGCAAGGGGGCAAAGCAGAACCGCTTCTATCGCAACGGCGTCGCCATCGTCGCGCCGAACAGCGGGGCGCCCGGCGCCGTTCCGATCGCGGAGCAGGAGCAGATCGCGCATATTGCGGAAAAAGACGTGTCGGGGATGCTCGAGCGCGGCGGCGTCGCCTTCTGGGACACGATGCCCTATCACTTCGCGGTCAAGGCCATCGATCTCGGCGTGCCGGCGGAGATGAACACGCCTGACAGGCGCGAGAAATGGCTGGAAATCGTGCGCGTCGAAATGCTCAAGGCGCTGGAGAGCCCGGAGAACCGCTTTCTCTCGGGCTGGATGTCGGCGCATCCGATCACCCTGCGCGCCGGAGAATGCCCGGATTCGCGCGATCCCTGAGCGGCTTGCCGCTTGACGGCGCCGGCGCGGCGCCATTCTTAGCCGCATGACCAAGATTCATAAGGGCGCGGCGCTGCTCGGCCGCCAGGCGTCGCCGCCGGCGTCGCCGGACGAGGCGGAACTCGACCTCGTGCCCAATCCGCATCAGGATGCGGCCTATCTGGTGCGCTTCACCGCGCCCGAATTCACCTCGCTTTGCCCGGTGACCGGACAGCCGGATTTCGCCCATATCGTCATCGACTATGTTCCCGCCGAATGGCTGGTCGAGTCGAAGGCGCTGAAGCTTTATCTGGGGAGCTTTCGCAACCACGGCGCCTTTCACGAAGACTGCACGCTGCGGATCGCGCGCGATCTCGTCGCGGCGCTGGCGCCGAAATGGCTGCGCATCGGCGGCTATTGGTATCCGCGCGGCGGCATGCCGATCGACGTTTTCTGGCAGAGCGGCGCGCCGCCCGAAGGGCTGTGGCTGCCCGATCAGGGCGTGCCGCCCTATCGCGGGCGAGGCTAGGCGATTGCGAGGCCATGTTTCGCGCCCTTGTGCGCCTGCCAACAAATCACCTACCTATGCGCCCCTGCGGTCTCCCGATACGGAGTCCCGCCTATAGCGAGGCGAGAGACGATGAAGCTTCGAACTTTTTTCTCGATCTTCTTCCTGCTGCTCGTCGCGCTGGCGGGCGCCAATCTGGCGCTGGGCATTTATCTCGAAAAAGCTCTACGCGAGTTGGAAGGCTCGCATAGCGAATTGCAGGCATTGACCACCCTCGCCGACGATTTGGTTTTTTCCTCGCAATGGCAGACGCGCTTCGCGAGAGGCTACGTATCCAACAACGATCCGCGAAGAGTCGACTGGTATAATCCCACATTCGCCAGATGGCCAGCGATTGTGAGCCTATCTTCACCCGACTGACGGTTTTCGGCAAGCCCATAGCCCCAGCCGGCCAAGTGAGCGGGGCTGGGGGTCGGCGAATGCCGCGCCGAGCGGT
>VGDY01000119.1 GCA_016869555.1 Alphaproteobacteria bacterium | reverse complement strand
GGCGCTCGCAAAGCGCATGGCGAACGCCGTCCCATCGAACGAGCATCTTGCTCAAACCGCGAAAGCCGCATAGCATTCAGGCCAGCAACGCCGATTTCCGCTTTTCAACATCAAGCGGGACATCCCCTGGGACGCGTCGGCCTTTCAAAAAGTAAACGCAAAGATGGGCGCGCGCGTTCCACGAAACTTGTGCAAAGCAAGAAAATTTATTGGCAAATCGCATAACCATAACAAGCGTCGGAAGGATTAGCTTTGGCTGACGACGCGAGGTAAGCGCCGGCGCCGGCGAATTCCATCAACAGAACGCAAACCACCAGGCCCAGCCAGCCCATGCTTGTCGTCGGACGCATCATGATTTCCCCTCCTCCGTCGCCCGCGCCCTGCGAGCATGACGACTTTAGGAGCGGCGCCGACCTAACGCAGTGCGACGGCGCACATGTTCGCGCGCATGGTGGCGACCAGGTGTCTTACCAAGCTCGCGTTTGGCTGCGGCTGTGCGTCGAGGGGCGCCGCCGAGCAAAAACAGCGGGTCATCAAAATGGATGACGCCCTCTCGCGATGCGCGGAGGGCGTCAACCGAAGTCTGTATTCGGTAAGGACTTAGAGCACGGTGACTTTTGTGCCGACCTTCACGCGCTGGTAAAGATCGATCGCGTCGATGTCGCGCATGCGGATGCAGCCGGAGGAAACGGCCTGTCCGATCTTGTCCGGCTCATTGGTGCCGTGGATGCGATACAGCGTGTCCTTGCCGTTCTGATAGAGGTAGAGCGCGCGGGAGCCGAGCGGATTGTCGGGACCGCCAGGCAGGCCGCCGGCGTCCGCCGTCGGCTGAAGATGCGGCCAGCGCTCGAGCATGTCTTTCGGCGGAATCCACCGCGGCCATTCCTGCATGGCGCCGACATAGGCCCGTCCGGTAAACGCCATCGCGTCCTGGCCGGTGGCGACGCCGTAGCGCACCGCCTTGCTGCCCGGCAAGACATAGTAAAGGAACTTCGAGCGATTATCGACGATGATCGAGCCGACGGGCTCGTTCGTCTTGTAATCGACGAGGTAGCGTTCGAATTGCGAACTCACCGAGGCCTTCGGGGCGAGCGCCATGAATTCGGCGTCGCGGCCGCTCAACCTCGGATCTGGAATGGCCGTTCCGCCGTTGCATCCTGCGAGCAAGACGGCGACTAGCGCTGACGCCGTCACATATCTGAAATTCATTTGGGGCACTCCTTTCCCGCCGCAAAGTGTCGTTACGATTTTCTTATCATGAACTTTGGCGCTGGGATCACGTCTTCGGAATTATTCCCTTACTGTTGCGCCGGCGCCACGCGAGCCGGGGCGAGGCGTCGCTTGAGCTCTACCGTCTCTTTTTCATGGACAGAAAGCCAAGGAAGGCCGAAAACTCATGTTTCGATTGGCATAGCGTCGCCCGCGCGGAGTGCGTCGCAGCATTGAAAACCCTTTTCGTCACCCATGAGAGCGGTCTCCGTCATGAGATGGGACCCGGCCACCCCGAGCGGCCCGAACGGCTGCGCGCTATCGAGCGCGGCCTGGAAGAGGCGCGATTCGCCCTCCTGGCGCGGCTGAGCGCGCCCAGGGCCGAATCGGAGGCGCTGCGCCGCGTTCACCCGCCATCCTATCTCGTCGCCCTCGAACAGGCCGCGCCGCGGGAAGGCTATTCGGCGCTCGACAGCGACACGCTGATGTGTCCGGACACGATCGAGGCGATCTGGCGCGCCGCCGGCGGGGCCGTCGCCGCTGTCGACGAGGTGATGGCGGGACGCGCCGACAACGCCTTCGTCGCCGCCCGCCCGCCCGGCCACCATGCCGGCGCGCATAATCCGATGGGGTTCTGCTTTATCAACAATGTCGCTGTCGCCGCGCGCCACGCCCAGGCGGCGCATGGCGCGGAACGGGTCGCGATCGTCGATTTCGACGTGCATCACGGCAATGGCACGCAAGAGATTTTCTGGGCCGATGAGACGGCGCTGTTCTGCTCCACGCATCAGGCGCCCTTCTATCCGGGCACCGGCGGGCGCAATGAGACGGGCGCCCATGACAATATCGTCAACGCGCCGCTCTTCGCCGGGTCGACCGGCGACGCTTTTCGAGAGGCGCTCGACGATCGAATCCTGCCGCGACTGCGGGCGTTCGCGCCCGATCTTATTCTTATTTCAGCAGGTTTCGACGCTCATGAGCGCGATCCGCTCGGCGGCCTGCGGCTGCGCGAGGCCGATTTCGGCGACGCGACCAAGCGGCTGATGGAGATCGCCGACAAGCGCTGCGGCGGCCGAATCGTCTCGATGCTGGAAGGCGGCTATGACGTCGACGCCCTCAGCCGCTGCGTCAGCGCCCATGTGCTGGCGCTGATGGGCGGCTAAGAGCTGCGGCCCGTGCTGCGCACGCAACAACTCAGCCCTGGCGGGCCTTGTAGCGGCGCTGCACCTTGTTGATGATGTAGACGCGGCCCTTGCGGCGCACGATCTGGTTGGCGCGGTGGCGCGAACGCAGAGATTTCAAAGAGTTGCGGATTTTCATCGGTCTTGTCCCGGCAATGGTGAACTGGCCGGGATACGCCCAGCGCTTCGTTGGCCCCGCCTATGCCCTATTTCGCGCCGGCGATCAAGCCGTCCGCCCGTTAAGCGCTCAAAAGCGCGCATTGACGAAGACCCGCAGATTCGCCCCCGGCAGCAGCACTTCATCCTTCCTGAAGGAGACGCTGTTGCGGATGTCTTCGTTGAGGAGATTGTCGCCGACGAGACCCAGCCTCAGCTCGCGGCTCAGCGGATCGCCCGGATCGAACAGCATGCGATAGCTGAGTTCGGCCCGCAGCAGATTATAGCCCTTCGTCGGCGTTTCATTGGTCAGGTCGATGTCGCGCTGGGCGAAAGCGTGCAGGAGGTTGATGCGCGCCAGCCAGTTCATATCGCGCCAGAACAGGCCGCCGCCGAGCCGGACCGGCGGGATACGCGGGACATTTCCGCCGCCCACGAAGGTCGCGCGCACGACATCGAACTGGTGCTCCACCCCGAAAACGCCGCCCGCCAGCGGCGCGAAGTCGAGCTGGGTTTGAAACTCGCCGCCCCGGAAGACCGCATTGCGCTGCGAATAGATCGCCTCGCGCAGATCGCCCTCGCCGTCGAAGGCGCAGCTCGCAATGTCGCCCTCGCAGACAGCGCCGGTGAGATTTCGGAAGATAAAGCCGTCAAAGCGCGTGAGGTAGGCCGTCGCCTCGAAGCGGAAGGGGCCGAGCGGGCGGCGCAGGCCGATTTCGATGGTTTTCGCCCCTTCGATTCCGAGATTGGGATTGCCGATGTCGAAGGTTCCCGTCGCTTCATGGACGCCGCGCGAGAAGAGTTCGGGGGCGCGCGGCGCGCGTTCGACATATTGGGCGGTCAGGCTGGCGACGACGCCTTCCGGCAGATCCTGCAGAAAGCCGAAGGCGGCGCTTTTGGGCGTGAAATTGCGCACGCGGGGGAGTTGCGCGCCCGGCTCGACCAGGAATTCTGGCGCTTCGCCGGTGATCAGGAGGTCGGGAAAGGCGCCGGAGACGGTCGCATGTTCGATACGTCCGGCAAGCTGCATCTTCGATGTTTCGGACAGCTTGAATTCATTGAACCAATAGCCGGCGACGCTGCGCGTCCGGTTGGGGTCGAAGAGTCCGCCCTCGCGGCCGGGCGCGGTCAGGATCTGATGCATGCCCTGAACGCCGAAGGCGCTGGTCAGAGTCGCGAAGGAGAGGTCAATGGGACGAAGCTGCGTTTCAACGCGCGCCTCGAGATCCTTGTTGGTGAAAGTCTGCTGAACGCCGTTGAACCCCTCCTCATTGGCGAGTTCATGGTGCTTGTAGTCGGTGAGCCCCGCCCAGAAGCGGACTGCTTCGATATAGGCCGACGGCGGACGGAACTCGCCCTTGGTCGTCGCGCGGGTCTGGCGCAACTCGATCCGCGTATTGGTCTCCGTCGGCTCGACGCCGGGGATGTGGTAGCGCGAGTTGAACTGAGTCAGCGCGAAGCCGACAAAGCCGCCGTCAAAGAAAAAGGTGGCGCCGGCCGAGCCGCCGGCCGAACGCATCGACGAATTGGGCTGGCGTCCGAAAACCGGGGGCGGCGGATCCGGCGGATAAAGATAGGGATAGCCGGGGATGAGGTAGTCGCTGCCGCGACGGCCGTGGACATCGACGTGAATGGCGATATTGCCACGGCCGGCGTCGAGCAGGGTCGCATTTTCCAGCCCGTTGTCGACGGTCATGACCGCCCCGCGCGACTCGACGATGGAGCAGCCCTCCGTGTCGGCCGCGGGGAGGAGCGCAATACGGCAGGCCAAGGCCGAAGGGATGCGGTTGTTTTCGAAGTTGACGACGCCGCCGATCGCCTGCGACCCCCAGCGCAGCGTGGCGGGGCCGCGCACCACCTCGACCTGGCTCGCGGCGACGGGATCGAGCGGGACGGCGTGGTCCTCGCCAAGTTCCGAAACGCCGCTGTTGCTGACGCCGTTTTCCTGGATTCTCACCCGGTAATTGTCGAGACCGCGCACGATGGGGCGGCTCGCCGCGCCGGGCGCGAAACTCGATCCGGTGACGCCCGGCTTGGCGAAAAGCACGTCGCCCAGCGTCGCGCCCGGCGAGCGCCGCAGCTCCTCACCGGTGACGACCGTCACCGTCGCGAACTGATCGGCGACGATCGGGAGGACGCCTTGCGGGGCCACGGCGGTTTCCTGCGGCTCGGGTCCGCTCGGGACCGCCGCGCTGCGGCTGCGCCCGCCGGGCGCTGGGGGAGTCTGTGGAGCGGCGGCGATCTTGCCGCGCTTGATTGGGCTTACGGCCCCGACTTCGATGGTCGGCAAGGACTGCTGAGCCGAGGCGCTCGCGCTGACAAATAACACCGCCGCGCCGGCAAAGACGCTTCTCCTCATCGAGACCCGCTCTTTGTTTGAGTATGTTATAACATAACATATCCAGAGCTGGCCGAAGCCTGTCAATGCGCCTTCGTTCGGCGTGACGATGTCAGCGCCATCTGTGGCCTTCGTGCCACAGTTGAGCGGTTAGAGAGGTTTCAAACAGTCGCGCGATCTTTTCCGGCGCGGAATTTCTCCCAGCCATGCGCGCGCAGCTTGCAGGCGGGGCATTCGCCGCAGCCATAGCCCCAGTCGAAACGGCGGCCCCTTTCGCCGAGATAGCAGGTGTGGGTTTCCTCGACTATGAGCCGCACCAGCGGCTCGCCGCCGAGCGATTCAGCCAGCCGCCAGGTCGCCGCCTTGTCGATCCACATCAGCGGCGTATGGACCATGACGCTGCGGTCCATGCCGAGGCATAGCGCCTGCGCCATGGCGCGGATGGTCTGGTCGCGGCAGTCGGGATAGCCCGAATAGTCGGTCTCGCACATGCCGCCGACGAGATCGGCGATCCCGCGCCGATAGGCGAGCGCCGCCGCAAAGGTCAGAAACAGCAGATTGCGACCGGGAACGAAAGTGTTGGGGAGACCGTCGGCGGAGAAGGCGATTTCGGCGTCGCGCGTCAGCGCGGTGTCGGAAATGGCGCCGAGCGCTTCGATGGAAATTATGCGATCCTCGCCAAGCCGCTCCGCCCAAAGGGGCGAAAGCCGCGCGAGCCCCTCGCGCAACCCGGCCCGGCGCGAGAGTTCGACGCGATGGCGCTGGCCATAATCGAATCCGACCGTCTCGACCCGGTCGAAGCGCGACAGCGCCCAGGCGAGGCAGGTGGTGGAATCCTGGCCGCCGGAAAACAGCACGAGGGCGGCGGAAGGCGATTGGGTGGCACGTTCGTCCGTCATCGCGATTAACTTAAATCATCGCGGCAAAACTGCGAGCCGTCTTCGACAGGCGTATATTTTGAAACGGTCGGGCGCCCCCCACATAAGCGCGGCGAATTCCGTCCTATCCGAATCCCGGAACGAGACCGACATGCTGTTCTACAATACGCCGCTCGCCCCCAATCCGCGGCGGGTCCGCATTTTTCTGGCTGAAAAGAACGTCACGATTCCCACGCGCGACGTCAACCTACTGGCGCAAGAACACAAGAAGGACGCCTATTCCGCCGTCAATGCGCTGGAGGAAGTGCCGGCGCTCCTTCTCGACGACGGCGCCGTGCTCACGGAATCCGTCGCCATCTGCCGCTATATCGAGTCGCTCCATCCGGAGCCGCCGCTCCTTGGGCGCGATGCGCGTGAACAGGCTTTCGTCGAGATGTGGCAGCGGCGGGTGGAATTCCGCTTGTTCGCGCCGGTGGCTTTCGCCTTTCGTCACAGCCATCCGGCGCTGGCGCGGCTGGAGTCGCCGCAAAGACCGGAATTCGCCGAGTTTCAGCGACCGCGCGCGCAGCAGATGATGCGTTTTCTCGACCAGGAGCTGGCGTCGCGACGCTTCATGGCGTCCGACGATTTCACTATCGCCGACATCACCGCCATCGTCGCGATGGATCTGGCGAAGCTGGCGCGGATCGACATTCCTGACGATCTGGCCAATCTCTCTCGCTGGCGCACGGAAGTCTCGGCGCGTCCGAGCGTCGTCCCCTGAATGAGCCGGCGCGTCTCAGCTCTGACGCTCGACGAAGTCGCGGCGCGCATTCGCGCCTGCCGCGTCTGCGTGGAAACGCCGGATGGCGCGGCGCTGCCGCATGAACCGCGCCCGGTGTTTCGCGTCTCTCCCACTGCGCGGCTTCTCTTGGCGAGCCAGGCGCCCGGCAATCTCGTCAATCAGACTGGGATTCCGTTCAACGATCCTTCCGGCAATCGGCTGCGCGACTGGATGGGGGTCGACCGCGAGACCTTCTACGACGTCTCGCGCATCGCCATCGCGCCGATGGGCTTTTGCTTTCCGGGCAATGACGCGGCAGGCGGCGATCTGCCGCCGCGCCCCGAGTGCCGCGCCCGCTGGCACGACGAACTCTTCGCGGCGCTGCCCCGGATCGAGACAGTCATCGCGATCGGGCGCTATGCGCAGGACTATCATTTCGCCCGGCTCGGCCATGCGCTGCCGAAAGGCGCGGGAGTCACGGAGATCGTCGGGCGCTGGCGCGAGTTCCAAAATGCGCGCCCGCTGATCTTTCCCCTGCCCCATCCGTCGTGGCGCAATACCGGCTGGCTGAAGCGCCATCCCTGGTTCGAGGCCGAGGTTCTGCCCGCGCTGCGCGCCGAAGTCGCGCGACTGGTGAAAACGTGAGACAAGGCCGCGTGACGAGAGTTCTCATCGCAGACGGCGCACGCCGGGTCGAGATCGGCGACGATCTGCCCCTAACGCTCATCGCCGGCCCCTGCGCGCTGGAGGGCGCCGACATGGCGCTCCAAGTCGCCAGCGAACTCGCGCGACTCGGCGTGCGGCTCAACATCGGAATCATCTTCAAGGCGTCCTTCGACAAGGCGAACCGCACCAGGGGCGAAGCGGCGCGGGGCGTCGGGCTTGACCACGCCTTGCCGATCCTAGCCGACATAAAGGACAAGACCGGCCTCAAGGTGACGACCGACGTGCATGAGGTTTCCCAATGCGCGCGCGTGGCCGAAGTCGTCGACCTCTTGCAGATTCCCGCCTTTCTCTGCCGCCAGACCGATCTCATCGTCGCCGCGGCGAAGACCGGCCGCCCGGTCAACATCAAGAAGGGGCAGTTTCTCGCGCCCTGGGACATGGTCCATGCCGTCGATAAGGCGCGCGACGCAGGCGCCGCCGGCGTTCTTGTCACCGAGCGCGGAACGAGCTTTGGCTATAATGCGCTTATCGCCGATATGCGGGCGCTGCCGATCCTGAAGGAGACCGGCGCGCCGGTCATCTTCGATGCGACCCATGCCGTGCAGCAGCCGGGAGGACATGGGGCGTCATCGGGCGGCGAGCGGCGTTTCGTCGCGACTCTCGCCCGCGCCGCCGTCGCCGTCGGCGTCGCCGGTCTGTTTATCGAGACGCATCCCGATCCGGGCGCCGCCGTTTCCGACCGCGAAACGCAAATCCCGCTCGGCGAGCTTGGCGCGCTGATGGAGGAATTGCTTGAATTCGATAGGTTGACCAAGAGGCTTCGCGCCTAAAAAGTCCAGCGCCGGCCTATCCCGCCTCCGCATAATCCGTCAGCCAGCCGACCGCGATAATCACAAGGCCCATGCCGGCGAAAAAGGCGAAGGCCCTCGGTTCGGCGGAAATCGCGGGAAGAAAGGAGATGGCGATCAGCGCCGGGCCGACGATCCTTTCGACCCAGCCATGGAGCGTGAACGCGCGCCGCCGAAAGAGTCCAAGCGGAAATTTCGTTGCCAGAGTCATCGCGAGATGCACGCCAGCAAGCAGCCACGAGAGCTGCGCCGCGATTCCCCCGAATCCAAGCACGCTTGGCGCGGCGAGGAAAATCAAAACCGTCAGATAGTCGAGATAGCCATGCCAGCGCGCCGCGATGAATCTCATCTTCGTTCCTCCCGGCGGCGCGGATCGGCCGCCGCGCCTTTGTGCGCGCCCGACCGGCGACGGTCTGTCACCTGCGTTACAAACCGGCGGGATTTTCTTTCGCGAGCGCTTGCAGCGCCAAATGATTGACGCAGATGAGGTCGCGCCGATAGTCGAGCGCCCCCCGGCGCCTCAGATCATTCATGATCCGCGTCACCACTGGGCGGCTCGCGTGAACGAGATCGGCGATGTCCTGCTGCGTCAGCCTGATCTCCAGCGAATAGCCATGCGGGCAAGGGGCGCCGAATGCGAGCGCAAGCTCGGCTAGCGTTTCGATCAGCCGCGCGGCGACGGTCTTGGTCTGACGATCGATCAGCCGGCGCTCGGCGCGTTCCCGCGACGCCTCCAGCCCAGAGCTGAAAAAGCTTGAAAAGGACTGGTTGTTCGCGACGAGACGGTCCACGTCCGAGGGCGCGAATAGGAGAACGCGCGCATCGCCGACGGCGCTTGCCGTATGCGCCGAAGCTCTTCCCGGCGAAACGCGTCCAAAGAGATCGCCGGCCTGCGCTATGGCGAGCGTGATCTGCGCCCCGCTTTCGGCGACATGCGAAAGCCTGACCAAGCCCCGCGTCACGCAATAGAGAAAACCCGGCGCTTCTCCTTGCCGATAGAACGTTTCGCCGTCGGCGACCTCCGCTTCCCGCAACGAAGGCGCGCGGCGCCGCCACTCGGCGATATTCTTCTCCGATAACATGTCCCCGCCCGGCGTTTGCGCTGACCGCGCATCCTGTCAAAATCGAAGACGCGCACGCCCGCGCTCAAGGGTCCAAGGCCGCGCCAAAGTCGACCGCCTTGAGACGGCCAAACATCGAGGTCTAATCAATTTGGCGTCTCGCCCACTGGCCGTCAGTATGAACTTTCTTAGATAAGCGATTACTGCTAGATATCCTCATGGCTCGGCCCGGCGGAATCATGGCGCTCAACCCTTTCGACGACCGGAGAGAAAACGTCAAAGCCAAGGCTGCGACGACATATGCGCTGATTATCGCCGCCAATGTCTTCGCCTGGACCTGGGCTTGGACCGCCTTTTCCGAACGGCCGGGCTTGATGGGAGCCGCCGTTCTGGCCTTCATGTTCGGACTGGGGCGCGCGTTCGACGCCGACCATATCGCCGCCATCGACAATGTCGTGCGGAAGCTGATGCAGGACGGCAAAACGCCCTATTCGGTCGGATTTTTCTTCTCGCTCGGCCATTGCACCTTCGTTGCGATCGCTTCGATCGCGATGGCCGCGGCCGCCGTGGCGATGCAAGGTCAGGCCGACGCGTTCACGAGCCTGAGCAGCGCCGTCGGCGCCTCGATCTCCGCTCTGTTTCTCATCGGCATCGGCCTTGGAAACCTCTTCCTGCTCGGAGGCGTTTGGTCGGCATACAACCGCGCCCGACAAGGCGACCCGGTCCATGAGGAAGACCTCAATCATCTGCTCAACGGGCGCGGCCTGCTTACGAGATTCCTGCGCCCGCTGTTTCGCTTCGTTTCGCGGTCATCGCATATGTATGTCGTCGGCTTCCTGTTCGGACTGGGCTTCGACACCGCGACGCAGATCGGCCTGCTCGGCATTTCGGCCGCGCAGGGCGTGTCGTTTTCCACGATGCTGGTGTTTCCCGCCCTGTTCACCGCCGGCATGTCGTTGGTGGACACCACCGACAGCGTCGTGATGACCGGCGCCTATGGCTGGGCTTTCGACGATCCGCTGAAGAAGCTTTGGTACAATCTGGTCATGACCGCGATGTCCGTCGTCCTCGCCCTTTTCATCGGCGGGGTGGAGGCGCTCGGGTTGATCGCCGATAAGCTCGGCTTCGAAGGCGGCTTCTGGGGCGTCATTCAGCGCCTCAACGACAATCTGGCCGATTTCGGCGTTGCAATCGTCGCGATACTGATCGCGAGCTGGATCATTTCCGCATTCGTCTATCGGACCAAAGGGCCGACGAAGGCCTATCCCCGGCGCGGTCAGGATGGGCTGGCGGTCGCGGCGCGAGGAGTCGCGAACTCCAAAATTCCAGGCATCTGAGTCTTTTTGCCGATCAGGAAGAAAGAGCGCGTCGCCTCCTTGCCTTTTAATTCGACGGTTCCGTCATCCAAGAACAGGTAATCGTCACTCAAACGCACCTTAACCGCCTCGGACACGTGAATCCTGTCGGGCTGCCCCGTGGACTCGAAGCGGCTGGCGACATTCACGACATCGCCCCAAAGGTCGTAGGAAAATCGCTTTCTGCCCACGATGCCGGCAGCCACCGTGCCGGTATGGATGCCCGTTCGCATTTGCAGCGGGTAAGGAACCCCTTCCGCATAGCTGATGATGAAAGCCTGCGCTTCCAAGGCGAAGTCGGCGATATGCTGACAATGCAACGGGTCCCGGTTGGGGACCCCGCCGACCACCATGTAGCTGTCGCCGATTGTCTTGATCTTCTCGACGCCGTGTTTTTCGACCAGTTCGTCGAATTTTTCGAAAATGGCGTTGAGCATATTCACCGTGTCGTGCGGGCCAAGCTTCGCCGAGAGTTCGGTGAAGCCGACGATGTCGGAGAAGAAGACCGTAACTTCCGGGAAGACTTCCGCGATCGTCTCCTCTCCGCCGCGCAGCCGTTCTGCGATGGCGGCGGGAAGAATGTTGTGCAGCAGCTTTTCCGAACGGGAGCGTTCGACCTCGAGGTCCGACAACGCTTTTCCCGAAAGCCTGATCTTGTCTTCGAGCTTGTCGAACGCGACGTTCAGATTTCCAACCATGCCATTGATGGTCGTCGCCAGTTCGCTGATCTCGTCATGTCCGGAGACCGGCGCGCGAGCGGCGAGATTCCCCGAGCCGATGTCGCGAACCACCGCCATGAGCTGCGACGCGCGCGCCGAAAAGCGGTTTCGCAGAAAGATCAGCGACAGGATAACCAATCCAAACAGACCGAAATTTATGTATGAATTGGCGGCAAACAACGCGTCGCCGAACGCCTGTTGTTTCAAAATCGTCGCAGCGTATCTCTGCCGGATCATGTCCTGCATCTGCGAGATTTTCAGCGTCAAGTCGCCATTGAGCTTGCGGTATTCGTCGCTGAACAACAGCTTCGTCGCGAGGGCGCGATCGGGTTTGCCCTTGCGCGAAAAGGCGCCGCCGCCATCGTCGAATTCGCCATCGACGGCATGCATCGCCGTGCGTTCGAGAGAGACGGTTTTCTCCAGGTAGCTTCGCGCCTCCTTCAGCTTGTTGAGTTCGGGCGCGGTGATGTTCTGGCTTAGGAAGCGGTCCTCGATGGAGACCGCGCCGTCGCTTTTCTTTTCGGGCGGCGGAATGATGCCGCCATTGACGAGGTCCCAATAGCCAAAATTATAGTCTTTCGGACGAGCGATTTCGCCGTTCAGAATGCCTTCGATAATATTATCCCGCATTCGCCGGATGAACTCTGATTTTGCTGTACAATTTCGGCATTTATGGCATCATTTTCAGAAGGTTAGGCTCGTTTGAGCGAGGCGGCGATGACGAACCCGGCGGGTGAATCGGCTAGCGAG
>VGDY01000118.1 GCA_016869555.1 Alphaproteobacteria bacterium | reverse complement strand
TGACGACCGAGCCACGAAATTGCACCATCAGGCGGCGGTCAAAATCAACCCTGAGAACATCGCCAGTCGTTTCACCCGCCGGGTTCGCCATGGCCGCCTCGCTAAATGAAGCATAACAGTATGAAAAATATGACATAAACTACAAATTTGTACAGCAAAATCTGTGATTATCCGGTGAATACGGGCTGATCGCCCTTCGGCGACTGCGAAACTGTTGGAGAAGGCGTGTCGGAAATGCGCATCCATTTCGGGCCCGGATACAGAGTGTATTTCGTCAGGCGTGGCGCAACGATCTATGTCCTGTTGAATGGCGGCGACAAAAGCAGCCAAAAGCGGGACATAGAGAAGGCCAGGGAAATCGCGCGGGAGTTGAAGGAGAGCCAAAATGAGCACTGATTTCGCGACCTTCAACGTCGCGGATTATCTCGATAATGACGAGGTCATCGCCGAATATCTTACCGCCGCCGCGGAAGACGAGAACACCGACGTGCTTCTCGCAGCGCTGGCGGAAGTCGCGAAAGCGCGCGGCATGTCGCAAGTCGCCGCAGCCGCCGGCCTGGGCCGCGAAAGCCTATACAAGGCGCTGGCGCCCGGGTCGCACCCGCGCTTCGAAACAATCGCCGCTGTCCTGCGCGCCCTGAAAGTGCGGCTTTCCGTAACGCCGATAGTGTGAGTTTCCCATTCAGCATGAGGGCGCGAATGGAATGGCGCTCGGGTCAATCCCAAGCGCGCGCGTCGGGAAGGACAGATTTGCTTGCGCGTTCCAAACAATAGCGCAGCTCCCGCTCCCCCTCTTGACGCGCGCGATGCGCAGCCGATTTCACTCTCATGCGCCCGGCGCAAGCGAGGGTAAGACAATGGCGATCTATCGCGTTCGTGAAGTCAAATTCATCGAGACCGAAGGCGGTCACGTCAAGCTGAAGCCGCTGCGCGAATATGAGCGCGAATCCTCCGATGCGGCCAGCGTCATCGCCGAGGTCAGCCATTTCTTCGAAATGGAGCTCTCCAGTCCCAAGGCGCTCGACGTCGTCGACTTCGACGAGGTGATCATCCTCGACGACAAGGGCGCCATCGTCGCGCGCTTCGGCGTCGCCGATTTCTGGGTGCAGGAATGGAACGCCGTGGCCGCTCGAGCAGGTTCCGAAAAAGTTGACAGACTTTTTCGATAAGAACCTGCTCCAACGTTTCTCGATCACATGATTCCATGTGATCAGGAAGCGCTCTAAAGGCGACTCCGTCTCCAGGAAGAGCGACGCCGCGCCGATCGCGCGCCCGGCTTAAGCGGAATCGCCGCGAAACGCCGCTTCGACCTTGGCGAGGTCGATTTTCACCATGCCGAGCATCGCCTGAAAGGCGCGCTCGGCGGCGCCGCGATCTTCGTCCATGAACATGCGCGGCAGGGCTTCCGGCACGATCTGCCAGCGCACGCCATAACGATCCTTGAGCCAGCTGCATTGGATTTCGGAGCCGCCGCCGGCGAGCAGCTTCTCCCAAAGTTCGTCGGTCTCGCGCTGGTCTTTCGTCATCACCGAGATCGAACAGGCTTCGTTGCGGATCGTCTCGCAACCCATGTTCAGCGCCTGATAGGGCGTGCCGGCGAGGGTGAAGGAAACCAGGATCGCCGGTCCGTCCGGCTCGCGGCGGAAGGCGCCTTCGAAAACCGAATCGGGAATGACCGAGACATAGAATCGCGCCGCTTCCTCGGCCTCGTCCTTGAAGCCGAGACAGGTTCTGACTTTGGGTTGCATGGCTGCTCCTTGTTTGGTGTCTGTCATTCCAACGCGCGATGGGGAGAAGGTTCCTCATCCTGAGGAGCGTGCGCCCAAGTCGGGCCTGCACGACTTGGGTTTCGAATGCCGATCTCGGGTAAACCCGAGATCGGAGCACGCGTCTCGAAGGACGAGGAACCTTCATGCGCCGTCTTCTGGAACTCGCCCTCGTGCTTCGAGACGCCGGCCCGAAATCGGGCCGGCTCCTCAGCATGAGGGCGAGGTGGTCGCGTTTCATCCAATTTCGCCGAGGCCTCGAATGACAAACTGGACAGCGCTGGTAAATGTTGATATCAACATAAAGCGGCGTTGTCAAAGAATGCCATGTCGAAGAAACTGCCGATCGAGGTCGTTCATGAGGTCCGCGACGCCTGTCTCTGCCTTGCGACGCAACGCGCGGCGCGCCGTCTGGCGCGGCGTTTCGACCGCGCCTTTGCGCCGCTTGGACTCACCAATGGGCAGTTTTCGCTGATGATGGCGCTGAACGCCCCGCAGGCGCCGACTCTCGGCCGTCTCGCCGACGCGCTCGCGATGGATCGCACGACGCTCACCGCCGCGCTGAAATCGCTGGAGCGGCGCGGACTGGTCGTCACGCGCCTCGAAGAGAAGGACCGGCGCTTGCGCAGATTGTTCTTGACCGGCGCCGGCGCCGATCTGCTCGCCGCGGCGCTGCCGATCTGGCGGCGCGAACATGCGGCGCTCGATGATGAATTGTCGCGAAGCGAAGGACAAAAGCTTCGCAAAGCGCTGCGAAAGTTAGGGGCTGAAACTCAAGTGAAGGAAAGGACGCTACGCCATGAACGCCACTGCTGAGAACGCGCCGCCATGCATGCGATCGATCACGCCGCATCTGGTCTGCGCCGGCGCTTCCGACGCGATCGACTTCTATAAGAAAGCCTTCGGCGCCGAAGAGATGATGCGCATGCCCGGTCCCGACGGACGGCTGATGCATGGCGCCGTGCGGATCGGCGACTCCATGGTGATGCTCGTCGACGAAATGCCGGAATGGGGCGCGCTCGGGCCGAAGGCTTTGAAAGGCTCGCCGGTCACGATCCATCTCATGGTCGACGACGTCGACGCCGTCTTCGCGCAGGCGGTCGCCGCCGGCGCGACGGTGAAAATGCCGGTCGCCGACATGTTCTGGGGGGACCGCTACGGCAAGATCGTCGATCCCTTCGGCCATGAATGGTCGATCGCGACTCATGTCCGCGATCTGACGCCGGAAGAAATCAAGGCGGCGGGACGCGAGGCGATGGCGAAGGGCTGCGCCGAGGCGACGGCGTAAGGCTGAAACGAGAAGCGGGCCGGTCGACCGGCCCGTTTCACTCCGCAAGCGGCGACGGCGCCTTCAGATGCCAGCGCCATTGTCGAAGAGTTCAATCCGCGCCTTCGCCTGGGTGATATTGCTGCCCGGCGGCACGCTCTGCGTGAGCCACACATTGCCGCCGATCGTCGATCCGCGGCCGATGACGATGCGGCCGAGCACCGTCGCGCCGGCATAAATCACGACATCGTCTTCGAGGATCGGGTGTCGAGGCTTGCCCTTCTCGAGCGCGCCGTTTTCGTCGACGTCGAAGCGCTTCGCCCCGAGCGTCACCGCCTGGTAAAGCCGGACATTCCTGCCGATGCGCGCCGTTTCGCCGATGACGACGCCGGTGCCGTGATCGATGAAGAAGCCTTGATCGATCTCGGCGCCGGGATGAATGTCGATCCCCGTCTGCGAATGGGCGACTTCGGCGATGATGCGCGCCAGCATCGGCGCGCCGAGCCGGTAGAGCTCATGCGCCAGCCGATGTTTGATCAAGGCGGCGACGCCGGGATAGCAGAAGATGGTTTCGTCGAGACTTTTTGCGGCGGGATCGCCGGCGTAAGCCGCGCGAATGTCGGCGTCGAGTGTTACGCGCACGCGCGGAATCGCCCGCGCGAAGGCGTCGACGATGTCATTGGGGCGGCGTTCCTCTCGCGGCCCCTCGCTAGGAAAAAGCGCGAATTCGCGGCGGACCTGTTCGCGCAGTCCGGCGAGGCAGGTCTTCAGCGTCGATGCGATGAATTCGTCGGTGCTGTCGACGGGCAGTTCCGCCCGCCCGTAATGTCGGGGATAGAGGACGGCGGTGATCCCGTCGACGATCGAAGCCATGACGAATTTCGACGGCAGCTGCGGCGGCGCGGCGTCGCCGTAACGCTGTGCCTGCGACGCGCGACGCAGCGCGCTTAAGGCGGAAACGATCGCGCCGATGTCGTGGTCCTTCGAGAAAATTTCGAGCAGCATGGGTCGAGCGCTTTCGCTGTCGGGGGGCCGCCGGGGGCCGATGAGCGACTTGACCATAAAAACTGTATAGTCTATCGACAAGATATAGTTTTGGTCGGAGGCCATGCGCCGGCGTGGGGCAACCTTGTCGAAGGAAAAGGATTGATGACTGCAGAACCTGAAGTTCGCCGAACATTAAGCGAGTCGGCCGCACGCCAGCTCGCCAATGCGACCAAGACGCGGCCGCAATGGTCCGGGATCACGCCGCGTTGGCTGGTGTCGTTCCTGCCCTGGGCGCCGGTCGAGGCGGGCATCTATCGTCTCAACCGGGTCAAGGAGGCGACGGCGCTCAGCGACGCCGACGTGCAATGCAGCCCGGCCCGCGACCGGGACGCCGACCTGCCGGAGACTTTCGTCGATTACGAAGATTCGCCGCGCGAATATTCGATGAACGCGGTGACGACGATCCTCGACGTGCAGACCCGCGTCTCCGATCTCTACAATCACCCTTACGATCAGATTCAGGAGCAGGTGCGGCTCCTTACCGAGAAGGTGAAGGAGAAGCAGGAATCCGAACTTATCAACAACGCCGAATACGGCTTTCTCGCCAATGCGCATCCGTCGATGAAAATCGCCACGCGCACCGGCGCCCCGCAGCCGGACGATCTCGACGAACTCATTGCCAAGGTCTGGAAGGAGCCCGCCTTCTTTCTCGCGCATCCACGCGCGATCGCGGCGTTCGGGCGCGAATGCACGCGTCGCGGCGTGCCGCCGCCGACCGTGACTCTGTTCGGCTCGCCCTTCGTCACCTGGCGCGGCCTGCCGCTCATCCCGAGCGACAAGCTCTACATCGACGAGGCGGGAAAGACGAATATTCTGCTGTTGCGAACCGGCGAGAAGAAGCAGGGCGTCGTTGGCCTGTTTCAGCCGGGCGTCCCGGGAGAAGTCGCGCCGAGCCTCTCGGTGCGCTTCATGGGAATCAATCGCAAGGCGATCGCCTCCTATCTCATCTCGCTCTATTGCTCGGCGGCGGTGCTGACGCATGACGCGCTCGGCGTGCTCGAAGACGTCGATGTCGGCAAATATCACAAATATCCCGACGAATATGCGTGAGCCCTATTGGGTCGGCGTTGCGCGCGCCGATCCTTTAATTTTGTCGAGGTATGAATCAGATGCCGACTGCGCCGCAGACGCCGCAATTTGTCGAACTCCCCGTGGACAGCCTGCCGTCAGAGGAAACGTTCACCCATCATGACGCCGCCGCGCCGGACGCGCGGATCATCGCGCAAATGGCGAACGCCTTCTTCGGCGCGCTGCCCCATGCGACGCTGCCGACGAATGGCGCGGTGACGCAGCAGGCGGGCGCGCCGGCTCTTGCCGGGGCATTGCCTGCCGTTCCGGCCGTGACGCCGAGCCTGACTGACATCCCGGCGCCGTCGATCGTCACGTCGGTCGCGCCCCACGCGCCGGCGCGCGCGCCGTTCGGTCCGGTCGACTTTCCGCCGACGACAATTCCGTCCGTTGTCCCCACGCCAAATGTTCCTGCGCCCTCGGAGCCGCAGACATTGCATTCGTCGACGCGTCCGCTCGGGTTTGCCGACCTTCCGCAGCCCGGCGCTTCGCTTGGCGGGGCCACATCGTCGATTCCCGGCGAATTCGATTACAGCGCGCCGACGCGGGGACTCGCCCAGGAATTTTCCCTCGTCGACGACGATGCGCTCAATCGCCCGTCCGGCGACTATTATTTTCTGCCGGCGACGCGGACGCCCGCATCGGCGGAGCCCTTGCGATACGAAACGCGCGCGGCGCCGACCGGCGCGGGTTACGGCCATCCCGACCCCTTTTCCCCGCAGCAGACGAGCGGAGGTCTGCGCGGAGACGACATCGTCTCGCGTCACTCACAAGGCGGCGCGACGGAAGAAGCCTATCCTCTGTATCCTGGAGAATTCGCTCAAGGCGGCGGCGCTACTGACCATGCGCAGAGCGCGACCCGCTCGCGTGGCGGCGACGCCAATTTTGCGACGCCGAAGGACCACCCTCGGCCGGCAAAAAACGCCACGCGCCATCTGTTCGATCCCTATCGCGTCAAGCGCGACTTTCCGATCCTCAATCAGAGCGTCAACGGACGACAGATCGTCTGGCTCGACAACGCCGCGACGACGCAGAAGCCGCAGTCGGTGATCGATCGGCTCGCCCATTTCTACGAATATGAAAACTCCAACATTCATCGCGCGGCGCATACGCTCGCGGCGCGAGCCACCGACGCTTATGAGGAAGCGCGCGAGAAAGTCCGCCGCTTTCTGAAGGCGCCGAGCGTCAAGGACATCATTTTCGTGCGCGGCGCGACGGAGGGGGTCAATCTCGTCGCGCAGAGCTGGGGCCGACGCAATGTGCGCGAGGGCGACGAGATCGTCGTCTCGCATTTGGAGCATCACGCCAATATCGTTCCCTGGCAGATGCTATGCGCGGAGAAGGGCGCGAAACTGCGCGTCGCGCCGGTCGACGACCGCGGCGCGCTCATTCTCGAAGAATATGAAAAGCTCTTGGGCCCGAAGGCGCGAATCGTCGCGGTCTCGCAAGTCTCGAACGCGCTCGGCACGATTACGCCCGTTCACGAAATCACCGAAGCGGCGCATCGCCATGGCGCCTGCGTGCTGGTCGACGGCGCGCAATCCGTTTCGCATATGCCGGTCGACGTCCAGTCGATCGGCTGCGACTTCTTCGTCTTCTCCGGCCACAAGGTGTTCGGTCCGACAGGCATCGGCGTCGTTTACGGCAAGGACGCCGTGCTCGAACATCTCGATCCGTGGCAGGGCGGCGGCAATATGATCGCCGACGTCACCTTTGAGAAGACGATCTATCAGGGACCGCCGGAGCGCTTCGAGGCCGGCACCGGCAATATCGCCGACGCCGTCGGGCTTGGCGCGGCGCTCGACTATGTCGAAAGCATCGGCATGGATGTGATCGCGCGCTACGAGCACGACCTGCTCGTCTATGCGACCGAAAAGATGGGGACGGTGCCGGGCCTCGCCCTCATCGGCACGGCGCCGGAGAAAGCCTCGGTGCTTTCCTTCACGCTCGATGGACACGACCCGCTGGAAGTCGGCAAGGCGCTCGATCGCGAAGGCGTCGCCGTGCGCGCCGGGCATCATTGCGCACAGCCGATCCTGCGCCGCTTCGGTCTTGAAGCGACCGTGCGGCCGTCTCTGGCCTTCTACAACACCTGCGCCGACGTCGATGCGCTGGTCGCCGTCCTGCTGCGGCTACAGGCCGGGAGGGGCCAACTGCTGTGAAGTTCTCGGCAACGCCGAGGCGGACAGCAAAGAAGCGTCAGCCGGCCTGCGGCACTTAGTCGTCTTGGAGCCGGTAACACGAAAAATCGCGATCCGTGAATCCGGAGCTCCAGCCTTGAAGGTCGTGACGGTAGCCCGGCGGATAGGGAGGCCGACAATCTCCAACATAAGTCGAGGGGCGGGCCCTTCCTGGCCTGGCGGGTTGATATCCAAAATATCCGGGGGGCTGCGCGACAGCTAAATCTGCTGCGGCACAGAATAACGCCAAGGCCAACGCGCTCGTAAAGAAGCGTTGGTTGTTGCGTTTCATTTCTCGCCTCCCGTCGAGATATCGGATGTGATGGTAACTGGCGTCTGAACGAGGTTTCGACAGGCTGCGACCGCGATTTACGCGACGCCAAACTGTCTAGCTCGGCTATGGGCGCCGACCCATTCGGTCATGCGGGCGCGCCGCCCAAGGGCCTTCGGCGCTGGTCCTTTGCGCGTAACTCGTGTAGGGGCAGGCCGTGAATTCGGTGAGCGCATGAGTCAAGAAGCGGAAGGCAAGAAACGCGGCATGTTTTCCCGCCTGTTCGGCGGCGGCCAGAGCGAGTCCGCGCCGGAAACGGCGGTCGAGGCCGCGCCCGAGGAAGAAAATCGTTCCTGGTGGTCGCGGCTGTCCGGCGGCCTTTCGCGCACCTCGCAGGCGCTCACCCAGGGCGTCGCCGACGTCTTCACCAAGCGCAAGCTCGACGCCCTCACGCTGGAAGAGCTGGAGGACGTGCTGCTGCGCGCCGATCTCGGCGTCGGCGCGGCGACGCGGATCACCGAGGCGGTCGGTAAGGCGCGCTACGAGCGCGACATCGAGCCCGAGGAAGTGCGCGAAATTCTCGCTCGCGAAGTCGAGCGCGCGCTGGCGCCGGTCGCCGCGCCGCTCATCGTCGACGACAGCAAAAAGCCCTTCATCATCCTGGTCGTCGGCGTCAACGGCTCGGGCAAGACGACGACGATCGCCAAGCTCGCCGCCAAATGGACCGGCGAGGGCAAGACGGTGGTGCTTGCGGCGGGCGACACGTTTCGCGCCGCGGCGGTCGAGCAGCTCAAGGTCTGGGGCGCGCGGCTCGGCGCCGAGGTCGTGTCCGGCGCGGAGGGCGCCGACGCGGCCGGCCTCGCCTTCGACGCGATCAGGCGCGCCAAGGAGCAGGGCGCCGACATTCTGCTCATGGACACGGCGGGCCGGCTGCAAAACCGAGCCGAACTGATGGCCGAGCTTGAAAAAATCGTCCGCGTGATGAACAAAGCGGAGGCCGAAGCGCCGCATGCGGTGCTGCTGGTTCTCGACGCCACCGTCGGGCAGAATGCGCTGCAGCAGGTGGATGTCTTCGAGCGCGTCGCCGGCGTCACCGGCCTGGTGATGACCAAGCTCGACGGCACGGCGCGTGGCGGCATTCTGGTCGCCATCGCCGAGACTTACGGACTGCCGATCCACTTCATCGGGGTCGGCGAAAGCGCTGATGACCTCGAGCCCTTCGAGGCGCGCGACTTCGCGCGGGCGATCGCCGGGCTTGAAGAAACGGCGGATGCGGAAAGCTGAAGGAAGATGACGCAGGAAACGGCCGTCGCGGTAAAGAAAAAACTCAATCCCTGGCTGAAGCTCGGGCTCGAATTAGGACCGCTGCTGCTGTTCTTCGTCGCCAACGCCAAATTCGGCATTTTCGCTGCGACCGGCGTGCTGATGGCCGGCGTCGTCCTGACGCTGGCCGTCTCCTGGGCGATCACCCGGCATCTGCCGGCGATGCCGGTCGTCACCGCGGCGCTGGTGCTGGTGTTCGGCTCGCTGACCTATTTTCTGCACGATGAAACCTTCATCAAGCTGAAAGTCACGATTCTCTATTCGCTGTTCGGCGCCGGACTCATCGGCGCGCTCTATTTCGGCAAGCTGCTGCTGCCGATCGTCTTCGACATGGCGATCCATATCGACGACGCCGGCTGGCGCAAGCTCACCATCCGCTGGGGCCTGTTCTTCTTCGCCCTTGCCGGATTGAATGAAGTCCTGCGGCGGGTGCTGACCACCGACGACTGGGTGAATTTCAAGGTCTTCGGCATTTTGCCGCTGACGCTCATCTTCGCCCTCACCCAGGCGCCGCTGATCATGCGTCACGAAATCCGCCCCGAGGACGAGGATAGCGAAACGCATTTTTGAGATGAGCGTCGGGCGCGCTCGAAACGGGGCCATGATCGAGCGCGCAATCGCTTGAGCGTTCGAATCGCTTCAGCGGGCGTTCGAACGCGAGATGAATCTCTCGAAATTTTTCTCGCCCACGGCTGCGACATTGCCATTCATCAAGGATTTCTGGCGTTTGCGCGCAGTTGACCGACGTGGTTGCAATCGCGGCGCGTTCGGGCGAAGAGAGGCTTAGGCTTTTTCGGGGTCGAGTCGAATCCTTGCCCAGTCTCATCCGCTTTCTGATCGTCGTCGCCGCCGTCGCCGCCATCGTCTATGGCGTCATGGTCGCGCTCGTCTCCTATGTGACGCCGCAACCGCGCCAGATGACCTATACGATTCCGGCGCAGCGGCTGAATAAGTGACGTCCGTCACTCGACGCCGGCGCTAGAGCGCTTCCCGATCACATGGAATCATGTGATCGATAAGGAATCGCTCAAAGTCAAAATGTTGGAGCAGGTTCTTATCGAAAAAGTCTGTCAACTTTTTCGGAACCTGCTCTAAGCGGCGCGGAGTTGAGCGCATGAAGACCGACGCTTCCCGCCAGCTCGACGCCTTTCTCGACATGCTGGCCGCCGAACGCGGCGCGGCGCGCAATACGCAGGACGCCTATCGGCGCGATCTTTCCGACTACATTGCGCATCTTGGCGAATGCGGCCGCGATCCCGGCGCGGCGACGACGGAAGACATTCGCGCCTATCTCGCCGCATTGGCGCCGCGCGGCCTCTCGGCGGCGACTTTGGCGCGGCGGATTTCGGCCATTCGCCAGTTCCACAAATTTCTCTTTGTCGACCATCATCGCGGCGACGATCCCGCGGCGGCGCTCGACGGCCCGCGACGGCGGCGCAGCGCGCCGGGCGTCTTCTCCCTGGCGGAAATCGACCGGCTGATCGCGGTGGCGGGCGAAGGGCTCGACGATGAGAGCCGGCCCGTTCGCGTACGGCTGCAGGCGGCGCGCCTCTATGCGTTGCTCGAAACGCTTTACGCCACCGGCCTGCGCGTCTCCGAACTCGTCTCGCTGCCGAAAAGCGCCGCGCATGCGCGCGATCCTTTCATCGCCATTCGCGGCAAGGGCGGGCGCGAGCGGCTGGCGCCGCTGACCGATCGCGCGCGGCGCGCGCTGCTTTCCTATCGCAAACTGCTCGAAGCGACCGCGCCCGAGCGCGCCGCCTCGAACTTTCTCTTTCCCGCCGACAGCGACAGCGGCCATCTGACGCGCCAGGCCTTCGCTCGCGATCTCAAGGCGCTCGCCGGCGCCGCCGGCCTGCCGGCGTCCGCGATGCATCCGCATGCGCTGCGTCATGCCTTCGCCAGCCATCTGCTGCAGAACGGCGCGGACCTGCGCGTCGTGCAGGAACTGCTCGGCCACGTCGACATTTCGACGACGCAAATCTACACGCATGTCCTCGACGAGCGCATGCGCGCCATGGTGCGCGACCTGCATCCAATGTCGGAAGAAGCCGAAAAGCCGCGCTGAGCCGGCGCGGGCATTTTCCCGTTGAATGTGGCGACGCGCTCAACGTAAGCTTTTGCGCGATTTTGCGCGACCGAGGAGCTGGGCGATGGCGAAGAACGCGATGGACTTTCGGCCCGAAGAAGAGAATGTCGCCTATATCGGCGCCGGCGTGACGCTCAAGGGCGAAATCTCGGCCTCCGATCTCATCATCGTCGACGGCGCGGTCGAGGGCGACGTCTCGGCGCGCGTCCTCCAGGTCGGGCAGGGCGGCGTGATCCGCGGCAATGTCAGCGCCACGGAAGCCGACGTCAGCGGCTGGATTTCCGATCATATCGAGATCAAGCAATTGCTCGTCGTTCGCGCCAGCGGGCGCGTCGAGGGCAAAATCACCTATGGCGAGATCGAATTGGAGAAGGGCGCCGTCATCGCCGGCGAATTGACCGCGCTCGAGGATTATCGCGCCGCCAAGCCGGCGGCGACGGCGAAAGCAAGCGCCGAGCGCGCGGAAGTCGCGGCGCCGCCGCCCAAGCCCTCGACGTCGTCGATCGATCGCATCAATGAGGCGGTGCGCAGCGCCGCGGCCGCCAGGGCCGCCAAGGGCCCTCTGTATCTGGCCGCCGAAGGAGGCGACGGCAAGCGCGTCGCGACGCGCGCGCTCATCGGCCGCAAAACGTCGGCGGGGGCTTAAGACACCTCCTCGCGCCGCGCGTTTTTTGCCGCGTCGAGGCGTCTCCGCCGCGGCGCGTGGCGCGCTTGTGCGGCGGGGGCCGGCGGTCTATAGAACGCTCCTTCCCGCTCCCTTCGTCTAGCGGTCTAGGACGTCGCCCTCTCACGGCGAAAACAGGGGTTCGAGTCCCCTAGGGAGCGCCATTTGCGTATAAAACCGCGAACACCCTTGCCGATTTGTTCTCCGGCCATAACGGCCTGTTCCAGACTGGCCTTTGAGCCGTGGATGCGGATGACCTTGTCGTCCACTTCGATGGCGTCGACG
>VGDY01000117.1 GCA_016869555.1 Alphaproteobacteria bacterium | reverse complement strand
CAAGTGCGGAACGATTTTCTCCCATTGCTCGTCACTGAACCAGAACAAGTTCGCGTCCATGGCCTCGGCCTCCATCAAGTCGACCAAGCCACTGAACCAAAACATGGTTAATTAGGTCTTAACCCTAGCGTGTTGCAGCTCGCACCCGCCCATCGCTTCCGTCCTTGAAGAGATTTCGCACTTAGCCCTTTCGACAAGCCGAGCCGTCGTTCCCGCCTCCGCGACTATTCTCGCTCCTCCGAAGCATTCGGACACGCCGCCGGCGCGCGCCCCTCCCGCCTAAAGCCCAGGCGACGCGTTCGGCAGCGAACCGTCGCGGATAATCAAGACAGCGCATCGCCGAAGGCCCCTTGAGGCCGTTTGCGATCGATGCGCTTTCGCTGGCGGCGCGCTTGGGAGGGATGCGCTGATGCTCAAGTCTCATGAGACGATCGACCGACTTTTTAGAATTCATCACCGCGATCTGATCACGCGGGCGCGCCGCGTCATCGGGTCGGAGGACGCCGAAGACATGGTCCAGCAGGCCTATCTCAAAATGCTCGAAGGCGACCATGGCGAACTCGTCGCAAACGCGCGCGGCTATGTCTCGAAAATGACGTGCATGCTCGCCATCGACGCTCTTCGCCGGCAAAGGACGCATGCCCGGGCGCTCGGAGAAGACGGCGCATGGTTCCAGTCGGGCGCAGACGCGCCGCTCGCCTCGGCGCTCGACGCGTTGGCGCTGGCGACGGACGTTCAGGCGGCGCTGGCGCGATTGCCGAGAAGCTGTCGTCAGATATTCTTGATGAGCCGGATACTGGGTTTCAGCCATTCCGAAATCGCGCAGGAACTCGGCGTCTCCTTGAAAACGGTCAATCGCAAGCTCGGTCAGGCGCTCGAGCACTTCGATCGCGCCTTCGATCTCTCACGTCGGAGCGCTTCCGTGGACGCGACGCCGCTCAAGGCGGCGGATGCGTCGCGCGAATCCATGGTCCAGACATCCGCCGCGCCCTCCGTCGTCCGGAATGCGACCGAACCAAAAATCCCGGCGGCGCGAAAAAATTTTCGTCGCAGGCTGTCCGATTATTGCGGTCTCGCTCGTCCTACCATTCGGGTTCCGCGTTCTGCGAGCCCCGTCTGGAATTTTCAGACGATCTCAAAAGGGGAGGCCATCATGACCATCCGTATCGCCAAGCGCATTACTCTTAACGTTATTGGCCGCGCCGGCGCGCATTGCGCTTCGACCTGCTCCGCCACCAACGGCTGAGGACAGTCGGCTCGCGTCGTCGGCCCCCGGCCGGCGGCGCAGACGACGTTTGGCGCGTCAAGACGAAGGCGACAAATAGATGCGGCTTGGCTTCAATTTCACGCTCGGCGACACATATGACCTGGTCCAGAGGCTCATCGCCGAAGGACATATCGATTATTGCGAATACCTTATCGACAATTTCTTCTGCGTCGATCCGGACGAAATAGCCAAGGCGTTCGATTGTCCCATCGGCTTGCACGTCATGTATTCAAGGTTTCTCGAAGCCGATCGGCCGACGCTCGTCGACTTCGCCGCTCGGCTTCGAGATTACATTGACGCAACGAATGCGATTTATGTCTCCGACCATATCTTGCGTTTCACTCACGAGGGGCGCGCCTTCTTTCACCTGGGCGAAATCGACTATTCGACGGAATATGAATTCGTTCGCGACAAAGTCCTGGAGTGGCAGGAAATCGTCGGCCAACGCATTCATTTTGAAAATTATCCCTCCATCATGGATGGCGGGTTGGAAGCGCCCACGTTTTTCGAACGCCTCACGAAAGAAACCGGCGCGGGCGTGCTGTTCGACGCGTCCAATGCGGTTTGCGCCTATCGCAATTGCGGGACGCCGCTCGAGGCCTGGCGCAACGTCATCGCCAAGGCCCAACATTTTCATGTCGCCGGCTACAGGAACTCCATGATCGAGCCCTTCATCTCGCTCGATACCCATGCCGATTCGCTGTCGCCGGAAACGGTCGCCTTTCTTGAGAATTTTCGATCGGTCTTCGACAAGCCCGGCGCAACGATGACCTATGAGCGTGATCAAGAAATTGAATATGACGACATCGTCGCTGATCTGAAGCTGCTGCGAGGCCTGTTCGGCGAACCGCAAGAAAGGCGTCATGATCTTGTTGTCTCTGCCTAGTCGAACCGATCGCGACTTGTATCCGGCGCTCATGTCGCCGGAAATGTGCGCCAAATATCCCGCGGACCATAAGGCTTTCGTGCGGATCGACACCAGCTTGCGCGTCTATTGGCACACGCTGTTCGATATCTGTCCCGAGCTGCTGGAGCTCTCCGGTCCGGACGGCATGTCGATCTTTCGCCCGTTCATGGCCTGGGCGGGAGAGAAGAAGCTCGCCTTCGATTGGTTCTATTATCTGTGGGTCTATGCCTGGCTGCGCCAGTCGCCGTTCAAAGAACAGGTGTTCGCCGACAAGAAATATTTGAGGTCGGTTATGGGCGCGTCCGTCGCGCGCTGGGCGATCCTTGATCGCGGCAGAAATTGCGGGATCGTGATCGGATGCGCCGACACGACCGATATCGTCATCGGTTGGAAATGCCGCAATGTCCGTTTCGGACGGGAAGTCGAGCTGATCGAGCCCGAGGAGCCGTTGCCGCCGCCTCCAGAACTTTTCGGCTATTTCACGCTGCCGAGCTTTGAACTCGACATATTTCCGGGGTGGCAAGGCGTCACGCGATGAACGGCGCGCCGCTGTGGCGCGGATACTGGCATCTGCTCGCCAGCGCTTCCGCGGCCGCCTTCGTGATCCAGATCAATCTCTCAATGGTGGCGAGACTGGATGGTCGCGCGTCGGGGGCTTATGCGATTCTCATGCGCATCACCGTGCTCGATGTTGCGGTCACCATCGCTTGCGCCGCCGTCGCCGCCATTGCGCTTGGCCATGCGCAAAAGAATGGAGAGGCGGCCGACGCGATCGAGAAAACCTGCGCGCTCGCGCTCGCGCTTGGGACGGCGACGGCGACGCTCGGCTACTTCGCCTATCCGGTTCTGCTCAGCGCGCTGATGGGCGACGCCGCCGCAGCGCCCTTTGTCGGCGCGCCGATTTTTTGGTTCGTCGCCGGCGCACCTTTCCGAGTGCTTGCGAATACTCAGGGCTTTCTGCTGCATGCGCTTGGGCGCGGCGGATCGGTGCTCGCCTGGCGACTTACGGAAATTCCCGTGAAAGTGGGCGCCAATGTCCTGTTCATGAATGTGTTTGAGTTTGGTTTCGCCGGCTGTTTTGTTGCGGGCTTTATCGTTACGGGAGTCTCATCCATTTGGCTATGGAGTCGGCTGAAGCCGCATGGCGCGCGCAAATTGCGCATTCCCGAACCCGCATTTACGCGTTTCTTTCTGAACGGAACCTTCTGGGAAGCGCTGCGGGTGCTGTCGCCACAAGCGGCGATGCTTTTTTCGCTGACGCTTTTTTCGCTGCCGTGGCAGAGCGGCGACGGTCAGCGCCTCGACTCATATGCGGCCGGTCAAACCTTCATGCTGTTCATTCTTGGTCCGCTGATTACGCTGACGCGCTTTCTCGCCATTCGCCTGCCCTCAAGATCTCACGAAGATTGGACGACAACGCTCGCGCCGGTGATCCGGGTCGGCGCGCCGATCGCCTTGACGGCCGCGATTGCGCTCACGTTCGGTCGTGATTGGATCGGCGCGACCTTTTACCGCCAGCATGGCGATTGGTGGTCGGTGTTCGTCGCCGCTTTGGCGTTCTCTCTGCCTATCCGATTCGCCGGCGGCGTCGTCCGAGGCTTGGCGCTCGCGCGACGATCCTTCGCCAAGGTCGCCTTTGCGGACGGGCTCGCGCAATGGCTCGTCTCGCCTTTGTTAGTCCTTCTTGGTCTCTCGGCGAACCGTCCGGAGATCGTCTACCAATCCTTGATCTGGCCTGAAGTCGTCGGCGTTTTCTTGATCTGGCGCGGCCTTCGAACGGCGTCCGAAGCGCCGCTTAGCGTATCGTGGCCGTTTAAAGGACCTGTGCGATGAGTATACAGCGAGTCCCGGTTCTGATCGTCGGCGCCGGCTATGCGGGCTTGTCGGCGGCGACGCTGCTCGCTTGGCGCGGCGTTCCCAGTCTTCTTGTCGAGCGGCGCGCGTCGACGTCGCGTCTTCCGAAAGCTCACGGGCTGAACAGGCGCAGCATGGAGCTTTTGCGTGTCGTCGAAGGTTTGGAGGATGCGCTGTTCGCCGCAAGCCGCACCGGCGCCAATGAGTCAACGCTCATCGTCGCGGAGACGGCTACAAGTCCGCCGATCGAGACGCTCGTCACCAAGGCGTCGCTCGATTCGACCCAAGTGTCGCCCAGCAAGATATGCACCGCCGGACAGGATCGGGTTGAACCCGTGCTGTTGCGCTTTGCCCGCCAATATGGCGCCGACGTCAGATTTTCGACTGCGCTAGAGCGCTTTTCGCAGCGCGCCGACGGCGTCCAGGCGATCCTGCGCGACGAAGCGTCGGGACAAGAAACGACGATTCTTGCGGACTACATGATCGCAGCGGATGGCGCCGGCGGCGCCATCCGCGATGCAGGTGGGGTCAAGATGGAAGGCCCTGGCGTTCTTTCGGACACGATCTCGGTGCTGTTCGAGGCCGATCTCGAGGCGGTGCTGCCGAGCGACGGATTTGCGCTCTATTATTTGCGCAATGCGGCGTTCAACGGCGCCTTCGCCACCTGCGACGAGCCCAACCACGGCCAGATCAACATAAAATATGATTCCTTCCGCAATCAGGCGTCCGATTTCGATGATGAACGATGCAAAGAGCTCGTTCGCCAATCTCTTGGCGTCCGGGACCTCGCCGTGAACATCCTCGATATCCGCCCCTGGCAGATGGCCGCTCTTCTCGCCGATCGCATGTCCTTCGGCCGGGTGTTTCTTGCCGGCGACTGCGCGCATATCGTGCCGCCGGTCGGCGGGCTCGGCGGACAGACCGCGATCCAGGACGCAGCCGACCTGGCGTGGAAACTGGCGCTTGTCGTCAAGGGCCAGGCCACGCCTTCGCTGCTCGACAGCTATAGCGTCGAGCGCAGGCCGGTGGCGCGGATCGCGATCGCGCGAGCCATCGCCAATTACGTCGAACGCATGGTCCCCGATCGTCAGGACATGCGCATTCGGGACGACGAATACGGCCTGCTCGAAACCTCTATGGGTTACCGATATCGCTCCGACGCGATCATCGCCGACGATGCCGACGACGGCGCGCCGGTCGAAGATCTTCTGCGCCCGACCGGGGCGCCGGGAACGCGCCTCGCGCATGTCTGGCTGCGGCGGGGCGAGGAGACGGTTTCCTCTCATGATCTGATCGGACGCGACTTCACGCTCTTCGCCGGGCCGCAGGGAAGCGACTGGATCGAGGCGGCGCGGCATGTCGGCATTCCTTCAGGCGCGCCGCTTGGCGTCTGCCGGTTGGGATTTGACGTCGACGATCCCGAAGGGCTTTTTCTGCCGCGTCTCGGCGTGTCGCCCGAGGGCGCGCTGCTCGTGCGTCCCGACGGATTCATATGCTGGCGTTCGCGAGGCGGAAGCCCCGACGCTCTCGCGACGCTCGAGGCGAGTTTCGCGCGCGCCAAAGGCAAAAACTTCGCCGTGGGCTCGACGCCGGTCGAGACGACGCTCGCCGGCGCGTCGGCATGATGTCGCAGGCTTCGTTCCCATTCTTTCTCGACCGCGAGTCGGCGGATGGAATGTCCGCCAGCCGCGACGATCCATCGAACGCGCCTTGCTTGCCCGTCGACGACCGCCCGACCGGAGAATGACGAATGTCTGTTTTCGCGCCCGGCATGACCATGAACGGCGCCTCTTCCGGACTCGCCGTCGATCCGAAAAGAATCGACACGCTTCAGCGTCCTTTTCAGGACTTCCGGCGGCGATCCGACGCCGACGGCGGGTGGCGGAAACTTTCCTTTGCGATCGCGCATCAATTCAAACGCTACTATTTTTCCGATCCGCCAAAATGGCGGGTCTGGGCGCGAACTCTCGGTTCGAGCGAACGTATGGAGCCGTCCTTCGCATCGATCGGCGCGGTGCGCTCCGGCACGTCTTTCCTGTCCTCTTACATTCTTCAGCATCCGCACGTCGTGCTGCCGCTGTCGAAGGAAATCTTCTTCACGAATACAATGCGCGGGCTTATGGCGTATTTTCCGACGCGCGCCGCCCAACAGGCGGCGATCCGGCGCAATGGCGGGGCCGTCACCGGCTATTGCACGCCGGTGATGCCGGATCCCCTTTGGATATTCCTGGCGCAGGCAATGTTTCCCGACATCCGCGTCATTTGCATTCTGCGCGATCCGGTTGAGCGCGCCTTTTCGCACTGGCGGTGGGATCGGAAGCGCTTCCTGCGCCACAGGGCGAAGGATCCCTATTGGAAGGGCTTTCCTGATTTCGAAGCCTTCATTGAAGCGGAAAAAGCGATGATACGCGGCGGCGGGATGGAGCCGCACGCGTTCTCTGGCATGCGCGCCGGCTATTTGCGCCATGGCATCTACGCGCCCTTCATGCGCCTGCTCCTTGAGCAATTCGGAAGAGAGCGCGTTTTCATCGTCGATGCGGCCGAATTTTTTCAAGACCCCCGATCGACGACGAAGCGGATTTACGAATTCCTCGGACTGCCCCAGGTCGAGCCGCTGTTGATCGAAGAGCGTAATTCCGGGCCCTCCGGCGAATTCGATGACGGCGCTCGGGAGGATTTGGCTGCGTTTTTTCAACCCTACAATGAAGAGCTCTACGCGCTGCTCGACAAGGATTTCGGCTGGGGCGCCGCGAATTAGCGCCCACGCCCCTGCGAACTGCTCCTCGATCAGATTGCGGCCGCCCGCTGGGCGGGTGGGCTTCACGCGCCCTCTTTCCGGCAATATATGGAAGACGCCGAAACTTCCGCCGGTTCGAGGAGAAGATGAACGCCCACGCTTGGACGCCCGTAACGGCGACGCCCGCGCCCGTCGCGCCGGCGCCGCTTGTCGACCCCTTCGGGCGGACGATCTCCTATTTGCGCGTCTCCGTCACCGACCGATGCGATTTCCGCTGCGTCTATTGCATGTCGGAACATATGCAGTTCCTGCCGCGCCGCGACCTGCTGACGCTCGAGGAACTCGATCGGCTCTGCGCCGCCTTTGTCGCGCGGGGAACCAGGAAGCTGCGCATCACCGGCGGCGAGCCGCTGGTGCGCCACGACGTGATGAAGCTGTTTCGCGCCCTCTCGCGCCATCTCGTGTCGGGCGCGCTGGAGGAACTGACGCTCACCACCAATGGTTCGCGGCTTTCGCGCTTCGCGGCCGAACTCGCCGACTGCGGCGTGCGGCGGGTCAATGTCTCGCTCGATACGCTCGACCCGGAACGGTTCAGAGCCCTGACCCGCACCGGCGCGCATGCGCAAGTGCTGGCGGGGATCGCCGCCGCGCGCGCCGCCGGTCTCAAGGTGAAGCTCAACGCGGTGGCGCTGAAAGGCGTCAACGAAGACGAATTCGTCCCGCTTGTGCGCTTCGCGCATGAGAGCGGAATGGATATGACCTTTATCGAAGTGATGCCGCTCGGCGAACTCGACGGGCCGGAACGCGCCGACCAATATCTGCCGATGCAGGCGGTGCGCGAGAGGCTGAGCGAAGCCTTCACGCTCGACGAGATCGACTTCCGCACCGGCGGACCGGCGCGCTACATGCGCGCCCGCGAGACCGGCGGGCGCATCGGCTTCATCACGCCGCTCACCCATAATTTCTGCGAAAGCTGCAACCGCGTGCGCGTCACCTGCACCGGGACGCTTTATATGTGCCTCGGCCAGGAAGACGCGGCGGACCTTCGCGCGCCGCTGCGCGAAAGCCCCGACGACGCGCCGCTGCATCAGGCGATCGAGGCCGCGATCCTGCGCAAGCCCAAGGGCCACGACTTCATCATCGACCGCGCGGCGCCGGCGCCCGCCGTCTCGCGTCACATGAGCATGACAGGCGGCTGATTGATGGAGCCCACGTCAGTCGCTTTTATCGGCCTCGGCGTCATGGGCTATCCCATGGCCGGCCATCTTCATCGCGCCGGCCACAGGGTGCGGGTCTATAACCGCACCGCCGCCAGAGCCGAAAAATTCGCGGCCGAATATCCCGGCGCGGAATGGCGCCCTACGCCGGCCGAAGCGGCGAATGGCGCGCAATTCGTCTTTTCCTGCGTCGGCAATGACGACGATCTGCGCGCGGTGACGATCGGCTCTGACGGCGCCTTCGCGGGCATGTCGGCGGGCGCGATCTTCGTCGATCACACGACGGCCTCGGCCGAGGTCGCGCGCGAACTCCATGCGGCGGCGGCCGAGCGCGGGTTCGGTTTCATCGACGCGCCGATCTCCGGGGGGCAGGCCGGGGCGGACAAAGGGGCGCTGACCGTCATGTGCGGCGGCGACCCGGCGATTTTCGCCAGAGCGGAGCCGGTCATCGCCTGCTACGCGCGGGCCTGCCGGCTGATGGGGCCGCCGGGCGCCGGGCAGCTCACCAAGATGGTCAATCAGATCGCCATCGCCGGCCTGATCCAGAGCCTGGCCGAGGCGTTGCATTTCGCCGGCGCCGCCGGACTCGACGCTGAGAACGTCGTCGATCTCCTCAAGAACGGCGCGGCGCAGTCGTGGCAAATGGAAAATCGCACGAAAACAATGCTCGCTGGCGAGTTCGACTTCGGCTTCGCGGTCGAATGGATGCGCAAGGACCTGGCGATCTGCCTCGCCGAGGCGCGGCGCAATGGCGCGCGCCTGCCGGTCGCGGCGCTCGTCGACCAGTTTTACGCCGAGGTGGAACAGATGGGCGGACGGCGCTGGGACACGTCGAGCCTCATCGCGCGGCTTGAACGATGAGGCGGTTCTAAGGCGAAATCTTAAAATTTAGTTACTACGGCGGAACCATTGCCGGGACGGCGCGTTTTCCCCCGGCAAAAAGAGGAAACGTCCAGGATCGCAGTGTTGGCGTCGCGATCCGCGGTTGAATTCCCGGTCACCCTGTGGGGAGCCCTAAATGGCCGTTTCGCGCGAAAGCCCTTTCGCAAGCCGTACGTCTCGGATTGTCCTCGGATTCACCGTCGCCATTTGCGCGGTCGCTGCTGTCGCGGCTGCGCCGTCGGCGACCTCTGACCCGAAGCTGCAATCCTCTGCCACTGGCGTCCAAGCCGCCGTGAGCCTCAATGACGTTGGCATGCGTCCGGTGGCGCGCGGACCGGCGATCCGAGTGGGGCGCGCCTATGGCGCGGAGGATGAAGACTGCACGCTCGTCATCACGCCGAAAGCTGACGAGCGTGGTCGCGTCCGTTACATGCGTAGCGTCTCCTGCGCGAATTGACGCCAGGTCGCGCACCCGGATAAAGGCCAAAGGGCAGGCCTTGGGCGAGGATCGTTTGGAAACGATCTTCGCCTTTTTGTTTGCTAAGCTGCCGTTTTGTTAAAACTTCGTCTGCAGACGCAGGCCGAGATAGCTCGCCCGCATCCTCGCCGGATTCCACGGATCGATGATCTGGACGTCGCCTGAAAGCCGCAGCCACCGCGTCACCGCGAAATTGTAAAAGCCCTCGACGCCGCCTTCGCTGCGGCGATTGATCCGCCGCATCGCCAGTCCGGAGAGGAGCGGCTGGGTCAGCCCGTAATGGTAATAGCCGACGCCCCACAGATCGTCTTCGCGGCCCGTCATCAGATTGTTGCCCGCAAGACCGACGAGCATGCTCCATCTGACCGGATTGGGATTGCCGTCCGACAGCGTCGCGAGGGTGAAGAGGCCCCAGCCGAGTTTGGGGTTGGTTTCGCTCTGCATCAGATATTGCTGGACCGCGTAGGAAACGAACCAGAAGCCCTTTTTGGTCAGGCCACGGAGCCTGGCGATCGACTGCCGGGTCTCGCCGATGTCGTCGAGATCGAACCCGCGCGCATTGCTGTAGGCGAAGCGCAGCGTATGGAAACCGTTGAGGCCGCCGATCTCGACGGGCGCGGTCGCCATCAGACCGGCGCCGATTCCGCGCTCGAACGGCCGTTCGATGACGCGCGGCTGCTGGGCGTTGCGCGGGTCGGCGACCATGACCTTGAGGTCGAAATATTTGGTCTTGAGCGCCGCGACGCCGCCGAGGAGATAGGGCGGCGCGACGATCAGCCGGTCGGCGACGCTTTCCGGCGAGCTGACGCCGATGCCGGTCGACGGCAGCGCGAAGGCGCGGTTCATGAAGGTGTCGATGCCGCCGCCGCCGACGAGCGGCGTCTGCGACGCCAGCGTCAGCATGTTGAACTTGCCGATCGTCACCGAGAGCTCTTCGCTCAGCTCCTGCGTCAGCGTCATTGACAAGGCCGAGTGATAGCCGTCGATCTCGATAAAGGCCTGGGCGACATTGACCGGCAGCAGCGCCAGATCCTGACGGTTCAAATTGCGGCCGAAATAATGCTCATATTGCGCGTTGAATTTGAGCCCTTTCCAGAAGCCGAGCTTCTCGCCGTCGACGCGCAGAAACATGTCCATCTTGCCGCCGTAGCGGGCCGTCCGATCGATCGCGCCGGCGGTGATGCCCTGGTAGAACTGGGTGATCCAGACGTCGACGTCGATCCCGAACTTGCGCAGCTGATCCTTGGGGCCGCCCGGCGTGTCGGTCAGCGACTTCTGCTTGGCGAGGGCGACGGCGTTGTCTTCGGCGCGTGCGGGGGCGCCCATCGTCGCGACGAGGAAGACAGCGACGCAGGCCCCCGCCGCAGCGAGCAAGCTGCGCCAGTTCACACGCCCTTTCGGGGCGGCCGGCCCGCTCGATTCCCTCCGCCGCCACATTCTGTTCGGCCCCGCAATGCCTGATGGTGAATCACAAGCGCCGCGAAGCTTAGCGCCGCAGCCGCGCTTGTCTATTGACGGCGGGCAACAGTCGCGAGCTTTCCTGGGTCGAAACGGCTCAGGCGGTCGCACATCCGGGTAGGCGTGCCGACGATAGCCGGCTGTGGCGGGTCCACTAAAATTTCAGTTTGGCTGAATTCAGGTTTTGTCCCGACTTGGTTATCCCTAAACCGGACGCGCAGCGCCAGTAATCTGTGCGTTAATATAAGCACGCCAAATAGCAGGCGATCTAAATGCGCCGGAGCCAAGCGTTGGGCGCGTAGGTTAGATTTCGGCCATAGAAATCACAAAGCGTCGTTTCGATCGCATAGCGGTCGCCAGCGCTATCAAGGAACTCGGCAACTGCGCGATTGGGACCGTCTTCAAGCTTGCGGTAAATCTCTCCGTCTAGATCGGCGATCACTCCGTCCTCTACCACGAGCATGTCGCCCGGCTGAAGGTAGCGGTCGAAATATTCAAGCACTGCGATCGTGCTGTCGCGGGTATGGGCGCTGTCCTCGATAACAAGCCAAGGGTGTGGCGCCGAAGCGATGCAGTCCGTCGGAAACGTCTTGGCTGGCGCGACGCTGTCGCCTCGGTGGAAACTGACGCCTTCGAGTTCGATCGCAGGCGGGGCGATGTCGATTGTGATCAACTTCGTTGCGCCGAGCCCTTGGCATCGGCACTGGTCGATCAGCCAAGCTGCGCTTCCGCCCTCCGAAGTCCCAACCTCGATGATGGTGGAGGGTCGCAATTGCTCGATCACGCGCTGGTAAAGCGCGAGGTCGAACGGATTTTTCGCCAGCCGCAATCCTTTATAGCGGGTGCGCAATGCGCCTTGTTGAATCTTGTTCAGGGCATCAGCGGGAAGGCTCACGCGAAATGGGCGGTCGCGAACCGAATGCACATGTCGCAGACGGTCGAGTGGTCGTCGCAAGCCTTTTTCGAAGCGCTCCGGATTGAGCGTCCCGACGAAATGCGCGCGGTAAGTCGGCTGCGAAAACGAATGGCCTTTGATCTTGACATATTCATCTTGCATCAAGGTCCTGTCACTGGCCGTACCATTCGTGGCGGCGCCGCCATGAACTTGATGAAATGTGCCTTCACCAGGGGATGTCCCGCTTGATGTTGAAAAGCGGAAATCGGCGTTGCTGGCCTGAATGCTATGCGGCTTTCGCGGTTTGAGCAAGATGCTCGTTCGATGGGACGGCGTTCGCCATGCGCTTTGCGAGCGCC
>VGDY01000116.1 GCA_016869555.1 Alphaproteobacteria bacterium | reverse complement strand
TTCCGGCGCAGGCGCGCTCTCCTGGGCGTTCGGCGTCTCGGCGGTCGCCGGCTGCTCGGCTGGAGGCGTCTCCGGCGTCGGAGCGGCCGAGACGTCGGGTTGCGCCGGCGCCTCCGGTTCGGCCGGGACGGCGGCGGGCTCTTCAGCCGGCGCGCCCTCCTCGGTTGGCGCCGCCGGTTTGAAACTGCCCTCGATCGCCGCTTTCAGATTGGCGACGCCTTCGGTCGGCGCCAAATAGACGCCCAATACGAATCCGATCGCGCCGAAGATGACCGCCGTCAGGATCGTTGAAATACCACGCGCCATTCCGTGAGTTCCTCTGTGAGAAAAGAGACGTTTTGAGACGTTTCAGATACGACGCAACGAAGGCGGATGCTGCTGCGCGAACTCGATCGAGCGGCGCTGCGGGCGGCTCGTTCAAGCCAAGCCCCGAGTCGGCATAATCGCACGCCGGGACTTTGACCCGCAAGTCCGCAAAAACCAGCGCCAATTACGCCGCCGCCGTCCCCATTTGAAACGCCTGATTGTGGTCAGCGCGTGGCGAACGCAAGGGGACGTCCGGCGTCACTTCAGGCGGCAATCGAAACCGGCGATCGGCTGCTCCCCGGAGGGCAGCGGCACGGTGGTTGGCTTGGCGAGCGGACACCAGGAGCCGAGATTGACCACATAGGCGCTCGCCCAATTCCGATCCGCCCGGTATTTCGGCAAATCTTCCTCCGCCTTCAGACTGTCGGCATAGTGAATGACGACGGCCCACGCCGATTTGCGGCGATATAGAATTATGTCCGCATCGGCCGGCGCGAGCTCCTTCGCTTTGATCGCCTGCCGGGTCGCCGCGGACGGGATGCTCGACGCAATCAAAACGACGCCGAAACCCTTCTCGCCGGTCGGCGCGGCGGCGGGCTCCGGGGTTGGCGGCGGCCCAGGCCCAGGCGCAGGCGCAGGCGCAGGCGCAGGCGGAGGAGTCGGAGAAACGGCCGTGACGGCGGCCGGCGGCGGCGGCGAGATCGCGGCGGGCGCCGGCGGCGGCTCCGTTTCTCTTTTCGAGATCGAAAACCACATCAGACCGGCGCCGAGAAACATTACGAACAACGCCGGTCCGTTGAGCTCCATCTCGATGGCGGGCAATTTGATCTTGCTCATGCCGCCGCCGGAAAAATTGAAGGGAAGCAGAACCAGCCCGATCAGGATGAGCGCCAATCCGAACCAAAACATGATCTGCAGGTCGCTGATGCTCATGGCCCCTCCCCACTCAATGCGCGGTTCACGAATAGATTGGAAATATTTCGCTTGCGGCGTCAGCTCGGCTCGTCCTCCACGAAACGCGGGAACGTCGGCGTCGGCGGCGGCAGCGGCGCGCCCCCCTGGAGCGCGTTCTCCTCGTTTGCGTGCGCGAAGTCGCGCTCGTCCGGACCGACGTCCAGGAGATCGAGCAGCTTGCCGGCGGATTCGGGGATAAACGGCTGCAAGGGAATCGCCAGACGGCGCAGCGTCTCGGCGGTGACATAGAGTATGGTCTCCATGCGCGCCGGATCGGTCTTTTTCTTCGCCCAAGGCTCTTCCGCGGCGAAATAGCGATTGGCCTCGGCGACGACGCGGAAGATTTCCGCGAGCGCATGATGCGGCGCGTAATCCTCCATCGCCGCCCGCGCCTTGGCGAGCGCTCCGGCGGCTTGCGCCAGAATCTCCTTGTCGGCGTCGGTCAGCGTGTGTTTACGCGGTACGGCGCCCATACAATTCTTAGCGATCATCGACAGCGAGCGCTGCGCGAGATTGCCGAGGTCATTGGCGAGATCGGCGTTGATGCGGTTGACGATCGCTTCATGCGAATAGTTGCCGTCCTGGCCGAAGGGAATTTCCCGAAGGAAGAAATAGCGCAGCTGATCGACGCCATAGCGCTCGGCGAGCTCGATCGGATCGACGACATTGCCGACCGACTTCGACATTTTCTCGCCTTTGGAAAACAGGAAGCCGTGCACGACAATCTGCTTGGGCAAGGGCGCGCCCGCCGACATCAAAAACGCCGGCCAGTAGATGGCGTGGAAACGGGTGATGTCCTTGCCGATGACATGCGCGTCGGCGGGCCAGAACCGCGCTTTATTTACGTCTTCCGTAAGGAATCTCGTAGCCGTTACGTAATTCGTAAGGGCGTCGACCCAGACATACATCACGTGCTTGGCGCCGGTCTGCGCGCTCGGCGGAATCTCGATTCCCCAGTCGAAGGTGGTGCGGGAGACCGAGAGGTCGGTCAATCCCCGCTTCACGAAAGCGACGATCTCGTTCCGGTAGTGTTCGGGCGTGATGAATTCCGGATGCGTCTCGTAATGCGCCAGCAGCTTTTCCGCATAGTCCGACAATTTGAAGAACCAGCTCTCCTCCTCCACCCATTCGACCGGCGTGCCGGTCGGCGCGAATTTTTTGCCGTCGCGCTCGGAGAGTTCGCCCTCGTCGTAATAGGCCTCGTCGCGCACCGAATACCAGCCGGCGTATTTGGAGAGATAGAGATCGCCGTTCGCCGCCATGCGCCGCCAGATTTCGAGCACGGTCTCCTTGTGGCGCGCCTGCGTCGTGCGGACGATATCGTCGGCGCGGGCGTTCAGCGCCTCGCCCATCCGGGCGAATTGCGCGGCGGTGCGGTCGGCGAGCGCCTGGGGCGTTAGCCCTTCTTTCTCGGCCGTGCGCTGCATTTTCTGGCCGTGCTCGTCCATGCCGGTGACAAACAGCACGTCATAGCCGTCAAGCCTCTTCCATCGGGCGAAAGCGTCGGTGGCGATGCGCTCATAGGCGTGGCCGATATGCGGCGCGCCATTCGCATACGGAATGGCGGTGGTGATCATGTAGGGAGGGCGCTCGGGCATGGCTCGGGTCTAGCGCGGTTTGGCGGCGCGGGAAAGCGGGCCCGGCGGCGGCGGAGGTCCCGACTCCCCTTCCCGCCCGCCATACATTAAGCTGATCGCCCGGATCGGGCGCCGGAGCATGAGGATGAGCGCAGCCAGAAACGCGCCTAGGGACCTTGCGAAGCGCTTCGCCACGAAGCGCGAAGGCCGCGGCGGCGGCTGGCGTCGCGAGAGCTTCACGCTCGAGCGCGGCGAGGCGCGGGCGAAGGCGCGGGAATGGTTCGAGCGCTTTCCGAAGGCCGCCTATATGACAGAAATCGAGTTCTGGCGCGAATTGGACGACGGCCGCATCGAATTCACCATCCGCCGGCTGCCGAGCGCCGATTGACCGCGGTCGCCCGCCCTATTCCGGTCCGACGTCCGGCGTGCGCCAGCCGAGATGCTGGCCGCTGTCGACCGCGATCATCTGCCCGGTCACGCTTTTGGCCCGGCAAAGGTAGATAACGGCGTCGACCACGCCCGAAACGTCGGCGGCGCGCTCCAGCGGCACGCCGCGCGCCTCCGTCTCGAAGTCCTTCTCGCCGAGCGCCGCGTTGGGAAAGACCGGGCCGGGTCCCACCGCGTTGACCCTTATGCGCGGGGCGAACGCCTGGGCCATGGTTTGCGTCGCCGTCCAGAGCGCCGATTTCGACAGCGTATAGGTGAAGTGGCGCGGAGTCAGTCGCCAGACCCGCTGGTCGAGAATATTGACGATCGCGCCATTGGCCTTCGCCGGCAGCGCCGCCGCGAAATCGCGCGACAAAAGCAGCGGCGCGCGCAGATTGACCTGCATCTGACGCTCGTAAAGATCGAGCGAGAAGTCCTGCGCCGCGTCGATTTCGAAGATCGAGGCGTTGTTGATCAGGAGCCGCAGCGCGCCGAAGGCTTCGCCGGCCTGCTCGACAAGCCGCTGCGTCGAGCAGGCGTCGGCGAGGTCGGCGATCGCCGTCGCCGCGCGGCCGCCGCGCTTGCGGATCGCATGCGCCGCGAGTTCGGCCTCCTCCGCCGAACGCGGCGAGGCGTGCAGCACGACCGCCCGGCCTTCACGCGCGAACCGCTCGGCGATGGCGAGCCCGATCCGGCGCGGCGCGCCGGTGACCAGCACGGGTCCGTCTGCGTCGTCGCCCTCGCTCATGCGCCTCCCCTGCTGCCGAAGGCCTCAAATCAGCTCTGCGCGTCCTCGCCGTCGCCGACATCGCCGATATGTTCGACCGACACGACGCGCTCGTCTTCCGCCGTGTCGAACACGATGACCCCCTGCGCGCCGCGCCCGGCGATGCGGATGCCCTCGACCGGGCAGCGGATCAGCTGGCCGCCGTCGGTCACCAGCATGATTTCATCGCCGTGGCCGACCGGGAAGGAGGCGACGAGCCTGCCGTTTCTGGCGTTGACCGCCATGGCGACGATGCCTTTGCCGCCGCGTCCTGTTGTACGATATTCGTAAGAGCTTGTACGCTTCCCGTAACCATTTTCGGAAACGGTGAGAATGATCTGCTCGGCCGCCTGCATTTCGTAAAAGCGCGCATCCGACAGTTCAACGGCGCTCGTCGCCTCCTCCGCTTCCGCCTCGGCCCCGGCTTCGGGCGAAACATCCTCGCCCATGCGCCGGCGCAGCGCATTGGCGCGCTTGAGATAGGCGGCGCGCTCGTCGCCGGCGGCGTCGAAATGATTGAGGATCGACAGCGAGATCACGCGATCGTCGGACCCGAGCGCCACGCCGCGCACGCCCATCGAGGTGCGTCCCTGAAAGACGCGCACTTCCGGCACGGCGAAACGGATGCAGTGCCCGTCGCGGGTCGTGAGCAATATGTCGTCATGTTCGGTCGCGGTCGCGACATCGACGATCGCCTCGCCTTCGTCGAGTTTCATCGCGATGAGGCCATTGCGGCGCACGTCGACGAAATCCGAGAGCTTATTGCGTCTCACCGTGCCGCCGGTCGTCGCGAAAATCACGTCGAGCGTCGCCCAGCTCGCTTCGTCCTCGGGCAGCGGCATGATGGTGGTGATCCGCTCATTCTGCTCGAGCGGCAGCATATTGACCAGCGCCTTGCCGCGCGCCTGCGGCGCCGACAGCGGCAGTCGCCAGACCTTTTCCTTATATGCCTTGCCGAGCGAGGAAAAGAACAGCACTGGCGTATGGGTATTGGCGACGAAGAGCCGGTGGACGAAATCCTCTTCCTTCGTCTGCATGCCGGAGCGGCCTTTGCCGCCGCGCCGCTGCGCGCGATAGGTCGAAAGCGGCACGCGTTTGATGTAGCCGGCGTGCGAGACGGTGACCACCATGTCTTCGCGCGCGATCAGATCCTCGTCTTCGACCTCGCCATCGGCTTCGACGATCTGCGTGCGGCGCGGCGTGGCGTGTGCTTCCCTCACCGCCAGCATCTCGTCCTTGACGATGCCGAAAAGACGCTCGCGCGAGCGCAAAATATCGAGATAATCGGCGATCTCGGCGGCAAGCTTGTTCAAAGCTTCGGAAATTTCCTCGCGGCCGAGCGCGGTGAGGCGTTGCAAACGCAAATCGAGAATGGCCCGCGCCTGCGCTTCCGAAAGCCGGATCGCGCCTTCGTCGCTGAGCCTGTGGCGCGGATCGGCGATCAGCTCGACGAGCGGCGCCATGTCCTTCGCCGGCCAGTCGCGCGCCATCAGCGACTCGCGCGCCGCGGCGGCGTCCGGCGAGGTGCGGATGAGGCGGATGACTTCGTCGATATTGGCGACGGCGATGGCGAGACCGACCTGCAGATGGGCGTTGTCGCGCGCCTTGTTGAGGCGGAATTTGGTGCGCCGCGTGACGACCGTTTCGCGGAAATCGACGAAGGCGCGCAAAACGTCGTGGAGCGTCATCAGCTCCGGCCGCCCGCCGTTCAGCGCGATCATATTGACGGGGAAGCTCGACTGCAGCGCGGTGTGGCGCCACAGCTGGTTCAGAACGACATCGGCGACGGCGTCGCGCTTCAGTTCGACGACGATGCGCATGCCGTCGCGATCGGACTCGTCGCGCAGATCGGCAATGCCCTCGATCTTCTTTTCCTTGACCAGCTCGGCGATGCGCTCGATCAGCGCCGCCTTGTTCACCTGATAGGGAATTTCAGTGAAGATGATCGCTTCGCGATCCTTGCGCAACGTCTCGATCTCGGACCTGGCGCGCATGATGATCGAGCCGCGCCCGGTTGCGAAGGCGTTGCGAATGCCGCCCCGGCCGAGGATCGTCGCCGCCGTCGGAAAGTCCGGCCCCGGCACGATCTCCATCAGTTCCGCGACGGTGATGTCGGGCCGGTCGATCATCGCGATGCAGGCGTCGATCACTTCGCCGAGATTATGCGGCGGTATGTTGGTCGCCATGCCGACGGCGATGCCGCCGGCGCCATTGACCAGCAGATTGGGAAAGCGCGCCGGCAGGACCGTCGGCTCGTGCTCCTTGCCGTCGTAATTGGCCTGAAAATCGACGGTGCCTTCATCAAGGTCTTCAAGCAGCGCCAGCGCGGGCTTGGCGAGTCGCGACTCGGTGTAGCGCATCGCCGCCGGCGGATCATTGTCGACCGAGCCGAAATTTCCCTGGCCGTCGATAAGTTGCAGCCGCATCGAAAAGGGCTGCGCCATGCGCACCAGCGCGTCATAGATCGCCGCGTCGCCATGCGGGTGGTATTTGCCCATCACATCGCCGACGATGCGTGCGGACTTCACATAGGATTTGTCCGGCGTATGTCCGTTCTCATGCATCGAGAACAGAATGCGCCGATGCACCGGCTTCAAACCGTCGCGCACATCCGGCAGCGCACGCGACACGATCACGCTCATCGCGTAATCGAGATAGCTGCGCTTCATCTCATCGGTGATCGAGACCGGCCTTATGTCGGAGCCGGGCTTATCGGAGTCGTCTTTTTTGGTGTCGTCGTCGGCCAAGTGAGCGCCAGTTCAAGGAAAGCGTCTGGTTGACATGTCTATAGGCGATTCGAGCGGGCGACGCCAGCATTAGCGCCTTATGAAGAACAATGTATTTCAAAAGGTTATCGTCCTATTCGCCGTCCGTTCGGGATCGACGTCGGGCTTTTGGCGATTTGCGCGTCCCGGCGGCCGGTTTCAGCCTTTTCGGACCCGCCCGGAGAGCGGCCTCAACCGCCGATTTGGCCCAGAAAACCAGTTCGTCGGCGTCTTCGAACGCCTGGTCGGGGAGGCTCCAATAGGAAATCGCGATCGGTCGATCCTTGCCCTGATAGACGAAGAGGCGGGAGCCCGCCTGTTGAAACCGCGGCGCGCTGTGGCGGTCGGCCTTCAGATAGACGACGCCGTTCGCTTCGATCGCGAAGAACAGACCGTCGGCGTAAACGCCATGACCGCCGAACATGCGCTTCACGGACACCGCGGCGAAAGGGGCGAAAATCTCTTCGATACGCGCGCGGTCCATCATCCGCTCCAGTCGATTCAGGGACTCCCGATCTGCGATCCGGCGACGAGCCTTTCGGGGTCGGCCGGCTGCAGTTCGACGCTTTCGCCGCAGCCGCAGGCCGAGGTCTGGTTGGGGTTTTCGAACACGAAGGTCGAGGAGAACTGGGTCGTTTTCACGTCCATCGTCGTGCCGAGCAGATAGAGCACCGCCGCGGCGTCGACGATTACCCGACCGCCCTTTAGATCGATGACCTCGTCGCCTTTTTTGGGTTCGGCGATTTCCATTTTGTAGGACATGCCGGCGCAGCCGCCCTTTTCGACGGATACGCGCAACCCCTTCCCTTCGTCGGCCGCGGCGAGCAGTCCGCGCACGCGCTCGGCCGCCGCGGGGCTGACGTTCATCACGCTCATTTTCATCATTCCAGTCATTGCAAATCCGTTTCCGTAAGCGCCCATTCACCACATATCGAGCGCGACCCGCGCTTCGTCCGACATGCGGCTTTGGTCCCAGGGCGGATCGAACACCATATTCACCTTCACGTCGCTCACGCCGGGCGCGGCGCTCACCGCATTCTTGACCCAGACCGGCATCTCGCCCGCCACCGGACAGCCCGGCGCGGTCAGCGTCATGTCGATGTCGACCATCCCGTCATCGGAAATGTCGACCCGGTAGATCAGGCCAAGCTCGTAGATGTCGGCCGGAATCTCCGGATCGTAGACAGTCTTCAGCGCCTTCACGATATCATTCGCCAGGCGCTCGTTTTCAATGGCGCCCGACGCTTGATCCGGTGGAGCGGCGCCTTCCGCTTCTCTGGTGTTGGGAGCATCGTTCATCAACACGAAATTCCCTTACGCGAAAAGAGAGCGGGCCTTTTCCAGCGCCTCCGCCAGCCGGTCGACCTCTTCCCGCGTATTGTAGAGCGCGAAGGAGGCGCGACAGGTGGAGGCGACGCCGAAGCGGGCGAGAAGCGGCATGGCGCAATGCGTTCCGGCGCGCACCGCGATGCCGGATCGATCGATCACCGTGGCGATGTCATGCGCATGCGCCGCCGCCATGTCGAAGGAGACGATCGGTCCTTTATCCGGCGCCCGCCCATAGATTTTCAGCCCCTCGATCTGAGACAGTCTCTGATGGGCGTAGGCCGTCAGCCCCGCTTCATGCGCGCGGATCGCGTCCCGGCCGATGCGCTCCAGATAGTCGAGCGCCGCGCCAAGTCCCACCGCTTGGGCGATCGGCGGCGTGCCTGCTTCGAACCGGTGCGGCGGCTGGTTGTAAGTGACCGCGTCGAGCGTCACGGTTTCGATCATCTCGCCGCCGCCGCAGAAGGGCGGCAGGGACTCGAGCCATTTACGCTTGCCGTAAAGCGCGCCGATTCCGGTCGGACCATAGAGCTTGTGGCCGGTCAGCGCATAAAAGTCGACGTCGAGCGCCTGCACGTCGACGTCGAGATGCACCGCGCCCTGCGAACCATCGACGCAGAGCGGAACGCCATGGGCATGCGCGATGCGCGCGACATCGCCGATCGGAGTCGGCGCGCCGAGCACATTCGACATATGGGTGAGCGTCACGATTTTGGTGCGCTTCGAGAAAAGCTTCTCGAATGCTTCGAGATCGAAGCGGCCGTCGGCGTCAACCTGGAGCCATTTCAGCACGGCGCCCTTGCGCTCGCGCAGGAAATGCCAAGGAACAATGTTGGAGTGATGCTCCATCACCGAGAGGATGATCTCGTCGCCTTCGCCGATATGCGCCTCGCCGAAGGAGGCGGCGACGAGATTCAAAGCTTCGGTCGCGCCTCGGGTAAAAATGATTTCATCGGTCGATTGCGCATTGAGATAGCGGCGCACCGTCTCGCGCGCGCCTTCATAGCCTTCCGTCGCGGCGTTGGCGAGAAAATGCAGGCCGCGATGCACATTGGCGTATTCATGTTCATAGAAATGCGTCAGCCGCTCAATCACGGCGCGCGGCTTTTGCGCCGAGGCGGCGTTGTCGAGATAGGCGAGCGGCCTGCCATAGGGGCGCTCGGCGAGAATCGGGAAGTCGGCGCGAACCGCGTTGACGTCGTAAGCCGTTTCGATGCGCGCGATCTCGTTCATCGGGCGATCCTTCGAGACAGCCAAGCGCTGACGCGATCCGCGAGAAAGGCCTTCAACTGGTCGTCCTCGAGCGCCTCCATCGCCTCATTGGCGAAGCCCTCGATGAGCAGGGCTTCGGCTTCGCGGCGCGGCAGGCCGCGCGCGCTCAGGTAAAACAACTGGTCCTTGTCGAGCCTGCCGCAGGTCGCGCCATGGCCGCACTGCACGTCGTCGGCGAAGATTTCGAGCTCCGGCTTGTTGTTCATCGTCGCCTGCTCGGAAAGCAGCAGCGCTTTCGACTGCATGGCGCCGTCGGTCTTTTGAGCGCCCTGGCGCACGATGACCTTGCCTTGAAACACGCCGACGCTCTGATCGTCGAGAATATGGCGAAAGCGCTCACGGCTTGCGCCGTTGGGCTTGGCATGGTCGACGATCAGCGTCGTGTCTGCGTGCAGGCGCCCGCGTCCCAGCGTCGCGCCATTGAAGGCGGCGCTCGCCCTTTCGCCGTCAAGCCGCGCAAAAATCTGCCGGCGAAGCAGGCCGTCGTCCTCGATCAGCGCGAAGGAACTGATCGTCGCGCCGGCGTCGAGATGCGCCAGCAGCGACGCGACGCGGATCGAATGTTCCACGCCGCCCGAAAGATGCGTCACGAGGTCGACGCGCGCATTTTGCGCCAGTCGAAGCACAAGCGCGCTGTTGTCCTGCGCGGAAGCCGCCGATCGCGCGCCAAGCGTTTCGACCATTGTCGCTTGAGCGCCCTCGCCGAGCATGACGAGCGCGCGCGTATAGGTCGACTGCGCCGCTTCGGCGGAGCTGAGCGTCGCAAGTTCGATCGCGCGGCCGATTCTCGTCCCCGACGCGATTTCGATGACCACGCCGTCCTGCATCAGCGCCGCATTCAGCGCGAGGATCGGGTCCTGCGCGCCGATATCCGCGCTGGCGAGCGCCGACATCACATGCGGCTCTCCCTGGGTCAGCGCGTCGCGCAGCGATTGCACGGCGACGCCCTCGGGGAGCCGGGCGATGTCGGAAAGATCGGGCCGGAATACGCCGTCCAGCGTGACGAGCCGCAGCGAATCATGCGCGCGCGGCAAGGACAGAGCGGCATGTGAAGCGGTGGCGAGCGGCGCCGGCCGGCTCATCGCCGCCTTGAAGTCCGTGTAGTGCCATGATTCCACGCGGCGGCTCGGCAGGCCGAATTCCGAGAACGCCGCCCACGCCGCAGCGCGCAGACGCGGTGCGCCCTTGTCGCGCATTTCTTCGTAGAAGGAGGAGAGCGTCGCTTCCGCTTCCGCAAGCTTGATCATCGCCTCATGCCGCTTCTTGCGCGATGTAATCCTGATAGCCGCGCGCTTCGAGTTCCAGAGCGAGTTCCGAACCGCCCGACCGCATGATGCGCCCCTGCGCCATCACATGCACCGTATCGGGCCTGATATAGTCGAGCAGGCGTTGATAATGCGTGATGACGACAAAGGCGCGATCTGGCGAGCGCAGGGCGTTGACGCCGTCGGCGACGATTCGCAGCGCGTCGATGTCGAGCCCCGAATCCGTCTCGTCGAGGATGGCGAGACGCGGCTGCAGAAGCGCCATCTGCAGGATTTCCATCCGCTTTTTCTCGCCGCCGGAAAAGCCGGCGTTGAGCGGCCGGCGCAACATGTCCTGCGACACGCCGAGCGACGCAGCCGCGTCCTTGACGCGCTTCATCAGATCCGGCGTCTGCAATTCCGCTTCGCCGCGGGCGCGGCGCTGCGCGTTGAGCGCCGCCTTGAGAAACGTCATGGTCGCGACGCCGGGAATTTCGACCGGATACTGAAAGGCGAGAAAAATGCCCTTGGCGGCGCGTTCGGCGGGATCGAGATCGAGAATATTCTCGCCGTTGAGCCGCACGTCGCCTTGCGTCACGTCATAGCCTTCGCGGCCCGAGATGACGTAGGAGAGCGTCGATTTGCCGGTCCCGTTTGGCCCCATGATCGCCGCGACTTCGCCGGCCTTTACGGAGAGCGTCAGGCCTTTGAGAATTTCTCGCTCGCCGACGGAGACGTGGAGGTCCTTGATTTCGAGCATCAATTCAGTCCCTCGAGCCGTCGCCTCATATGCACGTAGCGAACCACTTCCACGCGGTCCTCGAGCAGTTGGTACAGGACTAGATAGGCGCCGCTAATCGCGCTTCTCACGCCTTTCCCGATGTCCGGTCGCTCTCGTCCGATTTGCGGATGTAAGCCCAACAATCTCGTTTTCCTTTCCAGCGTATCCAACGTCCGATCCGCCGCGGTCTCATTCTCTTTTGCGATATAAGACCAGATCTCCATTAGATCCTCTTCAGCGCGCGCCGTTCGAACGATGCGCATGGAGAATTAGCTCTGTGAATGACGGCGGCGCGCCTCGGCTTTGATTTCGTCGATCGCACCGAAGCGTCCGGCGCCGCTTTCGACTCCTTCGTTCCATAGTTTTCGCAACTCATCCACGCTCATCCGCTCGACAAGGCGTTCGGTGCGCCATTGCGCGACGGCGGCGCGAATAGCGTCGTCCGCGGATTGGAACTCGCCGGCATCGACCGCAGCAGCAAGCTCGGACTCCAATTCCTCTGGAAGAGAAATCTGTAACGTGCGCATCACCCCACGCTCCCTTCCAGCGAAATCGAAATCAACTTCTGCGCTTCGACGGCGAACTCCATCGGCAGCTGCTGCAACACGTCGCGCACGAAGCCGTTGACGATCAGCGCCGTCGCCTCTTCCGCCGAAAGCCCGCGCTGCATGGCGTAGAACAGCTGGTCC
>VGDY01000115.1 GCA_016869555.1 Alphaproteobacteria bacterium | reverse complement strand
CCAGTTCGGCGAGGCGTCCCGCGAGCGCGCGCGGCGTCGGATGGGCGAGAAGATCGCGCGCCGACGCGCTCACGCCGAGGCGCCGCGCGAGGGTGCGCAAGAGTTTGAGTCCGAGCGCGGAGTCGATGCCGATCTCGACGAGGGGCTGATCCGCGTCGATCGACTCCGGCGCGCGGCCGAGCGTTCCGCCGAGCAGGTCGAGAAGCGCTGCGAGACTGACGCCGTCTCGGCGCGCAGGCGTTTGCGCGGCCCGGTCCTGCGGCCGCGACGCCGCGCCGACCCAATATGGCTCCCGGTCGAAGGGATAGGCCGGCAGCCGCACGCGGCGCGCGCCCGCGTCGTCGGGCATGGAAAAATCCGCCGCGCCGCCGCGCGACCAGAAGATGGCGCGCGCGTCGAGGCTGTCATCCGTCGCCGGGGCAGGCGCGTCGGTCGCGGTCCCGCGATGCAGGCGCGGCGCGGCGCACCCTTCGGCATGACGCGCGAGCGCGTGGCGCAGCTCTTCCCGCGTGCGCGCGACGATGGCGAGGCGTTCGCGCTGGGCGTCACGTCCGACGCGTAGCGTCCAGGCGATGTCGCGCAATTCCGACGCGGCGTCGCCCGTGGGTTGCGCGTCGATCCAGGCGCAAAGATCGCGGGCCATTTGCGTGAGGGTCGACGGCGTGTGCGCCGACAGCAGGAACGCGCGCGGCCCCTCCACCGGCGGCGCGCGCCTCGCCTCTCCCGCCTCGAAGGCTTCGATCAGCACATGCGCATTGGTGCCGCCCATGCCATAGGCGTGCAGCCCGGCGAGGCGCGGCCCTTGCGCGCGCGGCCAGGTTTGCGTGCGCGCGGCGATGGCGCAGGGGCCGCCCTGCGCCATGTCGGGGTGCGGCCCGGTGAAGCCGGCGACGCCGTGTACGACACCAGTGCGCAGCGCACGGATGATCTTGAAAAGCGCGCCGAGCGCCGCCGCCGACTCCATATGGCCCATGGTCGGCTTGAGCGTGCTCACCAGACATTGGCCCGGCGCCGACGCCACGCCGCGCGCGCGCGCGAGCCGCTCCAGCGCGCTGTTGAAGGCCCGCCATTCGGAAAGATCGGCGAGCGCATTGCCCATGCCCTGCGCCTCGATATAGCCGATGTCGCGCGGATCGACGTCGGCGGCGCGATAGCAGGCTTCCACGACGGCGGCGTGGCTCTCGGGATTGGGCGCGGCGATGGAGGCGCCGCCCTGCCCGTTGTAGTTCACGGCCGTTGCGCGAATGAGCGCGTAGATATTGTCGCCATCCGCGAGCGCGAGGGGGAGGGGCTTGAGCAACACGGCGCCGACGCCCTCGGCGCGCAGATGGCCGTCGGCGTCCGGCGCGAAGGCGCGCACGCGATCGGTCTTGCTGAGCTGTCCCGATTGCGTGAGCAGCGCGAAAGGCTCGTGACGCAGCAGCAGGGTCGCGGCGCAGACGAGCGCCTGATCGATCTCGCCCGCTCGCAGCGCCGACACGGCGCGATGCAGCGCCACCGCCGCGCCGGCGCATTGCGCGTCGACGACCTCGCTCGCGCCGCGAAAGTCGAACGTGTAGGAAATCAGATTGGCGAGCAGGCAGCGTTGCGCATAGCGGTCGGAGACATCGACGCCGGCTTCCTCCAGCGTCTTGATGTATTCGTCATCCTGCGCGGCCACGAATACGCCGGTGCGGCTTTGGCGCAGCGCACCGGGCGCATGGCCGGCGTCGACGAGCGCGCGATAGGCGGACATCAGCAGCAGGCGCAGGCGCGGGTCCATCGTCGCCGCCTCGCCGGGTGGCATGCCGAAAAACGCCGGATCGAAGCCCGCGACGTCCGGAATGAAACCGCCATGAATGCGCAACGCCGCGTCGAAACGCTCGGCGGGGGCGGGCTCGATCAGACAGGCGTCGGCGTCGAGCGCGCGCCAGAAGTCGTCGATCGTGTCGTTTTGCGGCAGAAAGCCAGAGACGCCGACGATAGCTACCGGGGCCGCGCCCGCCTTCTCTCCGCAAGGCGCGGGCCGGGCGCCCGCTTCGGACTCGCCGGCGCGTCGCAGCGCCGCCTCGATCTCCATTCGCTTTCTTGCGATGTCCATGATTAATGAGCCTTGCGACCGCGAAAAGCCCACGGCCGCGGGCCGCCGCATTTACTTCTTGCGCGCGGTGACGATCATGTAGCCGAGGTTTTCGGCCATGTATTCGAAGAGGAAGACCCAGTCGTCGATCATCTTCTCCGTCGCGTCCGTGACGACCGCGTAAATCTCGCGTTCATGCGCGGCCAGCGTTTCCTTCAGCTTCGGCACGAGCCAGGGCATCACATTGGCCGTGATATCGTCGATGCTGACGAGTTCGAAGCCGGCATCTTCGAGAAGGCCGGGATAGTCTTCGGCGGCGACGAAGCTCGAATGGATATGTTCGCGAACGAATGCGCGGAAATCGTCGGTCGTGGTCGGCAGGGTCGGCAGATCGGTCAGGGTCAGCGTCGCGCCCGGCTTGAGCACGCGCGCCGCCTCCGCCAGCGCCTCGCTCTGCCCCATGTGGAAGATCGACTCGAAAAACCAGCCACCGTCGTAGAAATCGTCGGGCCGCGGAATATCCAGCGCCGTGCCGTGAATGAAGGTCAGGCGGTCGGAAAGTCCCTCGGCGCGCGCCTTCGCGGTCGCCGTCTCTTGCTGGTATTTGCTGATCGTGACGCCATCCACCTGGCAGCCCGTCGCTTTGGCGATCTTGATCGCCGGATGTCCGACGCCGCAGCCTAAATCCGCGAAACGCTGGCCGGGGCCGATACGCGATTTGCCGATCATGATCTCCGCGAGACGATCCGCGGCGGTCGCGAAGTCGTCGTCCGCATGTTGCGCGTCCCAATAGCCCCAATGGAGATGGCCGCCAAAGAGAAGCGGGCCGAGCTGGCCTTCGGGCGAATCGTAGAGGGTTGCGACCTGTTCTGCAGCAGAGCCTGCCATTACAACTTTTCCGATAACTTGACAGGTTACACAAGTAACTTATCTTGGTCCCCATCACCAGACTGATTTTGTAGCAAAGTCTGAGAGATGCGGGCCCTCCAGCGCCGTGGGGCGTCTCCCCTTTTCCCGTCAGCCTTGTTGCTCCGTTCGCCGGCCCGCCACGATCCAAAAGTCCCAACATGTTCAATGTGCTTCACGACGAGAGCTTCAGGGACTATGCCGCGCGCGGACTGGTCGAGACCGGCATCACCCTGCCGCCCGAAATGGTCGCCGCGACGCGCGCCCATTATGCCGACAAGGCTCTGGGACATAACGATTTTCCCAAGTTTTTCGTCGACAACGAGCATCAGGCCTATCTCGAAGGCGCGGCGCTGGGGCTGTTTCTCAATCTGTTTCGCCGTTCGGGCAGGAAGCTGGTCAAGCGCTTCTATGACAAGGTCTACAGCAAGGCCGTCTATTGCGAGCAGGTCCGCATGGAGGAGACGCTCGCCCATCTGATGGGAAACGGTTTCCCGCGCCTCTTTCGCACTCGCTACATGGTCGCCGCCTACGACATGTATCTACGCAACGACTTCCGGGCGCCGCCGGCGGGCGTCCATATCGATTTGCCGAACTTCCATCACTTCTACGAGACCGAAAATGATTTGAGCGTCTATATCCCCCTCGTCGATCTCGACGAGGAGAATGGCGGACGCATCTCCGTGCTGCCGGAGTCGAAACTGAAGGCGCCTGGCAACGTGCTGCTCGGGATGCTCTTCGATCATTTCTCGAAGGATCCCGATTGCGTCGACGCGGCCGGCTATGTCGATCCGAACCGGATCAGCATGGAGAAAATCAAGGCTTTCGTGAAGACCGCGCCGCACCAGGATATAATGCGTGTCTACGGCAGCCTGAACGCGCTGGCTAGGAAGCACTACGCCGGCGCCTTCAAGACGACGCGGGAGCCGGCGGGCCGCGCGCTGCTGTTCAACAACAAGAATTTCCACGCCGCCGAGCAATGGCGCAACGAGCGGATGGACCGCGAGGTCTATGTGATCCGCATGTTTCCGCTCTACGATGTAAAGATCAGGTTGAAGCGCCGCCTGCATGGCGTGGCGATTAACAATTTCCTGCTCGACATGCAGACCGGTCGCGTCCATCGCTTCGACGAGGAGGTGGACGTGACGCGTATTCCCGCCGAGGAGAAACTCCCGCTGTGAGTCCTATTTGCGGGCGCAGACCAGCAGACAGGGACCGGTGAGCACGTCGAGATTGTAATAAGCCCAGAGGATTTCCGTCAGCTGGACGAGATTGAGCCGGCGCTCCAGGAACGCCTCGTGCACCTTGTTCACGACATGCAGGAAGTGCGGCCGCCAGATCCGATCCCGCGCGTCCTGCGCATCGATCTCGCGAAACCCTGTCTCTTCGAGCAGCGCGCGATAGTCCTGTACCGTCGCAAGGTGGTTTTCCGCGCTCGGCAGCGTCGGATATTGCGACAGCCGTTCCTTCGAGGTGAAGAGCACGTCCGATAGCACGAGCCGCCCGCCGGGCTTGAGCACGCGCAACGCCTCTTCGAGAAAACGCCGCCGCGTCTCGAAGTGAAAAGCGGCCTCGATGCACAATATGTTATCGAAGGAAGCGTCGGTAAAGCGCAGATCGACCGCGTTCATCACCTGCGCGGTGATGCCCGGCGCATTGGCGCGCGTGGTCTCGACCTGCTTTTGCGAAATATTGATGGCGTCGATGGCCTCCGCTGGGAAGTGCCGGAGCAGGCGGCGGGTCGACGCGCCCATGCCGCAGGCGACGTCGAGAATCCGCCCGCTCTTTTCGGGGAGGAAAGCGAGCAGGGCGTCGAAGAGACGTTCCGACGCCTCCTTCTGGTTCGAAGTCGTCTCATCCCAAAGCCCGATGTTGCGGAATTCCGTCTCGCCGAGTAGCAGGCCCATGATGCCGTCGCGGCTGTAGAAGGCCTCATCGTAATAGGCGTTGACCATGCGCGCCAGATCGTCCGGCCCGCCGCCGGGCGCGCCCGCGCCTTCCGGCGCCTCGCCCACCGGCGCCGCCTCGAATGCGACGCCCTGGAGAAGCGCGGCGAGGTCGCCCGGCGCATTGTCGATCGAGTCGATCTGCGCGCCGATGCCGGCAAGGAGACGCGCTTTTAGCTTGGCTTTCAGTTCGGCGTCGGACATTTGCGTTTCCCGTGTCTCAGGCAAAGGCGCGCAGGCGCTGGTTGATGTAATCGGCGGCGCCTTGCATCAGCATCGTTGCGAGCGTGTCGGCGTGGCGGTTGCGCCAGTCCGCGAGCGGCGTGTCCGCGACCCATTGATTGAAGGCGCCGAGCGCGGGGCCGCAATGGACCTGATAATCGACGCGCCGATCCGGCGCGCCTTCGAGCGCGAGACGCATGCTGTGAATGAAATACCAGCGGAAGACGAGCGCCATCTTCGCTTTCGGGTTTCGTTCGGCGCGCTCGATCTCGGCGGGCGCGACGCGCAGATAATGATCCTGCGTCTCGCGCCATACCTCCTCGAAGCTGCGGCGGAAATATTTTTCCTGAATTTCGCGACGTGTCGCCGCGTCGAGTGCGTCGAGACCGTCGTGCAGGCGCCATAGATCGTGAAGGCGGCCGGCGCGCGCCGGGAAGAAGACGCCCTTCTTCAGGACCTGTATCTTCGCGCCCATTTCAAACATGTCGCCGGCTGGCGCATAGGCGGTGTCCTGCACGCTAACCGATTGCAGCATCGTCTTCACGGCCTCGCTCGTTCCCGCCTCGACGGTGCATTGGTTGATCGAGCCGGTGACGATGAAATCCGCGCCCATCAGAAAGGCCGCCGCCGCCTGTTCCGGCGCGCCGACGCCGCCGCCGGCGCCCACGCGCGTCGGCGCGTCAAAGCGGTGTTGCGCCTGCGCCGCGTCGCGCAGGCGAAGGATCGACGGCAGCAGCACCGCCATCGCGCCCATGTCTGTATGGCCGCCGGAATCGGCCTCGACGCAGATGTCGGAGGCGAGCGGCAGCTGCGCGGCGCAGGCCGCCTCTTCCGCCGTCAGCTGTCCTTCTTGCAGGAGCTGCGCGACCATGGCTTGCGGCGCCGGCGCCAGAAATTGCCGCGCAACCTCAGGGCGCGAGAGCTTGCCCATGATCCGATGCTGCGCGACGGCGCCCCGAGGGCCGGATCGGGCGCCGGAGAGGCGGAACTTCACCAGCGCCGGCGTCACCTGAATGTAGGCGGAGGCCTCTATGTTGCGAACGTCGAGACGCAGCAGCAGATTGACGAAGTCGCTTTCCGCCTCGGGCGCGCCGTGATGGGCGAGAAGATTGACGCCGAAGGCCTCGCCGTCCGGCAGCAAGGTGCGGATCTCGCGCACCGCCGCTTCGACCTTCTCCATGCGGACGCCGCCCGCGCCGTAAAAAGCGAGCGCGCCGGTGCGCGCGACGCGGGCCACGAGTGCCTCAGAGGCGATGCCCTTGACCATCGCGCCCGCGACATAGGCGTAGCGCAGGCCGTAATCGTCGCGAAACGCCTGTGAGCCGAGGTGATGCGGACCCGTCATGTCGCCGCCTCCAGTTGCCGTAGGCGTGTCAGCCTGTCGCGCAGAATGGCGAGATTTTCCCTGTCGCGTCGGAAGGGAGTCATAATCGACAGCACGCGGCCGTGAGCATGCGGCGGCAGAAGATGGCGCGCGAAGCCGGCGAGTGCGCCGGAGGGACCGAGATCGACGTAGATGGCCCCCGCCCGCTCGCGGTCGAAGCGCTCGAAGGCCGCGCGGAAATCGATCGGGCGGCGGATGACCTCCCACCAATGCGCGGCGCTGAATCCACGCGTCGACGGCGCGCCTGGATCATGCGCGCAGGAAACGAGCGGAATGCGGGCCGCGCCGTAATCGCGCGCGAAGGCGGCGTGAAACAGCGGCGCGACAGGATCGACGAGGGGGGAATGAAAGGCGTGCGCGACCGGCAGCAACTGATGCGCGACGCCGCGCGCGCGAAGCGTCTCCGCAACACGGATGACATCGCCGCGGGGGCCGGCGACGGCAAAGCAGCGGTCGAAATTGACGCCCGCGCGCGCCAGACCCGCATAGAGCGGGTCGCTCTCATAGGCCTCCGCCGCGTCGATCACGATGAGAATGGCGCCGCCGTCCGCGTGGGCGTCGAAGAGCCGCGCCTGCTTGACGACATCGAAGAGCAAGGCGTCGACGGGCGCCACGCCCGCGACCGCCGCCGCCACGAACTCGCCGAGACTGGCCCCCAGAAGGAAATCCGGCGCGGGCAGATCGGCGAGCAGCGTCTGCGCCATCGCATATTGGATCATGAACAGGGCGGGATGGGTGTGGAGCAGCGCGTCAAAGGGAACGCTCGCATCCGCGCCCGAGAAGAGAATGTCGAGGATGGACCCGCCGACGAAAGGCGCCGCGACTGCGTCCAGCCGATCCATGACGGTTTGGAAAACCGGCTCCGTGTCGTAGAACGCCCTACCCATCCCGTAATATTGCGCGCCCTGCCCCGAGAACATGAAGACCAGGGGACCGGGCCGGCGCGCGTCTTCCATCATCTTATTTGCTCAGTCATGGAGGTGCCCGGCGACGCGATTGCGCCGAGTCGAGAAAAACCGTTTGGCGGCGGAGGCTTACTGTTACATATTTTACAGTGCGTCGCGTCGCTTGCCAACTCACGCGTGAAGGCGAATTTATGAAAGCCTATCTTTTTCCGGGCCAAGGCTCGCAACATGTCGGGATGGGCGGAAAGCTCTTCGACGCCTTTCCCCGCCTCGTGCAAAACGCCGAGGACATCCTCGGCTATTCCCTCCGGCGGCTGTGCCTCGAAGATCCTGACCGGACGCTGTCGCAGACGCAATTCACGCAGCCGGCGCTGTTCGTCGTCAACGCGCTGAGCTGGCGCGCGCGGCGCGAGGAGCATGGCGAAGAGGCGGATTTTGCCGCGGGCCACAGTCTGGGAGAATATAACGCGCTCGAATATGCGGGCGCGATGTCCTTTGAGGATGGGCTGCGCCTCGTGCAGAAGCGCGGCGCGCTGATGAGTCTCGCCAGGGATGGCGGCATGGCGGCGATCATCGGTCTCGACGGCGGCAGCGTTCGCGCGACGCTTGTCGAGAATGGGTTCGAGGGCGTCGACGTCGCCAATTACAATGCGCCGACGCAGACCGTGGTGTCGGGGCTGCGCGAGGCGGTCGCGATGACGCGGGAGGCCTTCGAGGCGCGGGGCGCGATGTTCGTGCCGCTCAACGTCAGCGGCGCGTTTCATTCGCGCTACATGCAGCCCGCGCGCGAAGATTACGAGATCTTCGTGGCGGATTTCTCCTTCGCGTCGCCGCGATTTCCCGTCATCGCCAATGTGTCCGCCGAACCTTACGGCGCCGATGTCGGCGGAACGCTCGCCCGGCAGCTCACGCAATCCGTCCGCTGGAACGACAGCATGATGTATCTGTTGCGCGCGGGCGCGAAGGATTTCATCGAGGTCGGCCCGCGCGAGGTGCTCTCCAACCTGATGAAAAGCATCAGAACCGGCTTCCGTTCGCAGCCCGCCGAGACGCCCCCGCCCGCGCCGCGCGCGCTGTCGCCAGAGGAGAAGACGGCCGAATGGAACCGCGCCCATCCCGTCGGCGCGCGGGTGCGCGTGAAGGGTTACGCGGAGCCGCTGACGACGAAAAGCGAGGCGGTGATCCTCTTTGGTCATCGCGCCGCCGTCTACATGCAGGGATACAACGGCTACTTCGCTCTGGACGATGTGGAGCCGGCGTGACGCGGGCGCGGCTAGCGGCTTAGCCTTTCGTCCGCAGGCGTGCGCGTCCGTCATCCATCCCGATGATCTAGCCGGTGATCCAGCCAGCCTCGCCGGACAGCATGAACGTGGCAAGCGCGCGGCGCCATCGTGGCCGAGGAGCCGCATCGGATGCAATTGCGCGATTGCCCTCGCGATCGTTTCGGAGGCCAGCAGCAGCACGTCGAGCGGCGTCTCCAGCAGGGAGGGCGAGGTGCCCCCAGGTAAATGGTGAGCCTCGCAAAGCCGGATCAGAAAGAGTTAGCTGTTTCGTAAGGGGCAGTCGTACATGCGCATAGTTTGTCCAGGTTTTCCTGCGCCCGGTGTTTTGAGGCAGGATTATCAGAGTCACCTATTCTCCAAAGAATGTTGTCCTGCACTAGGGCGTAGTGACGATTTAAGGTTTTGGGATTCCCAAGAGGGCGCAAATCAGATTCAACGCTGTTTTTTGGAGAACAGCGATGGACTGCGACGCCCTTCGGGACGACCAATGGGAACGCCTCAAAGACCTTGTTCCGGGCGGCCGGCGCGGCAAGCGCGGCCCTCGGGCGAACAATCGACGGTTTCTCGATGCGCTGTTGTGGATGGCGCGTTCGGGCGGACGCTGGCGGGATTTGCCGGCGCGCCTTGGCGACCATAATGCGGTGAAACGCCGCTATTATCGATGGATCGAGATGGGTGTGCTCGACCTCATGTTCGAGGCGCTTGCGCGCGAGGCGGATCTGGAATGGCTGATGATCGACTCAACCATCGTGCGGGCGCATCAACACGCCGCCGGCGCGCGTAAGCTAAAAGGGGGGCGCATGCCCAGGGCCTGGGCCGGTCTCGCGGCGGATTGAGCACAAAAATCCATGCGGCCGGAGACGCTCTGGGCAACCCCGTCCGCCTCATCGCCAGTCCCGGACAACGCAACGACATCGCCTTCGCGCATGATCTCGTTGACGGCCTCGAGACGGCCGCAACACTCGCCGACAAGGGGTATGACGCCGACCATTTTTGCGAAGCCATCGCCCAGTCCGGCGCTGAGGTCGTCATTCCGCCAAAACGAAACCGCAAGGCCCAACGAGACTATGACGTCGAACTCTATAAAGAGCGCAACATCATCGAGCGCTTCTTCAACAAGCTCAAACAGTTTCGACGCGTCGCAACCAGATACGACAAATTGCTCGCCAACTTCATGGGCTTCGTCAAACTCGCCGCAATCGCCATCTGGCTCAAATAGTTAAATCGTCACTACGCCCTAGATAAATAGTTCCAGCATCTGATGGCGCGGTTTGAGTATGAATCGCTCGGGCTCTTTCGACCAGAGTTTGCAGATGAACTCGTAAGGCATGAGGCCTTTGAGCGTCTTCAATCGGCGTGCAAAATGATATGCGGTGACGAAGTCGGCGAGATGCGATCGCAACTCGGCGTGGGTTTCATAGAAGGAGCGTTTGACCGTGGCGTCCTTGATTGTGCGGTTCATGCGCTCAACCTGCCCATTGGTCCGAGGATGTTTGGGCTTGGTCAGCCGGTGGTCGATATCGGCGCGGGCGCAGGCATGCTCGAACGCATGCGCCCGGAAAGACTTCCCCTCCACCAGCATTTTCTTGATTTCGACAGGGGTCCAGGTCTCGCCGCGGGGATCGGTGAAGTGTTTGCCATTGTCGGTCAGCACTGTGTGGATTTTGTAGGGAACGACCTTGATCAACGCGAACAGGAAATCGGCGGCAATGCGCGTCGTCGCCTTTTCATGCAGCTCGACGAAAGCAAATTTCGACGTGCGGTCGATCGCCACGAACATGTAGAGCTTGTCTTCGGCCGTGCGAACTTCGGCAATGTCGATATGGAAATAGCCGATTGGATAGGCTTTGAATTTCCGCTTGGCGGAGACTTTTACCTCAGCAGGTCGCGGCCGTTTGTGGCGATTTGGGTGGGCTCTCCGTAGAAATATCTATCCCTTGTTTTACCCCGAGTTGAACTTGTGGTCGCCGTCGCGCAGAACCATTGACGCCCGAAGGCTGGCATCCGTCATCGGTGGCGACTAAGCACCGGTTCGGACGTCAGGCGGCGGCACTCTGAAGTTAGTCCCCTGGGAGGCCATGCAACCGCCGCAAAATTCCAGATCGATCATGGGGCCCTCGTAAGGAGTGAAGGAGGCCCATCAATGAGCGGAGGGCGTCTGTCCTATCGGTATCTTGATGTGTGGCCAAAAGCAGCGTCATACGGTTTCCGGCTGATTACTTCGGCTTGGCGATTTTTGGCCACCAATGGAATCCTGCTCGGCTTTTGATGATGTCGCAATCGGTGGCGAGCGCGGCGCATCTTTCGCCGATGATCGCGTCGAGTTCCTTGATCGTTTCGACGTGTTTGTTGACGATGGGCTCGTCGACGAGCGCCCACAGCGTTTCCGCGGGTTGCAGCTCCGGCGTGTAGGGCGGCAGAAAGACCAGCCGCACGCCATCGGGCACGCTCAGACCCGCCTCGCCATGCCAGCCGGCGTTGTCGAGCACGAGCACGATCGTGCGATCGACGCCGGCCTTCGCTTCGCGAGCGAAGGTTGCGAGCAGCGCCGCAAAAAACGGCTTCGAGACGCCGTCGTGCACATACCAGAAGGTCTCGCCGCTCGCCGGCGAGACAAAGGCGGTGACATAAAGCCAGTCGAAGCGGTGATGGCCATGCGCTGTCGGCCGCTCGCCGACCGGCGCCCAAATCCGCCGCGTGACGGGTTTCAGGCCAAGCCGGTGTTCGTCGCTGGCGAAGACTTCGACCGGCCGCTCCGGATGATTTGCGGTTTCCTCGGCGACGGCGTCTTCGAGGTTTTTTTGAACGCCGCCGCCGCTTCGGGCGAAGCGGACTTCGGATTTTTGGGGCGCGGAGCCTGGATCGACATGCCGCAGGCTTTCAGCGCCTCCCAACCGCGTTGAACCGCGACCTTCTCCAACCCCAATTCACGCGCAAGAAAAGCCGCGACTTTTGCGCTCGTCCACAAGCCGCCGTCATCGGGCGGCTGCTTCAGCCGAAGACGCAGCTTGTCGAGCAACTCGGGCTTCAACACGCGCGCCAACGAGCCGTTGCGCCGGCGCAAATCGCCGAGAGACTCCGGGCCTGCTGCGTTGTAGCGCGCCGCAAGCTGTTCGATCCAGCGCTGGCCAAAAGACGTCATCTCGGCGACTTCGCCGAGCGTGTGGCCCTTAGCGAGCAACAAGATCGTATGAAAATGCCGCGCCTCGCGCGCGTTCGAACTCGAAACATACCGTTCACGCAACGCATCGACGCTCAAATGCGCAACTATCGTCGCCATGACCCGCCTCCAGCGATTCATGACGACGCAGCCTAACCGCTTCGATTCCCAAAGGGAATCCCGGCCGCCGAGTCAATCAGCCGGAAACCGTATCACGAGTCACGTCCACATGTCGCTGACGGTATATTTCAGCATCGAGTCTGAAGGGTCGACGGTGAGCTGAAGGCGCAAAATTCGTCCGGAAGATGCCGATAGATCCCGAAACCTAAGAAAAATTTTCCGGCAAGTTTTCCCTTGGAATCAAGAGCATTTCTTTTTGACGGCATGCCTGCCGGTATTTGTGGGGCATACGGCGATGGTATGCTATATAAATCAATAACTTATATAAGATGTTAATAATCCAATGGGAGACGTTCCGCGGGCTTTGCGGCGAAAGCCATTCCCTAGCAGCCTGTCGGACTGATGTTTGGGGTTTTGCGGCGAGGCTGGATTGCCGCCTTTCGCGTTTGTTTTGCGTTTGATCTCCTCCCAAACGCTCACTGAGGCGCCCAT
>VGDY01000114.1 GCA_016869555.1 Alphaproteobacteria bacterium | reverse complement strand
CCGCTCGCCGCGCCGATCGCCGCGCCGGCAAGCGTGCCGCCGGCGCGTCCGCCGGAAGCGAGCGCGCCGATGCCCGCGCCGCCAAGTCCGCCGATCACGGCGCCGCCAGCCGCGCGTTCGCCGGGAGAGTAGCACGCCGCAAGCGGCGCGGCCGCGATGAGGGCGGTCGTCAGCAGCAGAACTTTCTTCATGCATTTCTCCTTGCACGGGCGATTTTGGATCGCTCCATCAGGCGAGGCGGCGCTTGACCGGGAGGCTCATAGGCGCGCCGCGAATTCATACGACGCCGCGACCCGCGGCCGCTTGGGTTAGCCGCAAGTCGCATTGGCGTCGCGTCGAGCTTAATGAAGGCTTCCCCCAATGGCTGTCGCAAAAATACAACAGCCGGCAGCCTTCGCGCGTTCGCCGGTCACGAAAAGGCTATAAAATCGACCGGTTTTCGTCATCAATGATGCGCGGCGCGGTTGGCGTCCCCTTGGGAACGGACCGCAAATTTGCTAGCAGCCATTATCGCTTAATTTTAGGGAAGATCGCCTCATGGACGCAGCCGCTCGCGCTGAGGAGTTTCGCCGCCGTCTCGACGCCGCCGCAGAGGCGACCGAAGCCGCGCTCGACGCGCTGCTCGCGCCGGCGACGCTTCCGGGAGAGATCGCCCGTCCGGCGCGGCTTCTCGACGCGATGCGCTATTCGTCGCTGGGCGGCGGCAAGCGGCTGCGGCCCTTCCTCGTCATCGAATCCGCCCGACTCTTTGGCGTCGTCGGCGATGCGGCGCTGCGGACCGCCTGCGCGCTCGAAATGATTCACTGCTATTCTCTCGTCCATGACGATCTGCCGGCGATGGACGATGACGATCTGCGCCGCGGCCGCCCGACGACTCACAAGGCCTTCGATGAAGCGACCGCGATCCTCGCGGGCGACGGACTTTTGACCTATGCTTTCGACGTCGTCGCCGACGCGACGACGCATCCAGACGCCGGCGTGCGCGCCGCGCTCGTTCTGGCGCTGGCGCGCGCGGCCGGAATTGGCGGCATGGTCGGCGGACAGGCGCTCGATCTTGCCGCCGAAACCGCGGCGACGCCGCTCTCGCTCGAGGAAACCTTGCGGATGCAGGCGATGAAGACCGGCGCTCTGTTGCGTTTCGCGGTCGACGCCGGCGCGATCCTCGGCGCGGCGTCGGCGTCGCAGGCGCGGGCGCTGACCCGCTATGGCGAGGCGCTCGGCGCCGCCTTCCAAATCGCCGACGACATTCTCGACGCGGAAGGCGACAGCGCCGCGCTGGGCAAGCGCGCCGGCAAGGACGCCGAACGCGGCAAGGCGACTCTTGTCGGACTTCTCGGTCTCGACGCCGCGCGCGCGAGGCGCGACTCGCTTGTCGACGAAGCGACGGCGGCGCTGCGTGATACGGGACTGGGCGAAAAAACCGACATTCTCGCCGAGGCCGCCCGTTTCGTCGCGGCGCGGCGCAACTAAGGGACCGCGCTCTTGCGCCGACCAGGACTGTCGAATATTCCGCGGCGCGCCTCGGCGCTCCTGGCGCCCTATCGAATCGTCGGCGCGCGACCGCAGCTTTTTTTCAGTATCGCTTTCGGCATCATCGTCGGATTTCTGCTGCCGCAGGCGATGCAGCCGGTCGCACGCGCGCTCGTCGCGTGGAACGTCGTCGCTCTTTGCTATTTCGCTTTCGTCTACCTTCTCATCGCCGGTTCCACTCATGACACCATCCGCGAACGCGCGCAGCGTCTCGACGAGGGCCGCTTGGTCATGCTGATGCTCACGACGGCGATCGCGACCGCCTCTTTCGGCGCGGTGGTTATCGAGCTGGGTTCGGTGAAGTCAATGACAGGCTTCGAAAGGAGCGCAACAATCTTGCTCACCGTCATCACCGTGCTGAATTCTTGGCTCTTCCTGCATCTGACCTTCGCCTTCCACTATGCGCATGAATATTATTTCGAGGAAGAGAGCGACTCGCAGGAGCCGCCGGCGGCGAGAGGCGGACTGCATTTTCCCAACACCAGCATGCCGCGATACATCGACTTCCTCTATTTTTCCTATGTGATCGGCGTCGCCTTTCAGACCGCGGACGTCGAGACCTGCTCGTCGCCGATGAGACTGCTGGTGGCGACGCATGGCATCGTCGCCTTTTTCTACAACACCACGATCCTCGCGCTCATGGTGAATGTCGCCAGCCAGTTGGTGTGAGGCTTAGATGCGCGCCGCCGCCGCAGGGATCGACTTCAAGAACGAAGCGGCGCGATTGCGCGCCATATTGATCGGCTCGATCGGCAATCTCGTCGAATGGTACGACTTTTACGTCTATTCGGCCTTCTCGCTCTATTTCGCCGACTCGTTCTTCCCGGGCGACGACGCCCTCGCGCAGATGATGTCGGCCTCCGGCGTCTTCGCGCTCGGCTTCTTGATGCGGCCGATCGGCGCCTATATTTTCGGCCGCATCGGCGATGGTCGCGGGCGGCGCCTCGCGCTGATGCTCTCGGTCCTGCTGATGTGCCTCGGCTCGCTCTTGATCGCTCTCGCGCCGACCTATGCGATGATCGGCGTCGGCGCGCCGGCGACGCTGCTCTTTGCGCGCCTCGTTCAAGGCGTCAGTCTCGGCGGCGAATATGGGTCGAGCGCGACTTATCTTGCCGAGATGGCGCATCCCGAGCGGCGTGGATTCTATTCGAGCTTCCAATATGTGACGATGATCGCCGGACAACTGCTCGCGCTTTGCGTGCTGCTGGTTCTGCAAGATATTGCGCTCGATGCGCAGGCGCTGCGCGACTGGGGCTGGCGCATCCCATTCGCCTTGGGCGCGCTCCTCGCCATCGTGGCGCTATTCATGCGCCGCGATCTTGCCGAGACGCCCGCATTCATGGCGTCGCGCGCCGAAGCGCGGCGCGGTTCGCTCACCGCGCTCCTCGCCCATAAGCGCGAAACGGCGACGGTCGTCGGACTGACGCTCGGCGGCACGATCGCCTTCTATGTCTATACGACCTATATGCAGAAGTTTCTCAAACTGTCGGCGGGCTTGAGCGATCGGCAGACGACGTGGATCGCGGCCGGCTCGCTGCTCTTCGCGCTCTGCCTTCAACCGCTTTACGGCGCGGTGTCGGATCGTATCGGCCGTCGGCCGATGCTCATCGCCTTCGGGCTGCTGGGCACGATCTTCACGGTCCCGCTGCTGACCGCCATACAAGACGCGCGCGACGCGTGGATCGCCTTTGCGCTGATCTGCTGCGCCTGGCTGATCGTCGCGCTTTATACGTCGATCAACGCCGTCGTGAAGGCGGAGCTTTTTCCCGCGGCGATCCGCGTCACGGGCGTCGCTCTGCCTTATGCGGCGACCGTGTCGGTCTTTGGCGGCTCGGCTGAATATGTCGCGCTCTGGTTCAAGGCGCATGGCCATGAGCGCTGGTTCTTCTATTATGCGAGCGCCGCGATTTTCATCTCGCTGGTCGTTTACGCGACGATGCCGGACACGAAGAAGACTTCGCGCATCGGGCGGGAAGAACCCTGATGCAACGGAAATGCGGAATAGCGTCAGCGACGTTTCCCGCGCGCGGCGATTACCGGATCGCGTCGTCGCCGCGCGCCGTCGCGCCGCCGGATGAGGGACCGGCGCGCGCGAGTTCGACCTGCGGTGGTCGGGTCCCCTTGTCGTCGAACTTGGCGCGATAGACGACGAAATTCTCCATCACCCGCTGCACGTAGTTGCGCGTTTCGGTGATCGGAATCCGCTCGACCCAGTCGATCGGATCGACATGGGGCTTGCGCGGATCGCCATAGGCGTCGATCCATTGTTTCACCCGTCCGCCGCCGGCGTTGTAGGCGGCGAAGGTGAGGAGATAGGCGCCGCGATATTCGCCGAGCAGAATGCCGAGATGGGCCGCGCCGAGCTGGGCGTTGAAGGGCGGATCCCTGAGCATCCGCGAAATGTCGAAGCTCACCCCGCGCATGGAGGCGGTGTGCCGCGCCGTGGAGGCGATCATCTGCATCAGGCCCATGGCCCCGGCGGTAGAGACCGCCTTCGGATCGAAGGCGCTTTCCTGGCGCGCAACGGCGAAGACGATCGAGCGCGACGCCGAGCCGGGAAGCGCGTTGAAATCGGGCACGCCATAGGCCGGGAAGGCGACGTCGTCGAGCGCGATTCCTCGATAGGACGCGGCCTTGCCGTAAATGAGCGAGAGTTTGGCGTCGCCCTGGCGCGCGATGACCTCGCCGAGCGCGGCGACCTGCGACTCCTCAGGCAGATATCTGGCGCTGTCGAGCGAAAGCGGCGCGGCGATCTCCTTCTCGCCGACGGCGAACAGCAGTTCCGCGACCCGGACCGCTTCGTCCCGCTTGTCGCCGGATGCGGCCGGCGGCGGCGGTCGCAGCGGGCGGTCTTCGGCCCCGAGCCGGGCGCTGGCCAGCTGACCGTAGAAGGTGGTCGAATGCGTCGCCGCCTGCCGGTAGAAATTCTGCGCCCTGGGGTCGTTTTCCGCTTCCGCGGTGCGGCCCAACCAATAGGATGCGCGGGACTTTTGCAGCGGCGTTTCGGCGATCGCCGCAAGCGTCCTAAAATGGCGCTCGGCTTTGATCGGATCGCCGAGGAACCGCAAGGCGATCCAGCCGGCGTTGAATTCGGCGTCGACCTTGTTGCTGGTCTTTGCCGCCGCATGTTGCGCGCAGAGGATATAGGCGGTTTCCGGGTCGCCTTGATCGAGCAGCTTGCGCGCCACGATCCGTCGTTCTTCCCACCATACGTCGCCGTCGACGACCTGTTCGATGGCGTGCGGCGCCTTGCGCAGCAGCGCGCCCGCTTCGGCGAATTTGTTGGCGGTCCGCAGCTTGTGCACGCGGCCGTAGAGCAGCCCCGGATCGTTTTGCACCGACGGCGGCAAGGACGCCGCCAATTTGTCGGCGCCGGAAATACGCGCGCGGGCGAGCAGCACGACGTCCTTGCCGGCGAGTTCGGCGCTGCGCAGGGCGAGCGAAGTCTTCCCTGCATAGAGAAGACGATCGGCGCGGAATTTGTGATCGGCCGGCGTCAGAAGCTCGCCGAGCTCCTTGTTGAAAATCGTGTCGAATCCCTGTCCGACATCCTCGTTGCGCCAGGCGTCGCGCGCCAGAGCCGCCGCGGTTGCGAAATCGCCTTCGCGCGCGCTGGCCCGCGCCAGCGCATATTTCCCATAGGCGGTGAGCGGCTTTGTTTCGGCGAACCAGGCCAGCACGATCTTGTCGGGCTGATGCTCGCCGACGAGCGCCTGCTCGCCGCGACGGCGCAGCCAATCCCCGGCGGGCCAATTTGGATGGGCCGCCAGGAAGGCGGCGATGCGGTTGAACCCGGCGTTGTGTGGGTGAAGCCGCAGGCCGACCCATTGGGCGGCGGCGGCGGCCAGCGGCGCCTGCGCGCGCGACGCAGCTTCGTCGCCATGCGAAAAATCGCCGGCCTTATACGCCGCGACCGCCTGGATGAAGGCGTCCGCGTCCGTCCCGAGCAGAGACGCGGCGGATTCGGCAGGTGTCTTGGCGCCATCGAGCCAGCGCATCGCGGGGGCGTTCGCAACGACCGCCGGCAGCGCGCCGTCTTCTTCGGCGCTGAACAGCGCGTTCTCGACTGGATGCGCCGCTTCATCGTCTGTGTGGCCGCGCGCGACGAATTCGCGAACCGCCTCCTGCAGGGAGCCGACCCGCGAGCGCCATGCGCCGAGACTTAAGGGGATCGAGGGCGTCCGCCGCCAAGCCGCTCGTCCCGCCTCGCCGTCGCCGACACGGTCTAAACCGGTAAAGGCGGGCGCGGCGATCGCAAGGGCCGCGATGCCGACCGTGAGTTTGAACCGCGTCGCGACGTGTCGAGGCAACATCATCACCGGTTTCCTTACTGGCGTGAGAAAGCTGCACTCTTTTGGTTTACGAAGCATCAACCTCACGCGCCGGCTGTCATTTCGAGCCGCCCTTCGACTGTGGCGCGGGGCTTTCCTCAACGCAGCCCAGCGGCTATGAAGGGCGACTCAATCTTAGCGACGCGATTACGGCGGCTCTGGGGCGTAGGGAAGGCTTTGATTCAATGAGTGGAAGGCCGATTTTTCATGGGTCGATGACGGCCCTGGTGACGCCGTTTTCCCATGGAGAAGTCGACTATGACGCCCTTCGCGCGCTGATCGATTGGCAGATCGAAAACGGCACGCACGGGCTCGTGCCGGTCGGCACGACAGGCGAAAGCCCGACGCTCAGCCATGAGGAGCATGGGCGCGTCATCACCGAAACGATTCGCGCCGCGCGCGGCCGGGCGCCGATCATCGCCGGCGCGGGCTCGAACAATACGCGCGAGGCGATCGCCATCGCCGGCCATGCCGAGCGCGCCGGCGCCGACGGGCTGCTGATCGTGACGCCTTACTACAACAAGCCCAATCAGGAAGGGCTCTATCTGCATTTCAAGGCGATCAACGACGCCGTCTCGATCCCCATCATCATCTATAATATTCCGCCGCGCTCGGTCATCGACATGAGCGTCGAGACCATGAAGCGCTGCGCGGAGCTCAAGAACGTCGTCGGCGTGAAGGACGCCACCGGCAATATCGGCCGCATTTCGCTCCAGCGCGCGGCGATGGGCCCGGAGTTCATCCAGCTTTCGGGTGACGATCTCACCGCGCTGGCCTGCATGGCGGCGGGCGCGCATGGCTGCATCTCGGTCGTCGCCAATATCGCGCCGCGGCTGTGCGCCGATCTGCAGAACGCCTGTCTTTCCGGCGACTTCGCCAAGGCGCTGGAGATTCAGGACAGGCTGACGCCGCTGCATGTCGCGACCTTTCTTGAAGCGGGCGTCACCGGCGCCAAATACGGCCTGTCGCTTCTCGGCAGGGTCGAGGAAGAGGTGCGCCTTCCGCTCGTGACCTGCACGCAGGCCACCAAGGACCGCATTCGCGCGGCGATGGTTCATGCCGGCGCGCTTGCCGCGTAAAGTTACAAATCGGCGTTTCCTGCATTATTCGCTGAGACGCTGCGGGGAGAGTCAGTGGCCGTAAAGCCGGAGCCGAATTTCAAGACCGTCGCCGACAACCGCAAGGCGCGCTACAACTACGAAATCGGCGAGACATTCGAAGCCGGGCTGGCGCTGACAGGCACCGAGGTGAAATCGCTGCGCACCGGCAAGGCGACGATCGCGGAGAGCTACGCCCATGTCGATCGGCAGGGCGAAGCCTGGCTGGTCAACGCCAACATCCCCGAATATCTCGCCGGCAATCGGTTTAACCATCCGCCGAAACGGCCGCGCAAGCTGCTGCTCAAGTCGCGCGAACTCGCCAAGCTGTCGCAGGCCGTCGAGCGCGAAGGCATGACGATCGTGCCGCTCAAGCTCTATTTCAACGCCAAGGGACGGGCGAAGCTGCAACTTGCCTTAGGGAAAGGCAAGAAGCTGCACGATAAGCGCGAAGTCGAAAAGAAGCGCGACTGGAGCCGCGAAAAGGGGCGGCTGCTGCGCGCGCGGGGATGAAGGCGCTCGAAAAATTTTCGGCCTCCCGAATTCGAGAGGCCGAACCACTGGATTCCGATTTAAGCGCGCAGCGTTACTCGCCTTCGTCCTCGGCGTGCGCCGCCCGCGGCGCCGGACGCGGGCGCTCCTGATAGCGCTGCATGCGCTCGGCGCGCTCGCCCGGATCGCGGCCGATCTTGCCGACAAGATGGATGAGGTCGACGAATTCGTCGGCCTGACGACGCAATTCGTCGGCGATCATCGGCGGCTGGGTGGTGATCGTCGATATCACCGACACGCGAACGCCGCGCCGCTGCACGGCTTCGACCAGCGAGCGGAAGTCGCCGTCGCCCGAGAACAGAACCATGTGGTCGATATGCCCGGCCATCTCCATGGCGTCGACCGCAAGCTCAATGTCCATATTGCCTTTGACCTTGCGGCGGCCGAGCGAATCGACGAATTCCTTCGTCGGCTTGGTCACCACCGCGTAGCCATTGTAGTCGAGCCAGTCGATCAGCGGCCGGATCGAGGAGTATTCTTGGTCCTCGATCAGCGCTGTATAGTAAAAAGCCCGAATCAGACGGCCCTTGCCCTGGAACTCGCGCAGCAGCCGCTTATAATCAATATCGAAACCGAGCGATTTTGCGGTCGCGTACAAGTTTGCGCCGTCAATGAATAACGCAATTCGTTCGATATCTGCCATTATAAGTCTCACGGTCGGGTTAGTGTGTTCACGCGGGCTCCGAATAGGCCGTCAACCCGCAATTCGGCGTTTAGCTCAATCGTCTCGATGGCCAGCCTTGAAAACCAACCACGGCGATTGCGCCGTTATTGCTGCATCCGCCGGGGCTGTTCAGACAGCCATGTTGAAAAAGCGCTGCGCGCGTCTCTGTCGAATACATCGCCTCTCAATGTCACAGCGTCAAGAGGAACCGCGTCATTTTACGGGCGGACCATCGGGGATTTTCTGGAATGAATCCGAAAAGCAGCGTCAAAACAAATTGACGGCGGGTCTAGGCTCAAGAGATTATTGCCTAATTTTCATAATTGGCGTATCAGCGCAACTCCGGAAATGAATGGAGCTTGACAGCAGATGGCGCGCGTTACTGTCGAAGATTGCATCGACAAGATCGAAAACCGCTTCGACCTCGTTCTTCTCGCGGCGCATCGGGCGCGCAACATCTCGTCGGGTCAGCCGATTCTGGTCGATCGCGATCGCGACAAAAATCCGGTCGTCGCCCTTCGCGAGATCGCCGAAGCGGCGCTCGCGCCGGACGATCTCTCCGAGGATTTCATCCACTCGCTGCAGCGTCACGTCGAAGTCGACGAACCGGAAGCCGAGACGGCGCCTGCCTTGACGCCGGCGGTCGGAATCGACATCGAGGGCGAGCAGCAGTTCGACCGGATGACCGAAGAAGACCTGCTGCGCGGTCTCGAAGGTCTTGTGCCTCCGGCCGAGGTCGAAGACGAAGCGGAGTAGGCTCCGACAGCCGCTTGACGAGGGCCGGGCGCCGTTGCGCCGCCAAGTCTTTCTTGCAAGTCTTTTTTGCAACTCGGGCGAAGCCTTTTATTCGCGCATCGTCGCCGTTGGTCACGGCGGCCCGGCTGCGCTATCCTTGGCGCGCTACATCCGCAGCTCCGGCGCCGCTCGCTCGCCCCATGCATTAAATTTGCGTAAGGGAGGGCAGGCGGGCCGGCGCGCAACCAGTTTTTGGCGCCACGCGCATGATGCGTCAGTATGAGCTTGTCGAACGCGTGCGGAAATATAACCCGCGCGTCGACGAGGATTTGTTGAACCGGGCCTATGTCTACGCCATGAAGGCGCATGGGGCGCAGACCCGCGCCTCCGGCGATCCTTATTTCTCGCATCCGCTCGAAGTCGCCGCGATCCTGACCGATCTGAAGCTCGACGACGCGACGATCGTCGCGGCGGTGCTGCACGACACGCTCGAAGACACCAACGCCACGCGCGAAGAGATCGACCGCCTGTTCGGCGAACAGATCGGCAAGCTCGTCGAGGGACTGACCAAGATCGAAAAGCTCGATCTCGTCACCAAACAGGCGCGCCAGGGCGAGAATTTCCGCAAATTGCTGCTCGCCGTCGCCGAAGACGTGCGGGTGCTGCTGGTCAAGCTCGCCGACCGGCTGCACAATATGCGCACGCTGCATTTCGTCCCGCAGGAGAAGCGCGCGCGCATCGCCCAGGAAACGCTCGACATCTATGCGCCGCTCGCCGGCCGCATGGGCATGCAGCGCCTGCGCGAGGAATTGGAAGGCCACGCCTTTCGCCATCTGATGCCGGAGGCGCATCAGACCATCGAGCAGCGCCTGCACGATCTGCGCGCCAAGAACGGCCGCATCATCAGGCGCATCGAGGACGAACTGACGAGGGAGTTCGCGGCGCGCGGCATCACCGCGGCGGTCACCGGGCGCCAGAAGACGCCCTATTCGGTGTGGCGCAAGATGGAGCGCAAATCGATTTCCTTCGAGCAGCTTTCCGACATTTTCGGCTTTCGCATCATCGTCGGGAGCGTCGAGGACTGCTATCGCGCGCTTGGCGTCGTGCATACGAAATGGCCCAACGTCCCCGGCCGCTTCAAGGATTATATCTCGACGCCGAAACAGAACGACTATCGCTCGATCCACACCACCGTGATCGGTCCCGGCCATCAGCGCGTCGAACTGCAGATCCGCACCGCGGAAATGCATGAAATCGCCCGCTTCGGCATCGCCGCCCACGCGCTGTACAAGGACGCGATCGGCGCGCAGGGCCGCGAGGAGCTGGCCAAGGAAAGCCGCGCCTTCCGCTGGCTGCAGGAAACCCTCGATCTGCTCGCCCATGGCGACAATCCCGAGGAATTCCTCGAACACACGCGACTCGAGCTGTTTCAGGATCAGGTGTTCTGCTTTACGCCGAAAGGCGGATTGATCGCGCTGCCGCGCGGCGCGACGCCGATCGATTTCGCCTATGCGGTGCATACCAAGCTTGGCGACTCGGCGGTGGGCGCGAAGATCAATGGACGCGTCGCGCCGGTGCTGTCGCAGCTGAAAAACGGCGACGAGGTCGAGATCATCCGCGCCGAGGGCCATGTGCCGCCGGCCGCCTGGGAGGCGGCGGTCGCGACCGGCAAGGCGCGCGCCGCGATCCGGCGCGCGACGCGCGACGCGGTTCGTCACCAATATGCGGGGCTCGGCCGCCAGATCGTCGAGCGCGCTTTCGAGCGCGCCGGCCGCGTCTGGAGCGATGACAAGCTGAAGGGGGCGCTGATGCGGCTGGCGCGTCCCACGGTCGAAGACGCGCTCGCCGCCGTCGGCCGCGGCGAAATCTATTCGGGCGACGTGGTCAAGGCGGTCTATCCGGATTTCAGCGAAGAACGCAGAACCGCGCCGACGCCCATTCGTCCGGGCGAACCGGGATGGTTCGGCGTCAAGGCCAACGCCAATGTGGTCTTCAAGGCGCCGGGCGCGAAAGACGATGGCGGCGGCGCGATTCCGATTCGCGGGCTGCAGGGCGACGCGCCGGTGCGTTTCGCGCCGGACGGCGGCGCAGTGCCGGGCGACCGCATCGTCGGGATTTTTACGCCCGGCGAAGGCATCACCATCTATCCCATCCAGTCGCCCTCGCTCACCGCCTTCGACGACCAGCCCGAGCGCTGGCTCGACGTGCGCTGGGATATCGAAGCGGGCTCCTCGGCGCTGTTTCCGGCGCGGCTCGTGGTGACGGCGCTCAATGAGCCGGGTTCGCTCGGCGCGCTGGCGACGCTGATCGGCGAAACCGGCGCCAATATCGACAACATCAGCTTCAAGGCGCATTCGCCGGATTTCCGCGAAATGACCTTCGATTTAGAAGTCGCGGATTTGAAACATCTGAACAGCATCGTCACGCGCCTGCGATCGAGCCCGCTGGTGAGCAAGGTGGAGAGGATGATTGGGTGACCGTTCGCCCGCCCCGTTTCGCGGCGAGCGCGGCAAGAATGCGTCATCCCTCAAGCAAGCTTCGTAGCGTCCACGCGATCTGCTCATGCGCGTCTCTGCTCGTGGGCGTCGAGGCCCCGTGTCAGCAGGTCGGCGGTCGGCTCCATGTACTGGGCTCGGTACTGGGCTCGTGACTTCGGGCGGGAACCCATTTGTCGATCGTTCACACATCAGTCTTCCATATTTCAAAAATTCAATTATATATGAAATATGGAATCGAAGCAGATCGTTATCGCGCTGACAGCGCTTGCGCATGAATCGCGTCTCGATGTGTTTCGCCTGCTGGTGCAGGCGGGCCCGGGAGGTCTTGCCGCCGGGGAAATCGCCAAGCGCCTTGGCCTCCCGGCGACCGGGCTCTCCTTCCATTTGAACCAGTTGAAGCAGGCGGGCCTGATCACGATGCGGCGCGAGAGCCGCTCGCTGATCTATTCCGCTTCTTATGGGGTCATGGGCGCGGTGATGGCGTATCTGACTGAGAATTGCTGCGCCGGCGCCTGCGGCGCAAATGAAAAGGGAGACAAGATATGAAACGGTTACATCTTCATGTCGCAGTCGATGATTTGTCCGACTCGATCCGTTTCTACAGTGCGCTTTTTGACGCGAAGCCGAGCGTCACGAAGGACGACTACGCGAAGTGGATGCTCGACGATCCTCGCGTGAATTTCGCGATATCGAAGCGCGCCGCCGCGTCGGGACTTGACCATGTGGGTATTCAGGTCGAAACCCCCGAGGAGTTGCGCGAGGTCTACGCGCGTCTTCAGACGGCCGGCGGTCCGGTGCTCCAAGAGGGCGAAACCACCTGCTGCTACGCCAAATCGGAAAAGTCCTGGATCGCTGACCCGCAGGGGCTGTTGTGGGAGACCTTTCTGACAACAGGCGAGAGCGCCGTCTATGGCGACGATCCTGCGCTCGCCATCAAGGGTGAAAGCGCCTGCTGTACGCCCGCAACGCCGCAAGGCGCCTGCTGTGCGTCGAAACCCGAGCGCGCGCCCGATGCGCCGTGTTGCGGATAGAACGTCGGGAATGATGGGGTGGACGGCCCCGCCTCAACGGCATCTAAAGTGCCAAGACGTGGTCGCCGGAGCGCCACAGAGAGGGAGGCCGTCCATGAACAAGTTTATCAGAATCGGAGTCGATCTGGGCAAGC
>VGDY01000113.1 GCA_016869555.1 Alphaproteobacteria bacterium | reverse complement strand
GCTTCGCGGATATGTCCGAAGAATTTGCGGATGCGCTTGCGACCGGTGAACTTTCTCGCCGACGTCTGAGCCATGTCGCCTTTCGAGCCTCTTTCTTCAGGAGGGCCGACCGTCCCGCTGCGAGAGGTCCCTTGCCCGTCAGGCGTTCTTCAATGCGGCGTGGTTTCCGCGTCGGTGAGCGCCTTCTTGTTCATTGGCCTCAGCCCCGGCGCGCCGGGGCTGAGGCAATAGCAACGCCGCCAAAACATGCGGCGGAAAGAACTAGGTGAGATCGACCTTGGCTCCGGCCTTTTCGAGAGCGGCCTTGATCTTCTCGGCCTCTTCCTTGCCCACGCTTTCCTTGACCGGCTTCGGCGCGCCCTCGACGAGGTCCTTGGCTTCCTTCAGGCCGAGGCCGGTGATCGCGCGGACCTCCTTAATGACCTCGATCTTCTTCTCCCCGGCCGCGGCCAGGATGACGTTGAACTCGGTCTTCTCCTCGGCGGCCGGAGCGGCCGCGGCGCCAGCGCCGGGCGCGGCGGCGACGGCGACAGCCGCTGCAGCCGACACGCCCCATTTCTCTTCGAGCATTTTGGCGAGTTCAGCCGCCTCGAGAACGGTAAGCGCCGAGAGGTCTTCGACGATTTTTTCTAGATTTGCCATGATTGACGTCCTTTGAATTTGGTTCTGCGTGATGGCCTCTTAGGCCGCGTCTCGTTTGGCGTAGGCCCCGAACACGCGCGCCAGCTTGGCGGCCGGCGCGGTCGAGAGCTGGGCGATCTTGGTCGCGGGCGCCTGGATCAGGCCCACGAGCTTGCCGCGCAGTTCGTCGAGGGACGGCATCGTCGCAAGCGACTTGACGCTGTCCGGATTCAGAGCAGTCTTGCCCATGGCGCCGCCGAGGATGACAAACTTGTTGTGATCCTTGGCGAAGGCCACGGCGACTTTCGGCGCCGCCACCGGATCGTCCGAATAGGCGATCAGGGTCGGCCCCTTGAGCAGGGGCGCGATGGAGGCGACGTCGGCGCCATCGAGAGCGATCTTGGCGAGGCGGTTCTTTGCGACCTGGACCGTCGCGCCAGCGTTGCGAGCCTGCTTGCGCAGGCTTTGCAGCTGGGCCACGGTCAGGCCGGAGTAGTGAGCGACGACGACGACGCCAGTCTTCGAAAAGACTTCGCGCAATGCCGCGACCGCTTCCTGTTTCTCCGCTCTGTCCACGGTTGCTCTCTCTAACTGGCGGGAAAATCCCGCCGGCTGCGACATGCCGCTTGCTTGAGGCAAGCGGCGCCGTAGATCCTGTCCCCGTCACGGCGTGACGCCGCGGCGGTTGAAGGGGCGCGAACCAAATTCGAAGGACGCTTGCGGGGCGAGCCGTCTGCGCCTTTAAAATTCCGGTTTCCCCGTCTATGCAGGCCGCCTTCGTGATGACGGATCGCTCCGTCCTCCTTCGGGCCGATTGAGCCGCTGCGGGGCCTAAACCCCTTGCGCGCGCCGGCAGTCTCGGACAGGACATGGCCGGACGGGACACGAGGGGGAACCCCGGGTCCGCCGGCCTATCCACCGCCTTTTCCTAAGTCATTGAAGCGACTTGGGTCGAGGCGGAAGTCAAATCTGAAAACGGGGCCGCAGGTCGATTGGCCAGCCCCGGAGGGCCTTATTTAAGGGGGCTAGAGCGGTTTGCCAAGGGAAAAAAACCGGATTTTCGGTGAATTCAGCGGCGTCATCGCCGTCCCGGCGTGAACTCCATCCGCATCCGGCCGCCGCGGCCATAGGAGGTCTGCGCGCCATAGCGCGGTTGGGAGCGATAGGCGCCGCGGCCTGAAGCTTTGCCGCCCCCTTGGCTGGCGACCCCAGGGTAGCTCGCCCCGTGCTGACCGCGCGTTGGTCCAAAAGCGGCGAGGCAGCGGTTATAGGCGTCGGCGTCCTGAATTTTCTCGCAGTCGGCGATCGAGCGCGGCGCGGCGAGGGCGGGCGCGGCGAGGGCGCCTAGCAGCATTGCGAGCGCTAGCGCATGATGGCGGCCGGTCATCCCCTGAGCGTCGCGCCGCATTTCTTTTCCGCCTCCGAAACGATTTTCTGCGCCACCGCCTCGATCTCCGCGTCGGTCAGCGTTTTCTCGCGAGGCTGCAGGGTGACGGCGAGGCCGATCGACTTTTTGCCTTCCGGCACGCCTTTCCCCTCATAGACGTCGAAGACGACGACATCGGCGATCAAGGCCTTGTCCGCGCCCTGCGCCGCCTTCACCAGATCGCCCGCGCGCGCGGCGCGATCGACGATGAAGGCGAAATCGCGCGACACCGGCTGCAAGTCCGAAATCTCCAGCTTCGGCTTGATCTTTGTCGGCTTCGCCTTGGGGGCGGGGAGCGCGTCGAGAATGATCTCGAAAGCCGCGACCGGCCCCTCGACGTCCATAATTTTCAGCGCGCGCGGGTGCAATTCGCCGAAATGGCCGACGATCGTCTTCGGCCCGAATTGCAACGTCGCCGAGCGGCCGGGATGAAACCATGGCGGGCCGCCAGGAACGATCTGCATGCCGCCGATCGCGACGCCGAGCGAATCAAGCAGCGCCATGGCGTCGGCCTTGGCGTCGAAGGCGCCGGCTTCGCGCGCCGGCGCGGACCAGTGACGCCCGGCGCCGGCGAGTCCGCGCCGCACGCCCGCCGCCGCGAGGCGCTGGCCGGTCTCGGTCGCGTCGAGAAAAATCTGGCCGACCTCGAACAGGTTCTGATCGCCCAGGCCCCGCGCGGCGTTGCGGCCCGCCGCCGCGACAAGCCCCGGCAGCAGGCTCGGCCGCATGTCGGAAAGATCGGCGGCGATCGGATTGGCGAGCGCCAGCGCCGGCGCGCCGCCGCCAAACGCTTCCGCCTGTTCCTTGGAGACGAAGGACCAGGTCACCGCCTCGACGAGGCCCTGGCCGGCCAGCGAACGGCGGGCGTTGCGGGCGCGCTTCTGCATCATCGTCAGCACGGGCGGCGCGACGCCCTCGGCGCGCGGCAGCGGCGTCGACGGCACATTGTCGACGCCGATCAAGCGGACGACTTCCTCGACGATATCGGCCTTGCCCTCGACGTCCGGGCGCCAGGAGGGGACGGCGACGCGCGCCTCGGAGTCGCCGGCTTTCTCCACCGCGAAGCCGAGGCGTTCGAGAATCATGGTCGCCTGCGCGGGCGCGACGTCGATCCCCGCGAGCCGCCTGATTTCGCTCCAGGGGAAATCGATGACGCGCGACGCGCGCGGGACGGCGCCTGCGAGGACGAGTTCCGACGGCTCGCCGCCGCAGAGGTCGAGCACGAGCTGCGTCGCGCGTTCGAGTCCCGGCAGCGCGAAGGCCGGATCGACGCCGCGCTCGAAGCGATAGCGCGCATCGGTGACGATGCCGAGCTTGCGGCCGGTATGGGCGATATTCATCGGGTCCCACAGCGCCGTTTCGATCAGCACGTCGGTCGTATTCTCGTCGCAGCCCGACGCCTCGCCGCCCATGACGCCGGCGAGCGATTCAGGCCCATTGTCGTCGCAGATGACGACCATGTTCTCATCGAGCTCATAGGTCCGTCCGTCGAGCGCGAGCAGAGCCTCGCCCTTCTTCGCGCGGCGCACGGTGAGATCGCCCTTCACCTTTTTCGCGTCGAAGACGTGAAGCGGGCGGGCGCGGTCGAAAGTGAGGAAGTTGGTGATGTCGACAAGCGCATTGATCGGACGAAGGCCGATCTCGCGTAAGCGCGCCTGCAGCCAGGCGGGGCTTTGTCCGTTCTTGACGCCGCGCACCAGTCGCAGGCCGAAGAAGGGCGCGAGATGCTGGTCCTCTTCTTTAAAGTCGAGCGTCACGCCGACAGGGCAGGGGAATTTGCCCTCAACCGGCAGAATGTCCTTCGTCTTGAGGACGCCAAGACCCGCCGCCGCGAGATCGCGCGCGACGCCATGAACGCCGGCGGCGTCGGGACGGTTGGGCGTCAGATTGATCTCGATGATCGGATCGTCGAGCCCGGCCCATTGCGCGTAAGAGGCGCCGAGCGGCGCGTCGTCCGGCAGATCGATGATCCCTTCGTGATCGTTGGACAGTTCTAGTTCGGCCGCAGAGCACAGCATGCCGAGCGATTCGACGCCGCGGATGACGCCCTTGCCGAGCGTGATCTTCTTGCCGGGGATGTAGGTTCCGGGCGGCGAGAAGACGCTCTTCATTCCGGTGCGCGCGTTCGGCGCGCCGCAGACGACCTGCACCGGCGCGCCGCTCCCCGTGTCGACCATGCAGACGCGCAAACGGTCGGCATTGGGATGCGGCTTCGCCTCGATCACCCGCGCGATGGTGAAGTCTTTCAGCTGCGCGGCGGGGTCGTGCACATGTTCGACCTCAAGACCGATGCGCGTCAGCGTTTCGACGATCTCGCTAAGCGAGGCCGACGTGTCGAGATGTTCCTTGAGCCAGGAGAGGGTGAGTTTCATATGGCGGCTTCAATGTTGTGCGGCGCTGCGATCTCCCGCACGTCATGCCCGCGCTTGTCGCGGGCATCCACGCCATCAGGTTGCGGAGAGATGAAAGTGAGCGGCGCCATTTTTGTCTCTTGTCTCTATTGCTGTGCGTCTTCGCGTGGATGGCCGGGACAAGCCCGGCCATGACGTGGAGAGAATGTCGTTAGATGCTCAACCGGCTGCATCCGGAGATTGAGTGGGTAAGTTCATCGCGCTCCAGTCAGTGGGCCAATGATCGAAGCGGTCAGAGCGCCCTTTCCGGAGCAACCGCGCCCGGCGCTTTCTGCCCGCGCAGCATGCTCGCGACGCTGATATCTTCGTCGATCTGTGGCCAGTGCATCCCCATGGGAGAAAGCTCGACCGTTCGACGCGCCTCGGACGAAGCCTGAGCGAGACGCGGATACCACCACAGCGGCGCGCGCAATACGCGTCCGTCGGCCAGCGCGACGGTGAGGAAGCTGTCGTCGCATGACGCCTCGGTAGGACGGGCGTCTTCGACCTCAATCTGCAAAGTAGTCATTCCATGACCTCAGAAAGGACTCACGCTCCTCGCGTGTCTTCTTGACGATCTCGTTCAGCTCTTGAACCGTGAAGCCCATATTGACGGCGACGCCGACGTTCTCAAGCCAGATTTTCGCTTCCCTGCCGTCCTTCGTCACATGAATATGCGCGGGCTCGCAACCATCCGCCGAATAGAAGAAGAAACGGTAGCCTCTCCACCTCAGCAGCGTCGGCATTTTAGCTGCTCAACCCGCCCGCCAGCGTTGGGAAGTCGAGCGGCCTGAATCCATAATGCTCCAGCCAGCGCGTATCGGCGTCGAAAAAGGCGCGCAGGTCCGACATGCCGTATTTCAGCATCGCCAGCCGGTCGACGCCGACGCCGAAGGCGAAGCCCTGATAACGGTCGGGATCGATGCCGCAGTTTCTGAGCACGTTGGGATGCACCATGCCGCAGCCCAAAATCTCCATCCAGTCCTCGCCCTCGCCAAAGCGAATGTCGCCGCCGTGGCGCCGGCACTGGACGTCGACCTCCATCGACGGTTCGGTGAAGGGGAAGAAGGACGGGCGAAAACGCAGCTTCACGCCCTTCACGTCAAAGAAGCTCTTCAGGAATTCTTCGAGCGTCCATTTGAGATGCCCGAGATGCGTCGTGTCGTCGATGACGAGTCCTTCGATCTGATGGAACATCGGCGTATGGGTCTGGTCGAAGTCGCAGCGATAGACCCGGCCGGGGCAGATGACGCGGATCGGCGGCTTCTTGCTGAGCATGGTGCGCACCTGCACCGGGCTCGTATGGGTGCGCAGCAGCCGTTTCTCGCCCCCCGTCGGCGCGAGAAAGAACGTGTCCTGCATTTCCCGCGCCGGGTGCCCTTCGGGGAAGTTGAGCCTGGTGAAATTATAGTCGTCGCTCTCGATGTCCGGCCCTTCGGCGACGGCGAAGCCCATGTCGGCGAAGATGATCGAGAGTTCGTCCGTCACCTGCGAAATCGGATGAATGCGCCCGCGCTCCAGCGGGCTCGTCGCGGCTGGCAAGGTGACGTCGAGCGTCTCAGCCTTGAGGCGCGTCTCCAACCCCGCTTCGGCAAGCGCTTCGCGCCGCGCGGCGATAGCTTCGGCGGCCTTGTCCTTCAGCGCGTTGATTTTCGCGCCCTCGGTCTTGCGGTCCTCGGGCGACATTTTGCCCAGGCTCGCGAGCAGCGCCGAAATCGCGCCCTTCTTGCCGAGCGCGGCAAGACGCACGGCTTCGAGCGCCGCTTCGTCGGCGGCCTCGTCGATCTGGCGGAGCGTATCTTCTTCGAGTTTGGCGATGTCGGTCATATTGGTTTCTAATGTGGACGTTTCCTCGTCCTTCGAGACGCCCGCTCCGCGGGCTCCTCAGGATGAGGAAACGTAAAGCGCGCCGCTTCCGCCCTCATGCTGAGGAGGCTCCGCAGGAGCCGTCTCGAAGCATGCGGGCGAAGGTCGGCCGCCCTTTTCGGGAGATCTTGTCGGCGGCGGCGGTTTTGCCACGTGGGGGGCGTTCTGTCGAGAACGACAGATCGCGCTGCATTTGGGCACGCCCGCTTTGCGCGAAAAACCGGGTCCCACTTATTCTCAGCGCGCTCTAAGGCGCGGCGCGCGGCCGATGGGTGAAAATCTGCGCCAGCGCCGAAGAGACGACGCGGGAGGCGATGTCGTCGGCGCGGCTGGTCAGAACGATGGGCACGCGCGCGCCGAGCACCAGCCCCGCCGTATCGGCGCCGCCAAGGAAGACGAGCTGCTTGGCCAGAATATTGCCCGCCTCGAGATCGGGCGCGACGAGAATGTCTGCGTCGCCCGCAACCTCGGATTCTATATGCTTGGCGTCGGCCGCTTCGCGCGAAATGGCGTTGTCGAAGGCCAAAGGCCCGTCAAGCGCGGCTCCGGCGATCTGGCCGCGGTCGGCCATCTTGCACAGCGCCGCCGCCTCGATGGTCGATGGGATTTTGCCTTCCACCGTCTCCACCGCCGACAGCAGCGCCACCTTGGGTCGCTCGATGCCGATCGCATGGGCGAGGTCGACGGCATTGCGCACGATGTCGCGTTTGATGTCGAGAGTCGGCGCGATGTTGATCGCGGCGTCGGTGACGAGCAGCAGCTTATGATAGTAAGGCGCGTCGATCACGAAGACATGGCTGATCCGGCGATCCGTGCGCAGCCCGGCGCCGTCGCGCACGACGGCGGCCATCAGCTCGTCTGTATGCAGCGCGCCTTTCATCAGCGCCTGCAGCCGGCCACGGCGCACGAGCTCCACCGCCTGATCGGCGGCGGCGTGACTATGCGGCGCGTCGACGATCTCGACGCCTTCGAGCGAGACGCCGCTGGCGAACGCGGCCACTTCGATTTTTGAGCGTGGTCCGATGAAAGTCGGGACGATCAGCCCTCTGTCGCGCGCGGCGATCGCGCCTTCGATCGATCGCGCGTCGCAAGGATGGACGACGCCCATGCGAATGGGCGGTAGCGCCTGCGCTCGAAGCACCAGTGCGTCAAGCAAGGCGCCGCGCGCGCGCGCTTGCGCCACCATTGACCAGGGCGGGCGCGACGTCGCCGTCGGTTCACAGCCCGCGCTTTGGCTCATACGCGCTCCTTTGCTCAAACCGGCGGATCGCGGGCGATGCGATCGACGAAGAATTTCGTCGCGCGCGCCCAGGATAGATCATTGTCGCCGCGAAAATCGAATCCCTGACGATAGATCAATTCGCCCGTTGAGGCGCGCGCGATTGAAACGCCCATGCTGAGAATAAGCGTGCTGACCTTATTGACGACGCCGGTGAGAACGAGATCGGCGCCAGCCTTGCCGGCAAGCGACAATTCGCAGCCGTTGCAGGTGCGAATGTAGGTCTGTTTCAGGATCGCGTCGAGATCGGACGCGATTAAAGCGCGGTCAACGACGTCATAGACGCGTCGTGCGCCAAGTCCCGTGGAAATGTCGTCACGCGCCAGCGCCAGTCGCTTAGCATGTTCGGCGCGTTGGTCGACAGGCTCGTTTGACGTGTCGATCAGCTCGAAATCGAGAACGAGCAGGCGCTGTCGCGGCTCTTCCGCCAGCGCCGACGCGGCATGGGGCAGCGGCAGGGGCAGCGGCAGGGGCAGCGGCAGGAGCAGGGCGAGTCCGAGCAGCCTGCGGCGGTCGATCATCGCGCCCTGGCTCCATATTTATGCAGATGCGCGCCCTGCGCCGAGAGCCAGGCTTCGGCGCGATCCATCTCGGCGCAAAGCCGCCGCGTCAGCTTCCAGAACCGCGGCGAGTGATCGAGATGCACGAGATGCGCCACCTCATGGGCGGCGAGATAATCGAGGACGAAGGGCGGCGCCATGATGAGTCGCCACGAAAAATTCAGCGAGCCTGATGCGGAGCACGAACCCCAACGGCTGATCGGATCGCGAAGGCCGACGCCGCGCGGCGGCAGGCTCAGGGCGGCCGTGTGGCGTGCGACCGCTTGTTCAAGATCGTGGCGCGCCTCCCGCTTGAAATGGTCCTGAACGCGCCGATGGACATGGGCCGCCTGCCCGGCGACGCACAGCGCGAAGGGAACGTCGGAATCGTCGCGCGGCTCGACCCAGGTGACGCCGCGGCGTTCGGGATGGTGCGCGATCATATGATCGACGCCGCGCAGCGGCGTAACCGAACCATGCGCGAAGGGAATGGTTTCAGGCAGCCTGTTGAGACGCGCCGCGATCCAGGCGGCGTGACGCTGGGCGAAATCGCGCGCGTCCCGCAACGACGCCCGCTGCGGCATGGTCAACACCGCGTCGCGCGCGGCGAAGCGCACCCGCAAGGTAAATCGACGCGCATTCCGCGACCGGCGCAGAGCGACGAGAATTGGTTCACCCGCGTGAACTAATGTGAGAATCGACGCGCCGCTCGGCGCCGGTCCTTCGCGCAGGAGTCGCAGCATGACTGACATCGTAGCGCAAAGGGCGTGTGAGTCGCGAGTTCGAAAATCGCGGACGGACAAAAATATTTTGCTTGCGAGTCGCGTTTCGCGCCGCTCTCCGCTCGTCGACCGCGAGCGCTACAGATAGCGCTGAAGGTCGCGCACGGCCTCGGCCGGGCGACGCGCCACGTTGAACGTGGAGACAAAGCGGCCGTTCTTGTCCATCAGGTAAACGACGGTGGTGTGATCGACGGAATAGTCTTCGTCGCTGCCTCCCGCGCGCTTCGAGAAGATGCGGTATTCGCGCAGCACGGGATCGATCGACGCGCGCGGCCCTGACACGCCGATGATGCGCGGATCGAAATTGGAGAGATAGTCCTTGAGGATTTCGGGCGTATCTCGCTCGGGATCGACGGTGACGAACAGCGCGCCGATCTTCGCGTCCGGTCCCATCGCCCGCAGGATTTCCGACATCTCAAACAGCGTCGTGTGGCAAATGTCGGGACAATGCGTATAGCCGAAGAAGACCAGGAAGGGACGGCCAAGGAAATCCTGTTCGGTCACCTGCTGTCCGGTGTGGGCGGTCAACTGGAACGGTCCGCCGATCGCGTCGGTTGAGGCCGTCGGCTTGCCGCTGGTGAAATAAACGAAGGCGACGAAAACCGCCGCGAAGACGGCGCCGACGCCGATCAGCAGCGGCTTTGAGACGCCCCGTCCGCTCGCCGATTGCGCGCCCTTTGCGCCGCGCTTCAGTCCTTTTGCGCCACCCTTCGATCCGTTGGCCATTGTGCGTTTCCTGCGATTGTTGTCATGGGCGGCGCGTTGCCGCGGCGGCTCCGCCGGGCGGGGCGCGCGTAGGTCAGTCCGCGAAAACTATATGGGCGTCATTGCATAAGTCCACGTCGCCTGAATCCTTCGCGTCGTCGAACGCCCAACGCGCCTGAAAAAGACATCCCTTCGCGCCCGTGATCGGAAATTGCGCGCGGTCGCCCGCGGCGACCGGTCGATCGATCTTGCCGACGATGGTTTCCGAGGTCTTGTCTTTGGCGGTCATGACGACCTCGAAGCTTTTCAGCGGCACGAGACGCCGGTTCTCAAGATTGACGGCTTGCGCCAGCTTCGCGGGCGCCGGCCGCGGCTTCGTCGCGCCGTCAGCCTGCACGATTCCAATCGCGGCGATGACGCCGACCATCGCCGAGCGTAGCTTCATTGGATGTTCTCCCGGGCGGGGAACTTATCCCGCCTATTGGCGTTCGCCAAGCGCTGCCGGAACCTGAGCCGGTCCGAACCGTTCCAAACATGCGCGCGCGGCCCCGATAGTGTAGCTTGCCCCATTCCGATTCCTAACATTGCGAAAGCGCCCGACCAATGAGCGACGTTCCAGCTGCGGTTCCCGGCAAGATACTCGTCGGCGCCAGCGTAAAGGAAGGGAAACCCCGCGATTACCGCTACCTTATGCTGGCGCTGGGCAATCGTCATGGCTTGGTCGCCGGGGCGACCGGCGGCGGCAAGACGGTCTCCCTGCAGCTTCTCGCCGAGGGGTTCTCCAATGCCGGCGCCTCGGTCTTTCTCTCCGACGTCAAAGGCGATCTCGCCGGACTGTCGCAGCCGGGCGACGGCAAGCCGGCCTTCGTCGCACGCGCCAAGGAAATCGGCGTGCCCTATGAGCCCGACCGCTTCCCTGTCGTCTTCTGGGATGTATTCGGCGAGCAGGGACACCCGGTTCGGGCCTCGATTTCCGAGATGGGGCCGCTGCTGCTGTCGCGTCTGCTCGACCTCAACGACACACAGGAAGGCGTTCTCAACGTCGTTTTCAAGGCGGCGGACGAGCAGGGCCTGCTGCTGCTCGATCTGAAGGATCTGCGCGCGATGCTCGCGCATGTCGCTGAAAACGCAGCGACATACAAGGCGAAATACGGAAATGTCGCATCGGCGAGCGTCGGCGCCATTCAGCGGCAGCTTCTGGTGCTGGAGTCGCAGGGCGGCGACAAATTCTTCGGCGAGCCGGCGCTCGACATCATGGATTTCCTGCGCGTCGATCGCGATGGACGCGGCGTGATCAATATTGTCGCCGCCGACAAATTGATGCGGGCGCCGCGGCTTTACGCGACCTTTCTTCTCTGGATGCTATCCGAACTGTTCGAGGCCCTGCCGGAAGTCGGCGATCTCGACAAGCCGAAGCTCGTCTTCTTTTTCGACGAGGCGCATCTTCTCTTCAACGATGCGCCGAAGGCGCTGCTTTCGGCGATCGAGCAGGTCGTGCGCCTCATCCGCTCCAAGGGCGTCGGGGTCTATTTCATCACGCAAAGTCCTCTCGACGTGCCGGACACCGTGCTCGGCCAGCTCGGCAACCGCATTCAACATGTGCTGCGCGCTTTTACTCCGCGCGATCAGAAGGCGGTGCGCGCGGCCGCGGAGACGTTTCGCGACAATCGCAGCCTCGCTGAAGCCGAGGCGATCATGCAGCTCGGCGTCGGCGAAGCGCTGGTGTCGATGCTCGACGCCAAGGGAACGCCCGAAATCGTCGAACGAACGTTGATCGCGCCGCCGTCCGCGCGCGTCGGGCCGATATCGCCGCAGGAGCGCGAGGCGATCATCGCGGCAAGCCCATTCGCCGGAAAATACGACACGATGATCGACCGCGACTCCGCCTTCGAAATGCTGGAGGCGCGCGCCGTCAAAGGCGAAGCGGCGGGCGGCGCGGCGGGCGGCGGCCTGCTCGGGACTCTTGGCGGCATTTTGGGCGGCATTTTCGGCAAGGGCGAACGGAAGCGCATGTCGCCGGCGGAACTTGCGGCGCGCGCCGCGATTCAGTCGGCGGCGCGATCCGCCGGCACGCAGATCGCGCGCCAGATTCTACGCGGCGTGCTCGGCGGGATGTCGAAGTGAACGCGCTATCTTTATGAAAGCAGCGATCGCTCGAAAAGTATCGAATACGCTTGTATGAGGTGTGACTTCAATCAGGGACCTTGAACGGTTGGTAAGTTCTGCGACCACAAGGTGGTCGCTCACGATGTGCCGAACAACCTGGCTCGTGATAATGCCTTGCTTGTCGATTTCGTCCGCGCGTATCGCTCGGTGACCGCAAGAGGCGACTTTGGGCCGAATGACGTGCTTGAGAATCTGATTTGATCGTTTGCGCGTGTCGGAATGACTCTCGCAATCGGAGCGATGACAAAGCAGTATTTCTTTTCGGTCATTTGAACAGTCCAATCATCTGAAATTATCAGATCATATAAGTAAACCAAGCTGTATCTTTATCGCTCGCTCGACTTCTTTCAAGTCCTTGGCTGACAATGCGCCGAGCCGACCGCCAACTCTTTGCTTGGAAGCGGTCGTCAGTTGGTCCGCCATGGCCTTGCTCGGCTTGCCCTCGATCGTCACCATGGCCTCGCTTGGGTAGAGTCTGCCCGCGTTGCTGGTTGGCGGCACGACCTGAATGCGGTTCAGCGCCTCATTGGCGGCGTTGTTGTTGACGATGACGGCGGGCCGTCGTTTTCGAATTTCGCCGCCTATGGAAGGATCAAAATTGATCCAGTAGACGTCACCGCGACGCATCTGCGCCATCGGCGATGAGCGACTCGATCCATTCCGTTGCTTCTTGTTCGCGTTTACGATCCGTCGCCATCGCGCGATAGGCCTCCGCGAGGTCATCTTTTACGACAAGCGGGCGAGCCAAGTCCTCCAGAAATTGGCTGATCTTGCGACGCCCAACATCGCGCACGAGCCCGTCGTAAACGGCTTCGTCTAGGGTGATGGTCATTTTTTTTCGCATCGAACCAAAAGACTCCGAAAGGGCGATTTTATTCATTTAACCGTATGATTAACCCGTCTTATTCATCCCACCGCCGCGCGATTGTGATTTTTTCCGCGACATGATTGCGGGCGCGAGTCCGCTTTGCGTTTTTGGCGCTGGGTGGGTCTGCACTTTTCGCACGCGTTGGAGTTGGTCGG
>VGDY01000112.1 GCA_016869555.1 Alphaproteobacteria bacterium | reverse complement strand
GTCGGCTCATCATCGACATTGACGAATTCTGGAAGGCGCTCGGGGACGAGGCTTTTCGCGATCTCGCCAATAACAAGCTCAAGACCATCCGCAAGCAGAATGGCGTGATGGTCTTCGGCACACAGTCGCCGCGCGACGCGCTGGCTTCCCCTATTGCGCATACGATCGTCGAACAGTGCCCGACGCAAATCTTTTTGCCCAATGCGCGGGGGACGCGCGCCGACTATGTCGACGGCTTTCATCTGACCGACGCCGAGTTCCGGCTGATTAGGCAAGAACTTTCGCCGGAAAGCCGGCGTTTCCTGATCAAGCAGGGACATTTCTCCGTCGTCGCCAAGCTCGATCTTTCCGGCTTCGACGACGAACTCGCGGTGCTCTCGGGACGAACAGAGACCGTCGAACTGCTTGACCGTATCCGCCATGAAAGCGGTGATGATCCGGCGCGTTGGCTGCCGATCTTTCATGCCGAACGAAGGAAAGCCCTATGACGCTGATACGAACTGTCGCAACCGCGCTTTACCTCCTCCTCGCCTCCCCTGCCCTTGCGCAAGTCGTTTTCGATCCGAGCGTCTTCGCGCGGCAGCTCGATCAATTGGTCGAGATGAAAAGGCAGGTTGATACGCTGACCTCGCAGCTGCAGGTCGCGCGCGATCAATTGGGTGAAGCCAAGCGTCTCTATGACAGCTTTAACAAGCTCACCAATGTCAATGACGTCGGCGCTTTGCTCAATACGCCGCAATTTCGCAAAGTGTTGCCGCCGCAATTTTCCGAAATCGAACGACTGGTTTCAGGGCAAGGCGGCGGCTCCTTCGCCACTACGATCGACCAATATCTCACCGAAAACCGCGCCTATGCCGGAAGCGGCGCGAACTCTTATTACCAAAGCGAACTCGACCGCATCGCGCGCCAGACCGGCGCAAAACACTCGCTTGGCCAAGCCGTTTATGACGCGGCGTCGCAGCGCATCGACGCGCTCGACGAACTACGCCGGCGCGTCGGTTCAGCCACGACGGCGAAGGAAGCGCTCGATCTTTCGGCGCGGCTGCAAGCCGAACAGGCGCTGCTGCAAAATGACGTCTTGCGCCTGCAGGGTCTCGCCATGATCCAGCAGGCGCGCGCCGATATGGACGCGCAGCGCGAGCGCGAGAAACAACGCCAACTCGTCGATGAAATGAAGGCCGCCCTCAAATGAAGCACAAATTCTCTTGCATCTTCCCGGCTCTCATCGCTGTGGTGCTCCTCACCGGCTGCGGCAAGGAAGAGACCCAGCCGAAAGACGCGCCGGCGCCGCCCGCAACTTCCGACACGGCGTCCCCGACGCCTGAAAAAACCGTCTCCTGGTTCATGAGCAATCGCGAGGAGATGAAGCGCATCCTCAAGGCCTGCAAGGACAATCCCGGCGCGCTTTCGAAGACGCCTGATTGCGTCAACGCCAACGCCGCCCGCGACAAGCTGATCGTCCAGGAAATGAAGGATGCGGTGAAGGGCGGGCCCAAATGACGCTCAATGTCTTCGACAGCTTTTTGCAGGAATTCGAGCAGCCGATCACGAATTTCGTTTCGTCATCGGCGGCCAATCTCGCGGCTTACGTCAACGGCCCGCTGCGCGTCGCGGTGATGCTCTATGTCGTTCTTTACGGATTCGCAGTCATGCGCGGCGCGATTGTCGAGCCGATCGGCGAATTCGCCTTCCGCTCGATGCGGATCGTGCTGATCGTTCTCCTCGCCACCAATTCTTCGGCCTTCCAGCATTATGTGACGGGCCTCTTCTTCGAGTCGCTCCCCAAGGAAATCGGCAACGCGATCGCGGGCTCAGGTCTCAACGTCAATTCGGGGCAGCCCTTCGATCAATTGCTCTCCAAGGGGATCGAGGTCGCCAATAAAATCTATGACGAAGCGGGGCTGACCAATATCGCGCCAGCGCTGATTGCCGCCATTCTTCTCGTCTTCGTCGCTGTCGGCTCCTTCCTGCAATTCGCGGTGCTGCTTTACGCCAAGATCGGGCTTGGCATCGTCATTGCGCTCGGCCCGCTCTTTATCGCGCTGGCGCTTTTCGACGCGACGCGCCCCTTTGCCGAAAGCTGGGTGCGGCAGGTCGCGAATTTCCTGATCCTGCTCGTGCTCGTCGTCGCCCTTGTCGGGCTGATGGTTTCAACCGTCGGCGGCTTTATCGACAAATTCGGGACGAACGCCGCCTCGACCGGCGAAATGCTCGTCGGCGCCGTGGCGATTTCCGCGGTGCTCGGCCTTTCCGGCCATATCGCCCTGCAACTGCCGACGATCGCCGGCGGTCTTGCCGGCGGCGGCGCCTCGCTCGCAAGCCGGCTCGTGACAAGAACCCTCATCGCCAATGCGGCGGCCGCGGCGGGCGGCGCCTATGCCGGCGCGCATTGGTCGGTGAGACGCAGCATGTCGGCGGTCCAGACGCGCCGTCAGGGCGGCAGCATTCAGCGCGCGTGAACTTTGAACGAGACGCGGCGGCGAGCGCGCCGACAAGGAGGCCAAAAGCAATGTGGCGTCGATTGATGTTTCTTTGGCTTGCGGCGACCCTTGGCGGCTGCTCAGGTTTCTCCAGCGCGCCGCCTTCATGCGACGGCATGGCGCGTCGTCCGCTGAATCGCTCAATGTGGGACTGGGAGAATGTGCCAGCTTCCGCCCCGCCTTCCCTGCCCTTGATGCGCCGCGCCGACGCCGAATCTCCCCTGCGCGTCGCCAAAGCGACGAACGACGCGATCAAAGCGCACCCTCACCCGCCGCGCTTTGATATCGCCGCCTCCACGCGCGCCTGCGGCAGGGAGGGCTGAGATGATCCGCGCCGATGAATTGCAGACCTATTTCGACAATGCCCGCCGCTGGGAGCAGGACCTGCTTCTCTCGGCGCAGCGCTCGAAACGCATCGCCTGGATCGTCGCGGCGAGCGCCTGCGCGCTCGCGGTCGTTTCGGTCGGCGCCGTCGCGGCATTGGCGCCGCTCAAAACCGTCGAACCTTTCGTTATTCGCGTCGACAATTCGACCGGGATCGTCGAGACGCTCGCGGCGCTGAAGGAAACGCCGGCGCGCTATGACGAAGCCGTCACCAAATATTTTCTCGCCCGCTATGTGCGCGCCCGCGAAGGTTTCTCCGCCGCCGAGGCCGAAACGAATTTTCGCGCCGTCTCGCTCCTTTCGGCGCCGCCCGAACAGGCGCGTTTCGCCGCCTGGTATCGCGGCTCGAATCCCGAAAGCCCGCAGGTTCTGCACGGCAAGTTCGGCGTCGCGACGGTGCGCGTCAAGGCGATCTCGCTCCTCAGCGATAATGTCGCCTCGGTCCGATACCTCACTGAAAGCCGCAAGGGCGACGAGACGCGCACGACGCATTGGATCGCGACGCTCACCTTCGCTTACGTCAATGCGCCGATGGCTTCGACCGACCGGCTGATCAATCCGCTCGGCTTTCAGGTTTCAGAATATCGCGCCGATCCGGAGGCGCTGCCATGAGTCGCGGCTTTCTCCTCCTTCTCACGGCGCTCGCCAGCGCGGCGCTGCTTTGGTCACCCGCGCGCGCCCTTCAGCAGCCCGCCGCCGGGCAGCGCGATGCGCGCATGCGCATGGTCGCCTATGACCCCGTCAATGTCGTCAAGGTCAATGGCGTTATCCGCGCCTCGACCCAGATCATTTTCGCCGACGAAGAAGAAATCGCCCATGTCGCGATCGGCGATTCCGTCGCCTGGGAAGTGGCCCCGGCGGGATCAATTCTGTTTCTAAAACCCCGCGAAAAACATCCCGCCACCAATTTGCAGGTCGTCACGACGCGGCCGGACGGGCGCAAGCGCTCCTATCAGTTCGAACTGACGATCTCGGAAAGTTCGCTTTCCGAAGGCTATTTCGTCGTACGCTTTGTCTATCCCGGCGACGAAAATGAACGCCGCCGCCTGGAAGCAAACGCCCGCGAGGGCGCCCGTGAAGGGGCCCTGATCGACCAATCATTTGGCGCTTCACGGATGAACGGCGTGCGCAATTGGCGTTTCTCGGCGCAGGGTTCGGTCGATCTCGAACCCGAAGCGGTTTTCGATGACGGCAAAGAGACGACCTTTCGTTTTGCCGGAAATCGCGAAATCCCGGCGATTTATCTCATCGCTTCCGACGGCGCCGAGACGCTCGCCGCAAAAGACGTGCATGGCGAATTGGTGACAGTCCATGCGACGGCGCGAGAATTCCGATTGCGCAAAGGAGGCGACGTTCTCTGCGTCTTCAACGAGGCTTTCGATCCTGTCGGCGTCAATCGCCGCACCAGGACGATGAGCGACGGCGTGCTGCGACTGCCGAAATCGCCAACGCCAGCAAGATCACGCTCGGGAGCGACGCCATGACTGACGCGCAACATGAGACGCTCCCCGGCGAGCGCGGCATCACACCCGTCGCTGGAACGGAGGCCGAGAAGAAAGTCTCCTTGCAGCGCGGCCTTGGCGCCGCAGCGCTGACCGCCTTCGCCATGCTGATCATCTGGGGCACCTGGAAGGGCGAAAAGCCGGCAAACGATCCGGCGCAAAAGAAACTCGCCATCCGGCAGGCGGCGGCGTTTGAACCGGCCAAGGAGCCGCCAAAGCCCAGTCTCACTGACGTCACCGGCGCGATCCCGCATACGGCGCCTGCGGTCCTCCCGGCCCCTGTCACCGATCAGCTGATGGAGAGCGCCCGCCGCGCGCCAGTCCTCGCTTACAGCAAACAGGGACAAATGGGCCGCGCCGCCCGCGACCAGACCGGAACTGTCGACCCGAACGCCTATGCGCTTGGCCTCGGCGAGGCGCAGCCGAGAAACGAGCTTCTCGACAAGCTCAAACCAACGTCGCTCGACGGCGTGCGCGCCGCGCGTCTTCCCAATCGCAATCTTATCGTCACGCAAGGAACGTCGATCCCCTGCGTGCTCGAGACCGCCATGTCGTCCGACGTGCCGGGTTTTGTCTCCTGCGTGGTCCTGCGTGACGTCATGTCCGATTCCGGCAATGTCGTGCTGATGGAAAAGGGAACGCAGATCGTCGGCGAATATCGCGGCGATTTGCGGCGCGGTTCGCAGCGCCTCTTCGTGCTCTGGACCCGCGCGAAAACTCCGACAGGGGTTATCGTCGCGCTTTCTTCGCCCGCGACCGACGCGCTGGGGCGCGCCGGCTTTGACGGCGAAGTCGATAATCATTTCTGGCAGCGTTTTGGCGCGGCGTTGCTGCTGTCCATCGCTGGCGACGCCTCGGCGATCGGACGCCAGCAGCTGCAAAATAACGAAATCCAGATCAATAATTCGACAGGAGCGGCGAATAACGCCGCCGCGATCGTCGTCGACCGCTCGATCAATATCCCGCCGACACTGACCAAGAACCAGGGCGAACGCGTCAATGTCTTCGTCGCCCGCGATCTCGATTTTTCGAGCGTCTATAAGCTGCGTCGCATCGAGCCGCCTCGTCATAGTGACAGCACGCCATACGCCTTCGAGCCGACGCGCGCTTTGGTGACAAAGCCGTGAGTGGAAACGGCTCACGGCTCGTCCTCGAACGCTATCTCGAGCCGCTCGCGCCCTATCTCGCGGAAGAGAGCGCGACCGAAATCGTCGTCAATCGTCCCGGCGAAATTTTCGTCGAAGGCCCGACGGGCTGGAGCCGGCACGAGGCGGCGGCGCTGACCGACGATCACCTCAAACATCTTGCGACCGCCGCCGCCGGCTTCACCCGCCAGGATATCAGCGCCGAGCGCCCGATCGTCTCGACAACGCTGCTCAAGGACGAGCGCTGTCAGATCGTCGTCCCGCCCGCCGTGCCGGCCGGAACGCTGAGTCTCACGATCCGAAAAGCGTCAGGCCTGTCGCTGACGCTCGACCGGCTGCAACAGGCACAGCTCTTCGATGAGGTGCGCGCGGCAAGCGAAGAGCTATCCGCGGATGAACATCGGCTACTCGCCTTAAAGGAAGCCGGCGCGTGGCGGGAATTTCTGGAGCTCGCCGTCAAAACACGCCGCAATATTCTGATTTCCGGGGCGACGGGCTCGGGCAAGACCACACTGTCCAAGGCGCTGATTGCGACGATCCCAGCGCATGAACGATTGATCGCCATCGAAGACGCCGCCGAACTCGTCATCCCGCATCAAAACTGTGTGCGGCTGCTCTATTCGAAGGACGGACAGGGCCTCGCCAGGGTCGGCCCACGCGAACTTCTAGAATCGTGTCTGCGCATGCGCCCCGACCGCATTCTCCTTCAGGAGCTGCGCGACGGCGTCGCCTTCTTTTATCTCAGAAACGTCAATTCCGGGCATCCGGGATCGATCACCACCGTCCATGCCGACAGCGCCCGTCTCGCCTTCGAGCAGCTGACCCTGCTCGTCAAGGAAAGCGCCGAAGGGCGCGATCTGCATCGCGACGATATTCGCTCGCTCCTCCTGCTCCTCGTCGACGTCGTCGTGCAAATGCAAAAGCGTGACGGGCGCTATCGCATCACGGAAATCTATTATGATCCTCTTCGAAAGCGCGAACAGGCGCGTTAGAGCGGCTGCGCTCGCCGCCCTCGCGGCGGCGGCTGTGGCGCTCTTTCTCGTGACCGCCTCGAATGTTCTGCTCCTCGGGCTGCGCGCCCATGACGGCGGCTTGCACTTTTTGGAGATCGCGCAGTCCTGGCCGCATTACGGCGCCGACAAGCGCCTCGACCGCTGGCTGACGCTCTCGACCCTTGCCGGACTCATCGCCGCCTTCGGCCTCGCCGGCGCGGTCCTTCGCCGCCGCCCCCCTCCCCTTCACGGCAAGGCGAACTTCGCCAATGAGCGCGAGATCGACACAGCGGGCTTGCGCGCCAAACAGGGGCTGCTGCTGGGCCGCAAGGATAACCGGCTCCTCTGCTTTGGCGGTGCCGAACATGTTCTCGTCTATGCGCCGACCCGCACCGGCAAGGGCGTCGGCTATGTGATCCCCAATCTTCTGAATTGGCCGGATTCCGTCGTCGTGCTCGACGTCAAAAAGGAGAATTTCGAAAAATCCGCCGCCTTTCGCGCCGCCCATGGTCAGGAGGTCTTTCTCTTCGATCCTCTCAATGAGACTGGCCGCACGGCGCGCTATAATCCCTTGTCCTATGTGCGCAGCAACACGGACGATCTTTATGACGATCTGCAGCGCATCGCGGTGATGCTGTTTCCGTCCGAGAGCCGCGGCGATCCCTTCTGGTTTGAATCCGCCCGCTCCGCTTTCGTCGCGATCGGCGGTTATGTCTCGGAGACGCCGGGCCTTCCCTTCACCATTGGCGAAATTCTGCGCCAGCTTTCATCGACCCATGATTTGAAAAAGCATTTCGAAAAGATCATCGAGGCGCGAAAATCCGGTCCTTCGCCGCTCTCGCGCCATTGCGTCACAGCGCTGCATGATTTTCTCGCGGCGTCCGAAAATACGATGAACTCGGTGCGCAAAACCGTGACGGCGCGTCTGGGGCTATGGCTCAATCCGCGCATTGACGCGGCGACGGCGGAGAACGACTTTGACTTGCGGCTGTTGCGCCAGCGGTCCATGTCGATTTATCTTGGCGTCACCCCCGACAATCTCGATCGCTTAAGCCCACTCCTCAATCTCTTTTTCCAACAGGTCGTCGATCTCAATACCCGTGAATTGCCGGAGCAAAATCCAAAGCTCAATCGCAAGCTCCTTCTGCTCCTCGACGAATTCGCGGCGCTCGGCAATGTTCAGGTGCTTGCCAAATCCGTCGCCTTTCTCGCGGGCTATGGGGTACGGCTGTTGACGGTCATTCAAAGCCCGGCGCAGCTTCGCGCCATCTATGGCGTCGATCTGACGAAAAACATCATCACCAACCACGCCGTCGAAGTCGTCTTCGCCCCCAAGGAGCAGGATGTCGCAAATGAACTCTCGGAGCGCATCGGCTATGACACGGTGAAAGCGAAAAGCAGCAGCGGCCCGAAGGGCCTCGCCAGGCGGGCGATCAGCGAGACCGTCTCCGAGCAGCGCCGCGCTTTGATGCTGCCGCAGGAATTAAAGCTCCTGCCCAAATCCAAAGCGATCCTCCTGATGGCGGGCGTGCCACCGATCATCGCCGAGAAAATCGTCTATTACCAGGATAAGGCCTTTATCGAACGCGTGCTGCCGGCGCCGCGGCTCGAAGCGCCAAAGGGCCGTTCAACGGCTTTGCTCGATGCTGAAATCAAGGAGCTTCGCTCAGAAGTCGCGGAGCTGCGCGCTGTCTTTCGATCGCGCCCCTTGCGCGATGACGAGATCGCCGATCCGTCGACGATTCCGTCGGACGCGACCTTCGATTTTGGCGAAATCGACGTCAATCTGGAAGGCCTCTCGGAAGAGGAGATGAAGGCCTGGACGCTGAACTATATCGACGCCCAGGCGATTGAACCCGCGAAACGTAAATCGAGAGGCGCAAGACATGGCTGAGTCTGATGGCGAATTCTCGATCGAGCGCGTCGCAACCGGCAATAACGATCGCGAACAGGAAGAAGCGGCGACGACGCGCCAACCCCATGGACGCGACTCTGATGAGGTTCAAACGGCCGACGCGGCCTCTCTCGAAGCCGAAGCGCGCCGCGACGACGCCTTTCCAGCAATGCTTCGGCGAAAATATTTTGTCGTCGCCGAGGAGAAGGGAAAGCAAGACGCCGCCCGCTTCTATGCCGATGAACGCGGCGAATATCTCGCCTTCAAGCTCGCCGAGAATCGGTTGACGACGCGCCTGACCGCCCCGGAAGTGATCCGCGATATGATCGCCGTCGCGGAGCATCGGGACTGGGCGACGCTGCATGTTCACGGGTCCACCGAGTTTCGTCGCGAAGCCTGGCTCGAGGCCAACGCGCGGGGCATCACCGTCAAGGGCTATGAACCCACAGTGCTCGATCGGGAAGCGCTCGCGAGTCGGCGTGCGGCGCGCCAACGCTATGCAGGCCGGCAGAATGCGCGGCGCCAAAGTTCTGAGGGCAAGCGGCCGTCACCCGATCGTGCGAGAACCGGCGACCGGGCTGTGAGCAACGTGACAGCGATCGACCCGGCGAAGCGGCGTAATGATCGACGCGAAGCGGCGGCGGACAATTGGCGTTCAAGAGCGGCGCGCTTTCGAAGCGTGGATCGGCGAGCCGCCGTCCGGGATGCGGAGCTTGTCGGCGCAGCATCGCAACTCGTGATGATCGAGAAAGCGCTAAAGCGCGCGTTTCCAAACGACCGCGACGCGCGCGAAAGAATCATGGACGCGGCGAAAGAGCGAATCGCCGACCATCTTGAACAGGGTCGCAGTTTCAACCGCGCGTCAGTTCGCGAGCGAACGCCACTTGACCGAAATCATCACGAGCACGACGACATGCGTCAATCGCTTGAACACGTTCAAGAGAGGATGCGTCAGCGCGAGCGTTGAAGAGGATTGCCCTTGCGACCGGTTTGGAGCGGATCGGCTAACCCTATTTGGGAACTTTGCGCTTTGACGCCCTGGCGCTTTCCAGACGCGCGATCAAATCAACCGGCCTGACCTTCATGGCGAGCGCCAGCTCGATGAATTCGATCACGTCGAGCCGCCGCTCTCCGCATTCGACTTTCGCGACGAAAGATTGCGGCTTCCCCAATCTCGCGGCGACCGCAGCCTGAGTCAGTCCGCGCGATTGGCGCGTCTTGACCAGCAACTCCAGTAGCTGTCGCTGACGCGGCGATCGGAGCGATTTGGCCATCGCGGACGAACTCGAAAGGGATAAGTTCGTCGCGATAATCCGATTTTGGAATTATCCCATTTTAGGATATTCGCTTGGGCCTGCCGGCTGCGCGGCGCTCCTTTGCTGCAGCGCCAATTGCGCGGCGGCCAAATTATGCTCTAAGTATCAAACCCTTGGCCGGAATCGGAATCATGGAAGAAAGCGCTGACCGGGAAGCGAAGGCCGCTACGGCCTTACGCGCCTATCGCGACGCGCTCGCCAGGGCCGAAGTTCTCGAAGGGCAAGAAGGTGTCGCGCGGCGCGCGCTCGCCGATTGGCTGCGCCGGCTCAAGCAGCCCAAGTCTAAGGGTGGCGCGCTTGATCGCCGGGCGGCAACAGAACAGGGGCAGGCCGCGATCTCAAAATTGCATGAAGCCCGTCTTGCCCTGAGCAATGCGACGGCGGAACTCGACGCCGCCTATCACGCCCTCGTCGCGCTCAATGGCGAGCTCGATTTTCTGCGGGGAGAGATCGCCCTCGACTAAGCCGAATACGCGGAGCTTAGGCCGCCTTCGGCTTGTTGACGGTCTCGATGCGCTCGAGCGCCTTGCCGAGATTGCGCTCCGCGATCTGGACATCGTAATCGGTCTGCAGATTCAGCCAAAGCTGCGCCGTCGTGCCGAGCGCCTTGGCGAGACGCAGCGCGGTATCGGCCGTAATGCCGGTCTGCTCATTGGCGATCCGCTCAATTCGGGTGCGCGGCAAGCCACAGACTCTGGCAAGAGCGCCGGCTGACATTTCGAGCGGAATGAGGAACTCTTCCCGCAAGACCTCCCCGGGATGCATGGGTTTGAGCTTTCTGGTCACTTGTAGCGTCCTAGTGGTAGTCTACGATTTCGACCTCTTCCGGGCCTTCCGTTGCCCAGACAAAGCAGAGCCGGAATTGGTCGTTGATGCGGATCGAGTGTTGCCCCTTCCGATCGCCCGCGAGCGCCTCGAGCCGGTTGCCGGGCGGCGCCCTCAAATCGCCGAGATCGACCGCGGCGTTGAGGTAGCGCAGTTTCCGGCGCGCCGCCTTGACCAGGTCGGCCGGAAAGCCCTTCGGACTTTCGCCGTTGAAGACGGCTTCAGTCGTCTTGTTCCGGAAACTTCTGATCACGAACCATATGTATCATTAGATGATACGAACGTCAAGCGAAACGTATCAGTCTGTGATACCGCCAAATTCGGGCCGTCTGAACGATCCGGCTCCCTGCTACAAACAGCCGATTATTTTTCCCGATCGCCATCGCGCGAGTTGTTGCGCCCTTCAGAATTCTCTTTGCGGTCCGCATCGCGCTGACGATTTTTTACGAATTCCGTGAGCTCGCGCATGAGAACATGCCGTCTTGTTTCGATCGCCGGCATATCCCGGACGAATTTCCGCAGCTCCCGCGCCAAAGCCCTATCGGACGCCGGGCCAGCGCTCTCTAGTTCCTCGGTAAAACGCAAATATGTTTTGCGAATAGCCTGCTGCCGCGACCGAATTTTCTCCTCCCAGGGGCGTTTCCCTGCCTTCCCGTCCCGGGCCTCGCGCAACGCCTCTTCCCGCGCGCGACGATCGACAAGCGGAAGGACGCCTCGCTTGCGCAGCGCCAGGACGGCGCCGCGATCAGCCTTGCGCACTCTGCCCCTTGTCCGGCGCGGCGTCGCCTCGGCCTCAATCCCCCGCAGTCGCAATTCACCGGCAAAACGCTCGCGCCAGACCTGCAGATCGGCCTTGCGCGGATTTAGGCGCCGGCCGTTGTAGCCGAGAGACCGCACCGTCAAATGGACATGCGGGTGCTTGTCTTCGAGATGCTGCACGAACACGAAATCGTGGTTGCCGCCAAAAGTCTCGATTGCGAAGGCCCGCGCCGCATCCTTGACGGCGACTTCGTCCGTTCCCGCCGGCATTGAAAGAATGACATTGACGGAAAGCGATCCGTCGCGGCGGCGGAAATTGTCGAGCGCGGCGTCGTCCGCCCATCGCTGCTGCAGATCTTTTAAACCGACGCGGCCTGAGAGCAACGCCCCCTGCTCCGTCTCGCCGGCGAGGTCGCCATTACGGGTGATATAGTCGAGATGTGATTTGAGATGCTCGACGCTTTTGGTGCGGCCGGTGATCTTGACCATCACCTCGGGCGCACGCTTGACGATCCGTTCGAGCTTCGCCCGCATCGCCGGCGTCAGGCGCTTTGGCGCCTTTTCGTCCTGGATATCCCATTCCGCCTGCCTGGGACGACGAACCGGCGTCCGCCACACATAGGAAATTGGCGGCGCCTCGGCGAAGAGTCCGCCGCCGCCTTTCCGGCTCATCGGCGGCCCTCCCAATAGGAAGCATTGTCGTCGAAGATGCGCCGGAGTTCGGCGAGTGTTTTCTCGACGACAGCCTTCACTTCGCGAATGTCCGATAGATCCACGTCGACCGCCGCGCCGTGCATGGCGCCGCCATTTGCAGCCCGAGCGATCTGGTTGATATTGGCGCCGATCCGATTGAGTTCGCGCATGATCGCGCGCAACGCTTCCCGTTCGCCGGGCGAGGACTGGATCGGCGCTCCAAGTCGCGCGCGCACGAGCGCGACGATCCAGCCCGTCCGCGTCATGCCACGCCGATGCGCAATGTCGGCCAGCTGGCGCATTTCGCTGTCGCGAAGTCGCAGTGTGATCTTCTGAGGCTTGCCGATCGGCAAAGGGACCGAAGTCGACGGGCGCGCCTCCAATACCTCGCCGATGAGACGGCGTAGCAACGCCGACTTGCCGCCTTCCGAAAGGGCCATCGCCGAGAAACGCGCCGCGAGATCGTCGGGAATGCGAAGCGAGATCAGCGCCATCGGCCGCTGATCCATACGTGATGTATTACATCGCTGGCGCGAAGCCTATCCTGCACTAGAATCGCTTCGCAATTCCTCCTACGAAAAGATCGTTTCTCATAAGCTACTGGACAAGCAAAAGGCAAAACGCGTCGAGCTGAGATCGCAAGTATCAACATGGCGCGATCTCTTCAATGCGCAGCTCGGAAACCGGGACTTCTTCTGTCTGACCTGTTCCGAAAAAGCGCACCGATGCGAACCGGGTTCCATTATTCGCCGGTCCATCGGTGAGCAAGCGGCCGGCGCGATCACCGTGCTGCACCAGGATCGAAACGGCGGATTTGCTTCGGCGCTGCTCGCTGGGAATACGCACGCGTTCAGAAATCTCCCGGCGCTCGTTCTGAGCAGACCCCGGAGCACTCGGTCTTGAACGCTCGATGGCTGGAGTTGCGCTCGGGATATTGGCTTTCGCTTCCAGAACAGCCGCGACCGAAGGATCACGCAGCTCGTGCGCGATCCGCCGCGCATGTGCATCGGTAAAGCTCTCATAGTCAGCGCACGCCTTTTCGATCGCCTCAGGGCGACCCCGCCATGCCTGGTAAAGCTCATAGACCGCGCGAATAGACGACGTATGGATTTTCGCCTGAAGAAAAGCCGGCATTTTTGGAATCGCCGCGAAACGCGAGACCCAGTCCCTCGGCTTGCCGAGCTTGCGTGCAATGTCGGCCTGCTTCTCCCCTGCTTCGAGCCGTGCCAGGATAAAGTCAGCGATCTCGGCGGCGGCGAGATCGTCACGCTGAATGTTCTCGATAATCTGCGCGTAGCGATCCGGCGCGCCGCCCTCGTGGACAATGGCGGGCGCCGCGTCGAGGCCGGCGAG
>VGDY01000111.1 GCA_016869555.1 Alphaproteobacteria bacterium | reverse complement strand
CGTGGATTTCTGACAGACCTACTTCCGATGGCCTGCCGTGTTGAACGCCGGCGTTCGCCGCACGCGCAATCTGGTTGACGTTAGCGCCGATCCGATTGAGCTCGCGCAGGATCGCGCGGAGCGCTTCACGTTCGTCGGGAGAAGGTTGCACCGGCGATCGCAATCGCGATCGCACGAGGGCGACGATCCAGCCGGTCCGCGTCATACCCCGCCGATGCGCGATCTCGGAGAGCTGGCGCATTTCGCTGTCGCGAAAGCGCAACGTGATCTTCTCAGGCCTGCCGATCGGCAATGGCGCTGCGCAAGGCGAACGCATCTCGAGCACATCAGCGATGAGCCGCCGCATGAGCGCGGATTTGCCGCCCTCGATTACGGCAAGCGCCGCAAAGCGCGCCGCCACGTCGTCGGGAATGCGAAGCGAGATCAGCGCCATTGGCCGCCGACCATGTCGCGATGTATTACATCGCTGGCGCAAAGCCTATCCTGCACTCCAAACGCTTCGAACGATCTCTTTCCGCGTGATGGTCGGCGGTTGGGATTTACGAAGAAAGGAGCGCCTCGGTTCGGTACCGACCGAGTGACGCTCAACATGGCGCAATCTCTTCGATGCGCAGCTCGGAAACCGGAACTTCCTCTGTCTGACCGGTTTCGAGAAAGCGAACGGACGCGAACCGGGTCCCTTTGTTCGCAGGTCCATCAGTGAGCAAGTGGCCTGCGCGATCGCCGTGCTGCACCAGGATCAAAACAGCGGATTTGCTGCTGCGTTGCTCGTGTGGACTGCGCGCACGTGCAGAAGTTTGGTGGCGCTCGTTCGGAGCAGACCGCGGAATATTCGGTCTTGAGCTCTCGATGGCTGGAGCGGAGTTCGGAATATCGCCGGACGCATTCAGAGCGGACGTGAACGATGGATCACGCAGCTCGTGCGCGACTCGCCGCGCTTGAGCATCGGTGAAGCTTTCCTGCGTCGAGCAGACCTGTTCGATCGCTTCGGGTTGCGCGCGCCATGCCTGGTAGAGTTCATAAACCGCGCGAATTGAGGAAGTGTGGATCTTCGTCTGAAGAAAAGCCGGCATTTTTGGAATGACAGCGAAACGCGAGACCCAATCCCTCGGCTTGCCGAGTTTGCGGGCGATATCAGCCTGCCTCTCCCCTTCTTCGAGCCGCGCCACGATGAAGTCAGCGATTTCAGCGGTGGCAAGATCGTCACGCTGAATGTTTTCGATGATCTGCGCATAGCGATCGGGCGCACATCCCTCTTGGACGATAGCGGGCACTGAGTCGAGGCCGACGAGTCGCGCTGCGCGATACCGGCGCGCGCCCATTATGATGAAGTAACGCCCCGGGACATCGCTAGGTCGGACAACGATGGGCTGCAATATGCCCACAAGCCGGATCGAGTCCGCGAGCTGGGTGAGCTCTTCTTCGCTGAAGAGGCGCCGCGGCTGGCCGTGATCTTCGTCGATCTGGGAGAGCGGGATGAGCAGCGGGCGGCCATCCATGCCTGGGTTCCGCGTAGCGGCATCGACGAGGTCTTTGAAGCTTAGGTCGAGAGCCATCCGATCCCCTCCTCAGCCGGCGCGTTCGACGATGTTGGCCAACACGGCCCGAATCTCGCGGCCGGCTTCCTGCGCCGAACGCCGCTTCAATGTCCATACTGGCGCTCGTTCGGCGACCGCTTCCGCGTAGCCGTCGCGCGCCACGACGTGGCCAGGGAAGACATATTTGCCAGCGTCCCGAAGCAGTTGCTCGAGATGCGCCCGCTGACGTGGCGACTTGCTGTTAAAGAGAGATGGCAACAGGCCGAGAAACGTCGCATCGGACCGTCCATATCGTTTTTGGACGCCAACGAAGGTTTGCAACAGTCCCTTCACGCCCTTGACCGAGTAGTCCTCGAGATAGATGGGAGAGAGCACATGAGTGGCGGCAACAAGGGCCGCTACGCTGCGCAGCCCGAGAGAAGGTGGCGTATCGATGACGCATACGTCGAAATGCTCATTCGCCGCGGCGAGGTTCTGTCGCAGCGTCGGAATTGCAGCCGCATCGCCACGATCGACGTCGGTCAAGGAGGTATCGGCTGGAGCGAGGGTGAGGCCTTCGATTCCGCTGGGAGCGATCGGCGCCGCAGGCCGGAATAACCCCGCCGCGGAGGCGTTCCCTGCATGGCGGGCGAGAGTGTCGGTCGCGTTCGCTTGAGCATCTAAGTCGAGGATAAGGACGCGCCGACCCGCTTCCGCTAAATACCAGGCCAGATGCACCGCGAGCGTCGTCTTGCCGACGCCGCCCTTCTGGTTGTTGATCACGATCGTCTTCATGCGGCTGGTCGCCTTCAGAATGGAACGCCCGATACGAGCGGTGGCCAGAACCGTGGTTTGCACCACGGCGCCGACTTCCTGCGACCAATGACGCGACTCGCGATTGGAGTCGCCCTGTCACAATGGACAGGGTAAGGAAGCCAGGGCCGATGCGCCTCGTTTGCGCGATGAGATAGCGAATGTGATGATTGCGGCAGCCACGTTTTCTAGGGAGATTTACCTGGGTGGGTAATCAGTCCGGAAATAATGATCGGCTTGGTTAGCGGCGCGCCCGCGCGACGAGCACACACTGGCCCTTCAACGTGGTGCAAACCACGGATCCGATATTGCTGCCGCCAACGAAACGCTTCGTTGCCGCCTGGTTGAAGCGGTGGTGCAAACCACGGTGTTCTCGAAAGCTCGGTTTTGCCCTTTCTACGGGCATGCTCGTGACAGCCGTAACGAGCGCGGCAGGCGCGCCGACAACATGGCGCGCTTTTCTATTACAGCGCCGGATGCAGGGAGACCGGCGGCCACTGCCTGAGACATCAGTCGCCGCGATACTCTCCGTCGATAGGGCGCCACACCAAAACAAAAAAAGCTGCCAGCATCCGCTGGCGTCGTAAATCCGAACCAAGCGCAAGAGGCTGGGGCGGCGAGCGCCGCCCCAGCCTTCGCGTCACTTGCGCTTCACAGCCTTTTTCGCCGTCTCGGGCGCCGCGCCAGCCTCGTCCTCGCCGGACTTGTCCGTCTTGGCGGAGGCGAGGATCGAGAAGTCGTCGCAGTTTAGGTCGACGGTGTAGACCTTCTCGCCGTCCTTCTCGAAGCTGCCCTGCTTCAGCGTGCCGCGCGCAACCACCAGATCGCCGGGCTTGGCATAGTCGCCGACATATTTGCGTCCGCTGTCGCTCCAGATCGTAATTTCGTTCCAATACGGCTTGTCCTTCGTCTCGCCGTTGCGGTCCTTGAAGGCGTAATTGGCGCAGATCGAAACGCGCGTGGTTTGCCCCACTTCACGAACCTTGCCGATGCGGCCGAGGATCTGGAATTCCGCGAAAGTCTTCATCTTGCTCTCCATCGTTGGGGCGTCTGCCCCGGTTGCGATGGCTGTCCGTGATGGCCGCGAAGGCGATGTCCGAACCGAAGCGCTGTCAGGCGCGAGGCCGAAGCACCGCGGAGGACCCGAAGGCCGCGGCGATTTTGTTGCGCGAGGAATTGGCGCTCAAGCGCCAAGGGGAAAATCGTCGCGGCTTCGGGTTTTGGGCAGCGACTGCGGCCGTAGGACGAAACGCCATGCAACCGGAGGCGGGCGCATGTAACGGAGAGCGATGGGAATACGCAGTGAATGCGGATCGCCAGGAGCGGCGGGCCCTCAAGAAGAAGGGCGGCGTGCTGGCGTTTCTATTTGATCGCAGCCGCTATCGCGAGAACGTTCGGCGAAAACTGTAACGACGCACCCGGGAACGAAATCCATCTGAACGACGCCAAACGCAGCAAGAGTCACGCGCGCAAAATCGCTCGGTTACGGTCGCGCGGCGCCAATGATGAAGGCCGGAGTGAGACGGCGAGGCGGTCACGCCGGGTGCAACCGACAAATCGCTCGAGCGGACGTCGAGCCCGATATCGCCGCAGGTCGAGCAAAGGTGCACGGTGCCCGAATTTCGCCTTGCTGCCCGACTGCAATGTCGAGTCGATTCGTGGCGAAGCGCAAGCTGCCGTGAACCGACGGCGGCATATTGCACATCTGTTCCAAAAATCGGCGCCTGGCGCCGCAAAACAGAGAACCAAGCTCATGAGCATCTTCGGGAACATTGGGACTTTTATTAGGACCAGCGCGCAAGGCGTCGTGGAGGCTGTTATTACGCTCTTCCAAAGCTCGCATCCAAAACTCCCCAGACACTGCACCCCGATCAACACGTCCGACACGCTTGATCACAATTCATCGAGTGGATCCGATGACCTCGAACTTGCGATGACCGCCCTTGCTGGAGACGTGACGAATTGCTCTCACGGGGGAGTAGAATTGAATGAACCTTTACATTTCGAATTTGCGGAACCCGCTGTATCCGCCCAAGAAGTGGCGGCGGACAGCGCTGGTAAGGCAACTTTGTCGAGGGAGTGTTGCGATCCCGAACTTGCGACGACTGATGTCTCCCCTCAAAACACGGCGAATGGTTCTCCTGGGCGCGTGTCGAGTGAAACCTGCGATCTTGAATTTGCGACGCCCTGCATCTCCGCTGGAGACGCGGCAAGTAAACGGTCGAAGCCAGACAACAATGCGGTGAGAAAGAGCGCGCCGAAAAAGAAAACGCAAGTTGCTAAAAAAGCTGCGGCCAAAACACCCAAACAAGGTCGATCGCGCGCTGGGGCGAGCGTTTCTTCTTAAGTTTGCCAATCCCTAAAGAGTTTCGTCGAAATCACAGGCCCCCGACCGCATGAGGGCGCCTCCGCGCTGTGCAGGGGCTGCCTTATTCAGTATATGCCACGGTGATCCGAATTCTCGGCGATGGCGCGATCTCGGTCTCTTGAGAAGGCATGTCGCAATTGCCGTGATTTGGTCAAAGGGCGTCGTTGCGCCGGTGTGATGAAACTGTCCCTGACGTGCGCCTCACTCCGGCCGCGAGAATCAGTTCAGTTGGCTTCATTGGGCTGAGGGGGTGTTGCCAACACAGCGGAGGCTTGATCCGATGGCGCATCGCAACACCCAGCACGTTGTTCTGAACGACACCCGGTGGTTGGCGAAGGTGACCTACAAATCGGATAATGGCCTGACTGGCATTAACTATCCTTTCGACACCGTCGAAGAACTCACGGATCTGGTCGAGGCCGCACAGGAGCGCGGTAGGATCATCGAGATCGAGATCTTATTGAGCGGACGCCCAGGCCAGGCATCAGAGTCATGGCCGTGGGGAGCGCGAAAAACCTTGGGGGGTCATGCCGCGAGATTGATCGCCCCAAATGAATGCGCAAAATTTTTCGACGCTGCTGGATACGAGCCGGTTTAAGACGAATCCGCTTTAGAGGAAGCAACTAGGCCGCCTTCTTGTGCAGACTGTCGATGTAAGCCGTCGCCTTGTCGACAAGCGTCGAGACCTGCTTCTGCGCGACCGGCAGATATTCCTTCGCCTTGAGAACGACCGGCTGCAGCTCGCTCAGCGCCTTTTTCGTCAGCGGCTGCGTCTTCAGCTTCGACCACTCGGCGGGCAGCTCGAAATTCGCAAGCCAAGCGAGCGCCTTCTCGGACAGCGGATGCGCCTTCAACGTCTCGAACTTGGCCTTAAGATCAATCGTTGAGAGATAGGCCAGCGCCGCCTTCGAACCTTCCTCGGCATGCTTGCGCGCGACGGGGAGAAATTCGACAAACTTCACGGCGCCGCGCTTCATCTCGCGCAGGGCGATCTCCGTTAGAATATTGGCCTTCAGCAGAGAGTAGAGTCTCGCGTTAACCTTGCGCAACTCGGCTTCGAGCCGCAAGATTGCATATTCCTGCTGCCTGAGCTGGTTGACGACGCCGTCATGCAGCGTGCTGACGCGCTGCAGCTCCGTCTCTAGCTTGTTCACATGATCCCTGATGGCGTCGACCATCGGGAACGAAAACTTACCGGCCTCGAGGTCGGCCAGTGCGCGTTCGCCTTCCGTTTTCGTAGCCATGCTCACTCCTCAATTCCGCTCGAAAGATCATCGACGGCGGACGATTAAAACTTCGTTTCAATCGAGCGAAACCCGCCTGTTTTTCCAATAGGAAGAGCATTGCCGAGGCGACTGACCTATAGGTGACCGGCAGCCGAACATTCTGGCGTCCGAGGCTCTCCTCATAGGTTCATGAGATGTGACCATGCACGACGTTGTCATCATTGGAGGCGGGCACAACGGGCTTGTTTGCTCCGCCTATTTGGCGATGGCAGGCCTCAAGATCGTCGTGCTCGATCAGCGTTCCGTAGTCGGAGGAGCCGCCGTCACAGAAGAGTTCAGTCCCGGCTTTTCCAATTCGATCGCCTCTTATACCGTCTCCCTATTGAACCCCGAAGATCATTCGCGATCTCGATCTCGCAGCCCACGGATTGCGCATCATCGAGCGTCGCAAGCGACTGCACCGGTTTCGATTGAAATGCTCGAAAGGGCACTTCAGTCTCGGCCAAGCCATTGAATTTCAATGACAGGCGAGTCCCGCCTTGAAGCGACAATCGACATAAGCAGTGGAAATCCGCCGCAGCCGTCAGCGCCTGAAATTATCAAGAACGCGGAACACCGGCTGTCCCGATGTTAACGTGACAACGCCTTCTTGACACCATTCACCGAACCACCTTCCCCTTCGCCTTTTTCCACGCGTCCACGCCGCCTTGGATGTGGCAGGCGGAGGACAGTCCCGCGTCTTGCGCGGCCTGCACCGCCATGGCCGAACGCTCGCCGAAGGCGCAATAGAAGACGATGCGCTTGCCCGTTGCGGCCACGAGTTCGTGCAGCAATCCGCCTTCGCGAATGTTTTCCTCCAATTCGTCATAGGGCATGTGGATCGAGCCAGGGATGACGCCTTGCGCTTTGCGCTCGTGCGCTTCGCGCAGATCGATAAGCTCGATCGACGGCTGGCCGACGAGCCGCATCGCATCCTCGGCCATGAGCGCCCAGCCGCGCTTGGCGATTTCCTCCTGGTGCAAGCCAATGTGCCGATTGGCCGGCACCGCCACGTCCATCATCTTGGGATTGGGCAGATGCAGGCAGTTCATCAGATCGACATATTCATCGATCGATTTGACTTGCAGGCGTGGATTGTATGCCCGTTCCTCGCCGATCGTGCTGACCGTATCGCCCTTGTAGTCGTGCGCGGGATAGACCATCGTCCAGTCCGGCAACTTCAAGAGCCGTCCGAAAAGAGATTCATATTGCGCGCGCGGATCGCCGTTCTCGAAATCGGTGCGGCCGGTGCCGCGAATAAGCAGCGTGTCGCCGGTAAAAACTCGGTCCTCCATGAGAAAGCTGTATGAATCGTCGGTATGTCCGGGCGTGTAGATGACTTCCAACGCGACGCCGGGAATGTCGATCCGCTCGCCGTCGGAAACGCGCATCGAGACGACGTCGGCGCCGCTCTTCTCGCCCATCACCGTGACACAATGGGTTCGGTCGCGTAGCGCGCCGAGGGCCGTGATGTGGTCGGCGTGGGTATGCGTATCGACGGCCTTGGCGAGCCTGACGTTGAGTTCTTGCAGCAGCTGGATGTAGTGGTCGAATTTGTCGAACACCGGATCGATGATCTACGCCTCGCCGCCGCGCCCGCCGGCGAGGATGTAGCTGTAGGTGCAGGAAACGCTGTCGAACAGCTGTCGAAAGATCAACGTCGCCTCCCGACGCGGAGTGAAACCTCTTCCTCACCGGGGCTGCGACACGATGCGCAGATAGGGCCTCGGCGCCTTCCAGCCGTCTGGATAAATTTTCTTCGCCTCTTCATCGGAAACCGAACCGACGATGATGACATCCTCGCCCGGTCGCCAATTGACCGGCGTCGCCACTTTATGTTTGGCCGTCAGTTGCAGCGAGTCGATGACGCGCAGCACCTCGTTGAAATTGCGGCCCGTCGTCATCGGATAGACGATCATCAGCTTGATCTTCTTGTCGGGTCCGATGACGAACACGTTGCGTACAGTCTGGTTGTCCGCCGGCGTGCGCACGCTGGCGTCGCCCGAGGCACTCGCCGGCAGCATTCCGTAAAGCTTCGAAATTTTCAGATCGGGATCGCCGATCATGGGGTAATTGGGGGCCGCGCCCTGCGTTTCCTCGATGTCCTTCGCCCATTTGGCGTGATTATCGACAGGATCGACGCTGAGTCCGATCACCTTGACGTTGCGTCGCTTAAATTCCGGGTCGAGTTTGGCCATGTAGCCGAGTTCGGTGGTGCAGACGGGGGTAAAGTCTTTAGGATGCGAGAACAGCACGCACCAGGAATCGCCCATCCAGTCATGAAATCGGATGCGGCCTTGCGTAGTCTCCGCCTCGAAATCCGGCGCCGTGTCGCCAATCTGGAAAGTCATGTCCCGCCTCCTGGAATTTTTTCTGTATGCTCCCGCGCCCAAGGCGCGACGACATGATAAATGAACCCGACCCCAGCCGCGTCAAGCTTTCCGCGCCACCCGGGCGGTGGCCCATCCGTCAGATTCAAGGGCCGCTTCTTAGGAAGCAGCTTCGAGATTTGATTCAAGGAGCAATGAAGCTTCATCCCGGGTGGCCTTCTTTAAGTGCAACGTGACACTGTGCAGCACATTGAACTGGTTGCGCAGAGCAGCGATCTCGGCCTCCCGCGAGGCTCGCGATTGGAACAACCCGTGAGGACCGACCAAACCAGTTAGAGAAGTTCCGTCATAGGTGAGAGCATTACCCGATTCGTCGCCGCACGCTGCTCGGATCGAATTTGCGGTAGGCACAGCGTAGCTCGCCGAGCTTGTAAGTGGTCCCGCGAGCTCTTGCGCAGTTCGAAAAACGATGTGCACGGATGCGTAGGAGCCGATTATGAAGAAGAGGCAAACCCGCCGGTGATCGGAAATGATTCCTGCAGGAATCGTTGGACAGCTCCAAACGCCTCATCGCCTTCCTTTAGCAAATTCGGGAAAAAGTAATAGCCATGCGGCATGCCCTCGCGCACGAAGAGCTCGACATGTTTATTGCCCGCCGCCTGGAGTTTCTCCGCGAAAGCTCGATTGTCATCGATCATCGGGTCTTTGGTCCCTGATACTATTAGCGTCGGAGGATAACTCAGGAGATTGCCCTGGGCCGGGCTGACATGGGGGTGTGACCAGTCTCGGTGATGTACGACGTAGGCGGCACGCACATATCCAATAAAGGCTGTGTCGTAGATGATGCCGAGAGGCGCCAACCGTTCAAAAGACTCGTATTGTTCGACGAAGAAGTCGGTCAAGGGGCAGAGCAATAGGGCCGCCTCCGGCTGCCGTATTCCTTCGTCCCGCGCCTTTAGCGGCAGCGCCGCCGCGAAGTTTCCACCAGCCGAATCGCCTCCCACGGCTATTCGCTCAGGTTCGCCGCCGATTTTGGTCCCATTCTCCCGCATCCAGGCCAGGACGGTCAGGCAGTCATCCAGGCCAGCCGGGAATGGCCACTCGGGGGCGAGCCGATAATTGACGCTGACGACAACGAAACCGGTCTCCTTGGCGATGCGGCTGGTGATGTAAGCGGTGTCTTCCGAGCTCCCGACGGTAAATCCTCCGCCATGGACGTAAAGCAGCATGGGTCGGGGCGTTCCAACTTCCGGCAACGTGAAGACCTGGCAGCGGATGCGGCGCGCCTGAGAGGGCACAAACAGCTCCGAGACCGCCACTTCTGGATAAAGCTGCGCCGCGCTCGGCGGCAGGTCCCGGGGGTCAATCCGGTGATTCTGCCCGATGTAGCCGGTGCGGACGGGCTGAATCATGAGCTCGCGCAAGGTCAACGGTGATCGCAGTTTCGCGAGGAGGCGGTAATACGATGCAGCGGGATCAGTCGGATCGATATGCGAGACCCCCGGCGCGTCGACGCTCGGATCCACCGATTGTGTAATAGCATGATCGCTCATGGTGCCGCTTCCCGAGCTGTTATTTGACGACCGAAGCCCACGCTACCCCACATGAACGGGAGAACATTAACCGATTCGACGCGGCGCGAAACTGGGATTGAATTTACGGTAAGGACAGCATGTCCCGTAGCTCAGCTGCCCGCGAGGCCGCGCGCAGCCATCCAGTCGAGCACGAGGCCGGCGATTTCGTCGCTGTTGCGGTCCGCCATAAGTGCGTGGCTGTTGCCGCGCATGCCGCGCTCAGGAAGATCGATCCAGGTCACGTCGCAGCCCGCCTCGGCCAGTGCGTCGCGCCAACGTTCGGCGGCCGGTCGCGAATTCGCCCAAAATGAATTGTGGCGCCAATTGTCGCCCCAAACGAAGAGATGCGGCGTTCCCTTGACGATAGCCACATCCGACGACGCCGGATCTGGAGCGCCGGAAGGCTCCAGTGAGATGACGGCGCGCACCCGCTCAGGCGCATGCAGCGCCGCGGTGAGGCCAAAGTGGCCGCCTTGGCTGTGCGTGAGGATGACAACGTCGCAATCGAGCCGCCGCACCAGAGCGTCGTAAGCCGTCTGGGTGAGCCCATCGTTGCAGCTCCAGCGCGGGACGCCTTGGGACAAGAACGCCTCAAACGCATCGACGGGGAATTGCAGGCCCGGATAGGTACGCCTGAGCGCCGGGTCAGGATGCCATGAGCCGGGCGGCCCAAAGCGGAAGGTGTCCTCCCACGCCTCTCTGGCCGTCCGAAAATAGGGCGCTTCGGGGTAGACTTGCGGAAAAGGCGCAAATGAGGCGCGGCCGCGCTCGACGGCGTCGGAAACATAGGTGTCAAAGCCGGCGCGCAGGAAGAACATCTGCCAGCCCGTCCGGCCGTCAGGCGTATTCTCCCAGCTGGCTCCCGTCATGCCGCCGCCGTGCCACAGCAGCAACGGCGCCGCCGCCTTTGGCGCCAAGAGGCGAACGTATTGGACATAAAGCTGACCAACGACGATCTCCCCGTTGGGGTCCACGTGGTGTACCGGCCCGCCAGGAGTGCTCACTCGATCGCGCGCAGGCAAGCCCTCGAGCCGGATCATCCGCCCGCCGACATGGAAGGAGCCGATCTCCTCGACTGGAAGAGCAGGAAAGTTCTTGAGGCGCTCGTTGCTCGTCACGTCATTTTCCTGTTCTGCCGCCGCACTGCGTTACCGGGCCGACTACGCATGAAAGGCGCTTCTGCGATTTGGAAGCGTTCATGACACAGGGATATTCCGCAACGGCATTCGCCAAGCATATCGGAGTTAGCCGCGCCACGGCAAAGGAACATCCAGAATTTCGAGACCGGAAAGAAGTTGGGGGGTCAGGTGGCTTGCCTAAACGCGTTATCGTTCGCTATGTCCATTCAACTGGCTACGGCAGATCGCAGTAACGTTCGAGAGTTCCATTGAGATGGGCAGTCCGGGCATGGAGCATCAGCTGAGCCTAGCCGAGGCATCTGACGCTTTTTGCATATGGGTTGATTGATCAACTGGTTTACTGTGGATTCGATGTTGGCGGTTGCAATCCGTTCGCCTTGGCGCCGAGCCCTTCCATAATCCGTCGCTATCCGATGTTCGAATAGAGATAACTTCGAGGTCGTCGAAGCGCTTGCGCGCGGCTTCAATTTTCGAAAGGTCGTCGCGCGCCGCGTCAATTTCATTGCGATGAGAAAGAAGATGTGCGGCGCGACAATCAACGGGTTCTTCTCTATTCGGCCCTTGGGAGTCAAGCGCGTGCATCCGCTCAGCTTCTCTGACGTTGACGGTTGACGACATTCGCGGGCCCGTGCTTCTCTTCGGGAAATAGGACGGCTTGAACGCACCCTCTTTACACTCGACTGGATCAGCGACCCAGCTCTGAGGCGGCGGACGAACGCCGGGCTCAACAAGGGCGAAGCGCGCAACGCGCTCGCCAGGGCAGTGTTCTTTAACCGCCTCGGTGAAATCCGCGACCGGACCTTCGAAAATCAACGCTACCGGGCTTCCGGTCTTAATCTCCTCGTCGCAGCTGTCGGTCCTCTGGAACACTATCTATCTCAGCCACGCCGTAGTCGAACTGCGCGCCAATGGCGAACGGGTCCGTGACGATCTGCTCGCTCATATCGCGCCGGTCGGCTGGGAGCACATCCCCTTCAACGGGGACTATGTTTGGCCGACCGAGCTGAGCGATACGCTTTACCGAGCGATGCGCTCTCAAGTCAGACGATATGAAGCGCCCGCTTTGGGCCCTACATCATGCCGAGCGCCGGCCTTGGACTCCTCTTTGACAGCTCATGGCAGGCATTTTCGCCTCCCGCATCATCAAGCTGTTGATTTTCACTGGAGGGTGAAGCCGCCTTATTTGACGATGGCCGAGGGAGATACGTGGAAGGATAGCCGGTATGCATCAGGATTTGATCGACGAGGCCTTCCGCGCCGCCAATCGAATGGCCGCGGATCGCGGGATAAACGTCGATCGAACTGCGCTGATGCGGGCTGTGCTTGCTGGGCGTTAAGGGTCCGTGGACGATGGCACCCCAGTAAATTTAACGGTCCCCTTTGTTCGCGTAACATAGCCATGTCGGCGATCATTTCCTCAAGTTCCTTCATCGCTCGATCGACCTGCCCATGCCACAGCTTCCATTTGAGAGCGCGAATCTCCTCATCCACGATGACCGTTTCATTGGTCCATTCGTCGCGCCAGCGCACGATATGATCGGCAACTTGCTGCAGCGGCTGGATCTTCATGGCGATGTGGAACCAATCGATGATATGCTTCGTCGGACGTGGCAAGCCGCGGGGCAACCGCTTCATAGTCTCCGCGCCGTCGGACAACGCGTTAACCAGCGCATTCTTGCATTTATGTGCAACGTGACACTGGGCAAGACACTCGACGCCAAGGCGCGCGAGCGCATCACGGCGCGCGGTTTTTACCGGAACGCGTTTTAGAATCTCGCGTTCAGCGTCACATAGGCCGAGCGCGGCGCGCCGGGCGTAATGTTGTTGTTGTTGTGTGCGAAGACGTAGTAGCGGGCGCCCGCCAGATTCTCCACGTTGAGCTGCCCCGAGACGTTCTCGCTCAACTTCACAAACAGCGCGCCGTCCACCCGCGCGTAACCGGGCACGACAACGAAATTGTCGATGGCCGGATAGAACTTCGAATTATAGACGACGCCAGCGCCGACGCCCAGAACGCCGGGACCCGCGTCAAAGAATGAAGAAATGTCGTATTTGTTCCAGAAGGAGAAGGTGTTTCTGGGCACAGAGGGATTGGTCTTGCCGACGTCAGTGAAGAATGGCGTCCGCAATGCAGGCGTTCTGTCGGTCCTGATGACGCGCGCGTCCTGATAGCCATAGCTGAGCGAAACCTCCCACTGGTCGGTAAGATAGCCGACGAGCCCAAGCTCTGCGCCCTGCGTCCTTGTGTTTGCGAGAATGGCGGTCGTTGCGTCGACCGTGAGCTGTTGGTTCGAACGATTAAGCTGATACAGAGCCCCGGTGAGGAGCAAGGCGGGCAGCAACTGCGCTTTGAAGCCAACCTCGACATTCTCGAAGCTTTGCGGCGCGAGATTGGCGACGGATGGAAACAGAACGTTGAACTGGTCTCCCGCCACTGGCAGGAAGC
>VGDY01000110.1 GCA_016869555.1 Alphaproteobacteria bacterium | reverse complement strand
CCGCGTCCCTATAAATGGAAGGCGAAAGGCGAGGCTATCCTTGAAAAAATCCATCGGGCCCGCGCGGCGCTCGACAAAGCCAACGCCGCTTGAGTTTTTGGGCGCCAATTGAGAGTCAGGACACTAGAAGTATGGCTTGCTGCTATCTGAAGGCGAAGGGGAATGGACTATGGCCACGAATTTGTACCTCGGGGAAGCAATAAAATTCGGTGTTGGCGGAAACGCCAGAAAATTCATGGGGCGGGGCTGGGATTCTTCCTCGGCGCCGGACGGCACATATACCGTTGAACACCAGGCCCATCTGGCTTTTCAAATGGCGCGATCGAAGCAGGAAATGACGCTCGAATTAGAGGCTCTTCCGTTTGTCCATCCGCCCGAGCTAAAAAAACAGTCCTTGATGGTCCTTCTGAATGGGAACATGATCGGCTATCTAAAGGCCCCTGCTTTAGTAAAAGAGACGTTCGAATTCAAAAGCGACGCCTTGCGCGACGGAGGCGACAACCTGCTCTCTTTCATAATGCCAGACGCAGTCTCCGCGCGCGAGTTGGGAGTTGGGGACGGCATTAGGCCGTTTGGCTTTTGTTTCCATTCGGTGAAATTTATCAGCGGCTCGCCCGCGGTCAGGAGCAATAACATCAGCTCGCCGGTGGCCAGGAGTAATGACATTAGCTCGCCGCCGTCCAGGAGCAATGACATCAGCTCGCCGCCGTCCAGGAGCAATGACATCAGCTCGCCGCCGGCCAAGAGCGGCTTCACTCATTTTGTCGGAAAAACGAGGCGCTGAACGCTGGTCTCTTTTGTCGCCGTGGATTCCGGTTCTAAAGGGCAGTTACTGAAACTGAGTTCGCGAGCGGCGACATCTCAATCTTCCCCGAAGAGCGCCGTCAAATTCGCCTTCCGATAGTGGAGTGAAGAAAAGGTTCCCGTTTGAGCTTTTGTCGTCGAACAGGCGGGTCATTAACGAGCCTGTTCAAGGCATGTCATGGAGAAATGTATGGCCGCCCAGATGACGCGACCGTTTAGAGCTGTATTGGCGCGACCGAAGCGGTCGAGGCGTTCGCCATCCGACAGCTTGATCAATGCGAGCTTGCGCCAAAAACCTTCGAGTCGACGCTATGACTGATAACGCCTCCGTCGCCGACGCTATAACTGATAACGCCTCCGTCGCCGGCGACGAATACGCCAAGAAGGTCGAACAGCAGGTCAAGCAATATGCCGCAGGCTTCGACTCTTTTGGACTGCCCGGCTCATATATCTATTGGTCCGAGAATTTTCTTCGACCAGGTTTAAATGAAGTTTTTGGGCCGATTGATCTCAACGATTTTTACGCAATACCTTTCATCGAAGGCGGGCTAGGGAAGCCGCGTCCTCGCTATTTGAGCATTGGGTGTGGCGATGGGGCCAACGAAATCGCATTGGCGCGCCGCTTGATTGAAAGAGGACTTGTCGATTTTGAGTTCGTTTGCGCCGATCTGTCGGCGCCCTTGCTTGAGCGGTTTGATAAGGCCGTGGACAACGACCTTCGCGGGTTTTTCACATTGGCCCAAGTCGATCTCAACAGAATGGATGCGGAGATTTCAGGTTGCTTTGATGGGGTCATGGCGAGCCACTCCCTCCATCATCTTATGGAACTTGAGCGCGTCTTTGACTGGGTGAGGCGCGTGCTCCGGCCCGGCTGCGTTTTTGCAATAAATGACATGATCGGGCGAAACGGACATATGCGTTGGCCGGAAGCGGCAGCATTTATACAATTGCTTTGGCCGCTCCTTGGCGAGCGGCAACGCTACCATGCTCAGTTCAAAAAGGTTTTCGCTGAGTTCGAGGACTGGGATTGCTCGTCTTACGGATTTGAAGGCGTGCGCGCGCAAGACATTCTACCTTTGTTGGTGAAGACATTCAGTCCGCGAAAATTTCTCGCCGGCGGCGGCATTGTCGACCCCTTCATTGAACGTGGTTTCGGCTTCGGGTTCAATATTGCGGACGACGACGATTGCAAGTTGCTGAAGTTCATCTGCCAGCTGAATGACGCGCTGCTCGACAATGGGCAGATCACGCCGACGTTCATGCTGGCCCATTTCTATTGCGAAGAGGGGGAAGAAAAATGTTTCCGGGGCCGGTCCGCCGCCGGGAGCATTCGTGATCCGGAACGAACGCCCGGTTGGACCGCCTTCTATCCGCCTGTGCCCCTTATGCGCTGAGCTTTGGCCGGGCACAATTGCAGCTGACGTTGAAATGCTGCATGCCAGCGCCGCGCGTTTCTCACATGCGCGCCGGCAATTTATCATCGTCGGCGAGATTGGAGAAGCGCGTCACTTCCGCCTCGAAGGCGAGTTGCACCGTTCCTGTCGGCCCGTGACGCTGCTTGCCGATGATCGCTTCGGCGCGGCCATGCGCGTTTTCCATGTCGCTCATCCATTTGACGTGTTCTTCGGTGCCTTCGCGCGGCTCGCGATTGCGCAGATAATATTCCTCGCGATAGACGAAAATCACGACGTCGGCGTCCTGCTCGATCGAGCCTGACTCGCGCAGATCGGACAGTTGCGGGCGCTTGTCGTCGCGGCTCTCGACCTGACGGGAGAGTTGCGACAGCGCGATGATCGGCACGTTCAATTCCTTGGCGAGCGCCTTGAGGCCGGTGGTGATTTCGGTCAGCTCTTGCACGCGATTGTCGTTGCGCGCGCGCGAGCCGGAAAGCAGTTGAATATAGTCGACGACCAGGAGATCGAGGCCTTTCTGGCGTTTCAGGCGCCGCGCCCGCGCGGTGAGCTGCGCGATCGAAATGCCGCCGCTCTGGTCGATATAGAAGGGAATGCTCTGCATATGCCGGGCGGCGTCGGCGATGCGGCGAAAATCGTCCTCATTGATGTCGCCGCGCCGGATTTTATAGCTCGCGACGCCGGACTGTTCGGCGATGACGCGGGTCGCCAATTGTTCGGCCGACATTTCCAAAGAGAAGAAGCCGACGATGCCGCCATTGACGGTCTTATGCGTTCCGTCGGGTTCGGTTTCGGATTGATAGGCGCTTGCGACGTTGAAGGCGATGTTGGTGGCGAGCGCCGTCTTGCCCATTCCGGGCCGCCCGGCGACGATGATGAGGTCGGACTTTTGCAGGCCGCCCATCTTGTCGTCGAGATCGAGAAGCCCGGTGGCGACGCCCGACAGATGGCCGTCGCGCATATAGGCGCTGCTCGCCATGTCGAGCGCGGTGGTGAGCGCGTCGGCGAAGCGCTGAAAGCCGCCGTCGTAGCGGCCGGTCTCGGCGATCGAATAAAGCTGACGCTCGGCCTCTTCGATCTGCGCGCGCGGCGGCGAATCGATCGGCGAATCATAGGCCGTGTTGACGATATCCTGGCCGATGACGATGAGCTCGCGGCGCACCGCGAGGTCATGCACCGCGCGGCCGTAGTCTTCGGCGTTGATGATCGTCGTCGCCTCGGCGGCGAGCCGCGCCAGATAGGCCTGGATCGTGACGCCGGCCGGCAGTTCGATCTCGGCGAGGAAGGTCTTCAGCGTCACGACGGTCGCGAGCTTGCCGGCGCGAATGAGCTGCGCCGCGACTTCATAGATGCGGCGGTGCAGTTCTTCCGAGAAATGCTCGGGCTTTAAAAAGTCCGACACTCTGTCGAAAGCGTCATTGTTGACCAGAATGGCGCCGAGCAGCGCCTGCTCGGCTTCGATATTGTGCGGCGGGGCGCGATAGGCGGGCGCTTCAGGCTGCGCGATCTGAATCGCGCGCCGGCCCGCCAATTGTTCGATTGGCGGCATTGATTTTTGTGACTTTGCGAGACAGCCCTCGGCCGCGAACGCGACGCGCGACTCGTCGGGGGGAAGTTAACAATACATTAACGTGCTGGCGTCGCCACATCCTTTTGCGCGCGTCTCTCCAAAGCGCGGCGTTACGAGTCATATCCACACGAGAAAAATAATCTTCGACTGTGCAAAGCATCGCGCTTGCGCTGACGCGAGAATCGGGAGTGAGTCCGGCCGAAAGAAAAACGGCGGCCGAGACGGCCGCCGCATGAATTCCCGAAAAGCGAGAAGTCTTCTTACATCTCGACGTCGCCGGCTTCGGCCAGCGCCGCGCCGACTTCGAGGCCGAGATCGTCCATCGACGTCTCTTCCTTGAGCGTGACGCTCTCGCCGCGCGCCTGACGTTCGGCTTCTTCGTCCGAACGGGCGACGTTGATGGTGATGCTGACGTCGACTTCCGGATGCAGATGCACCGGCGTCGGATGTAGGCCCAGCGTCTTGATCGGATGCACCAGAACGATCTGGTTGCGATTGACCGAGAAGCCGCCGGCGGTGGCCGCTTCGGCGATGTCGCGCGCCGACACAGAGCCGTAGAGCTGGCCGCTCTCGCCCGCCTGGCGAATGATCGTGAAGCTCTGGCCGTTCAGCTTCTCGGCGACGGCCTCGGCCTCTTTCTTCGCTTCGAGGTTGCGCGCCTCGATCTGCGCCCGCTGCGTCTCGAAGTGCTTCTTGTTGTTTTCCGTCGCCCGCAGCGCCTTGCCGCGCGCCAGCAGGAAATTGCGGGCGTAGCCGTCGCGCACCTTCACGGTGTCGCCCATCTGGCCAAGCTTGGCCACGCGTTCTAGCAAAATGACGTCCATCTGTCCTATTTCTCCAGGATTGCGGGCTATGTCGAGAAAAACCGGGCGAAAGTCAATCCGGTTTCTGCATCGCGGCCGGTCCGGCGTCCGGCTTTCGTGCCCGATAGTTGAAGATGAGGTCGGCGAGGCCGATCGCGGCGAAAATCAGGATCGGCCAGCCGAGGAATCCCAGCGTGAAATAGATGATCGCGAGGACAAGGGCGCTCGAGCGCGAGCCGCGCAGGAAAATATGCGCGACGGCCAGTCCCTGGAACGCGAGCAGCAGTCCGGTGGTCGTCGCCAGCACCATTCCGATCGGTCCGGCGGGTCCGTTGAAGAAGCTGAGCGCGATCCCGCCCAGGAAGAGGCCGCCGATCGCCTTCGGAAGGCGGAATTCCTTGGCGATGTCCGGCCAGGGGCGGCCAAGCAGCTTGGAGGCTTGAGCGATCCGCGCGGCGAGCCACAGATTGACGACGTGGATCAAGAGGCCGTAGCCGGCGAGAAAGGCCGGAACTGCGCGCGCCACCGAAGCGGAAAGCGTCGTCGGGTCGATCTTGTCGCCAAGGTCGCGCTCCTTGACCATGAGGTCGAGCAGGATGAAGGCGCGCGCCCGGATCGGGTTGAGCGCCTCGTCGAGCGAGCCGAAGATGACGCTGGCGACAATCAGCCAGAAAATGATCGCCGTCGAAAGAAAAACCGCCGGCGCCAGCGTCGCCCAGCCCGGCAGATTAGCGGTCAGCAGGTCCCGCCCGCCGCGCGGCGCGCCCGACGCCGCATAGACGGCCGACCAGGCCGGCGCCGCGATCAGCAGCGCATAGGCCATTCCGATCACCGGATTGAGCCACAGGGACAGGATCACCGAGGCGAGGATCGCCGATGTCGCGCCATGGATGAGACCGAAAGCGAAGCCGACGATCATGATCGTCAAGGGCGCAAGATGCGCCAGGAGAATTCCGCCGAGGCCGCCTCGCACGACGACGGCGAAAATCACCGCCGCCGCGACGCCGCCGAGAATCGACACGGCGAAATTCGGCCAGGAAAGGACGCTCTTGTCGGACACGGGCGATCGGGCTTTCGGGTTTCTATGGCGCAGCGAGGAAAGGGCAGCGAGCCAGAAGCCCGGAAGGCTGAGCCGTCGGGGCGCGCCTGCTTTTAGGCTGCCAGGGCCGGGAGGGCAAGCCGTCGGGACACTGCGTTCTCCGCCAGAGGCCGACATGATATGATCGCATAAAGGAGCCGACCATGCCGTCCGCCTTGACCAAAGCCGCCGAAGGTTACCCCCGCCGCGCCTTTACGGTCGATGAGATCATCGCCATGCAGGACGCCGGGATCATTTCGCAAGAAGAAAATTTCGAATTGATCGAGGGAGAAATTGTCCCAATGGGGCCGAAATATTCCGCGCATGAACGCATTAAATCGAAAATCGCGATGGCGCTCGTTCGCGCATGTCCGTCCGATCTGATCGTCGGCTTTGAGACTTCGATCTTCCTTTCGTCGAACACCTTCGTCGAACCCGACATTTCGCTCTATCCCGAGCGTCTTCGCTCACAAGAAGTGCGCGGCCCCGACGTTTTGCTCGCGATCGAGGTGGCGGCGTCGAGCCTCGCCTATGATCTCGATCTCAAGGCGAAGCTTTATGCGCGCCACGGCGTGCAAGAATATTGGGTCGTCGACGCTAATGACCGCGTGACATTTGTCCATCAGGGACCCAGCGAAGCCGGCTGGTCCAGCGTGGCGCGCAAAGGGCCGGAGGAAACGTTGAGCTGCGCGGCGGTTCCAGAATTCAAATTCCGGCTCGCAGACGCCTGACGGACGCAGCTTGAATGTCGCTGCTGACTCCGCTCACAACTCCCGCAATTCCGGCCCTGGCTTTCGCGACAGCACCCGCCAAGTCCCGGCGAGGCCGAGGCCGATCGTGACGGCGAGCGTCGCCAGCGTCGTCGCCGCGACGATTCCGGGCGGGAAGGCGAAATCGATCTTCATCACGATCGTGGTCATGGCGTAGGCGGCGCCGGCGCCGGCGGCGAGCGCGATCAGCGACGCGGCGAGACCGACGAGCGCAAATTCCAGCGCATAGGCTGTGGCGAGCCAGGTCCTCGTCGCGCCGAGGGTTTTGAGCACGACCGCGTCATGCAGCCGCGCGCGCTGGCCGCTGGCGAGCGCGCTCGCCAGCGCCAGGACCGCCGTGACGATGGCCAGTCCCGCCGCGGCGCGCGCGGCCAGCGCCAACTGCCCGGCGATTTTGTCGATCGCCGCCAGCGCATCCTTCACGCGCACCGAGACGACGCTCGGAAAGCGTTTGGCCGCTTCGCGCATGAGGCGCGAATCCATGGCGTCGCGCGCCGCGACGGTCGGCGCGCCATATGCGACGGTGAAGAGCTCGGCGTAAGGCGCGCCGTCAAAGGCGTTGGGCGAAAACACCATGACGAAATTGATCGCATAGCTCCGCCAGTCCACTTTGCGCAGACTGGCGATCTTCGCGGTAATCTCCCGGCCGAGCACATTGACCCTGATCGCGTCGCCGATGGTCAGTCCCAGACCCTCGGCGATCTTCTGCTCCAGCGAGACGAGCGGCGGACCGGAATAATCCGCCGGCCACCATGCGCCTTCCGCCAGCGTGGAGTTCGCGGGAACGGCGGCGGAAAAGGTCACGCCGCGGTCGCCTTCGAGCGCCCATTTGGCGTCGTCGGCGACAGCGATCCTGTCGACGGACATGTCCTTCACGGCCACGATGCGCCCGCGCATCATCGGCACATGTTCGACGCGCGCGCCGGGCGCTTCGACGTAAACGAAATCGGCGAAGGCCTGGGTCTGCGCCTTCGGAATGTCGATGAAGAAGAAATTGGGAATTTCTCCCGCGTCGGCCCGCGCCAACTCGTTGTGAATGGCGCCTTCGACGAGCGCCAGCGCAATGAGCAGCGTTTGGGTCAGGCCGATGGAGATCATCAGCGCCGGCGTCAGGCTTTTCGGCCGCCAGATGTTGGCCAGCGCGAACCGCAATCGCGCGTCGCGCAGGCGGGGCAGGGCGCGCGCCAGCCGCATCGCGACCCATGCGGCGCCGCGCAGCAAAGCGAAGGCCGCAATGGCGGCGCCGACATAGGCCGCTCCGAGCTTCATCTCGAAGGATGTGGCCATGACCAGCGCAGCCAGCGCGATCGCCGCCGCCGCCGCGCCAGCGCGATAGCGCGTCAGAGTCGCGCCCCTGGAATCGTCGCGCAGCAGCGCCGCGACGGGCGTTGCATGCGCCCGGCCCAGCGGGACGAGCGCGAAGATCAACACGACGAGCAATCCGTAAAGCGCGCCAAAGAATCCACCCTGGGCGTCGAGCGCGGCGGACACGGGCAAGTCGGCGATTTCGTGCAGCGCCTGCGCGCCGGCCCAGGGAATGAGCGCGCCGATGGCGAGCCCGATCAAGATGGCGAATGACGCCGCCGCCAGAACCTGGGCGAGGGCGATTTTAAAGACGCGCGACCCTTCCGCGCCGAGCGCCTTCAGAATCGCGAATTGCGCCCGCTTGCGTTCGACGAAGCCCTGCACCGCGTTCGCCACGCCCGCGCCGCCGGCGACAAGGGCGGTGAGCGCGACGAGAGTCAGCAATTGCGAGAAACGCTCGAGATTGCGCGAGAATTGCGGAGAGACCGCGTCGCGGGAGCGCGCTTCCCATCCGGCTTGAGGAAAGGCGGTCGCGGCGTCGGCGGCGAAAGCCTTCACGTCCGCGTCGCCTGCGCCGTTGAGAGTGACCCGGACGACATTTCTGACGATCGAGCCCGGCGAAGCCAGTTGCGCGCCCGCGAGCGCGGCGCGGCTCATCATCACCCGCGGACCGAAGCCGACCCCGCCCGCGAGCTTGTCGGGTTCGCTGCGCAGCATTGCGCGCAGCAAAAAGCGCGAAACGCCGATCGTCACTGCGTCGCCGAGCCTGGCGTCGAGGCGCGCGAGCAGCATCGGGTCGACGGCGAGGCCCGGGACGCCGTTCCGCTCCGCCAGCGCCTCGGCCAAGGGCATTTCCGGTTCGAGCGCGACCGCGCCGAAGGCCGGATAGGTCTGCGGATCGACGGCCTTGATTTCCACCAGCGCCGCTTCGCCATCGTCGCGCCGGGCCATCGCCCACATCAGCGTAATCTCCGACAGCTTGCCGCGGGCCTCGAAGAACGCTCGCTGCTCGGGCGAAAACTCCCGCGAAACCAGGCTGAAGGAGGCGTCGCCGCCCAGGATCGTTCGGCCCTCTCGCGCGAGTCCCTGCGCCAGCGATCGCGACAGTCCCGAGACGCCGGAAATCGCGGCGACGCCAATTGCGATGCAGGCGATGAAGACGCCGAAACCGCGCGGATCGCCGAGCAGGTCGCGCAGGGCGAAGCGCAGCGCGAAGGGCAGGGCGAAGGGCTTGGCGGCGAAGCGTAACGCCCTCACGAAGCGCCCTTTTCGCTCGCCTCGACGCGGCCTGAGCGCAGCAGCGCTCGACGGTCGCAACGGGCGGCGAGCGCCGGATCATGGGTGACGAGGACCAGCGTCGCTTCGCGGCGCCTTTGCTGCGCAAAAATCAGGTCGATCACCGCCGCGCCGGTTTCGGAATCGAGATTGCCTGTGGGCTCGTCCGCCGCAAGGATAAGCGGGTCGGGCGCGAGCGCCCTTGCGAGCGCGACCCTCTGCTGTTCGCCGCCCGAAAGCTGTGCCGGGTAGTGGGACAGGCGCTCGGCGAGCCCCACCGCCGCAAGCTCGGCCTCGGCGCGCTGGAAAGCGTCGGATTTCCCGGCCAATTCCAGCGGAATGGCGACATTCTCCAGCGCCGTCATGGTCGGAATCAACTGGAAAGACTGGAAGACGATTCCTATGTTTGCTCCGCGGAAACGCGCCAGCGCGTCTTCCGAAAGCGCGCTGAGATCGCGCCCGTCGATCCTGACGCTTCCGGCGTCGGGCCGCTCCAGTCCGGCGAGGGTCATGAGCAACGTCGATTTGCCCGAGCCGGAGGGTCCCAGAAGAGCGACCGTCTCGCCTTGCGCCACGCTCAAGCTGACATTCTTGAGCACATGCACGCGGGCGGCGCCTTCGCCTAAAGTGAGTTCGACGCCCTCAACCTCGATAATTTGTCGCCGCACGGAGGAAAACCTTGATTGACGCGCCGCATTCGACGCCCCTGGTCCAATCGCCTTATGGCGCTTTCCGGCGTCCCCTCCAAGCCGCGGCCCTCGCCGTCCTGGCGCTGTTCGCGCTCGCGCTCGCGCCGGCGCAGGCTGGTCCGGTCCGGATTCTGGCGTTCGGCGACAGTCTGACGGCCGGCGCCGGCATCGCCGCACAGGATTCGCTGCCCGCGCAGCTCAAGCGGCGCCTGAGCGCAGATGGGTTCGACGTCGAAGTCGTGCAAGGCGGCGTTTCCGGCGACACCACGACGACGGGACTCGCCCGCCTCGAATATACGCTCGGCGCCGGCCCGTTCGACATCGCTATCGTCGAGCTAGGCGCAAACGACATGCTGAACGGGCGCGATCCCAAGACGGCGCGGGCCAATCTCGATCAAATTCTTACCGTATTGCAGCAAAAAGGCGTTCGTCCGATCCTGACGGCGATGGTGTCGAGCGCGAATCACGGGCAAACTTACAAGCGGGATTTCGATTCGATTTATCCGGATCTGGCCGCCAAACATCAGGCTCCGCTCGTGCCTTTTATCCTGGAAGGCGTCTGGGGTTCCCCTGCGCTGCTCATCGCAGACGGCATTCATCCGAACGCCGACGGCGTGGCGAAAATCGTAAAAAAGCTTGCGCCCTATGTCGAAAAGACGCTCGTTTCGATGGGGGCGAGCAAGAGTTCGCGCGCGCAATGAGACGACGCGATTCCGTTTGGGGAGGATGTCATGCCCAGACTGTTCACGGCCTTGGAGATTCCCCGACCGATCGCGGAAAGCATTGCGCGCCTGCGCGGCGGAATCCCCGGCGCCCGCTGGATCGACGTTGAGAATTATCACGTCACCTTGCGTTTCATCGGCGACGTCGACGACGCTTTCGCGCGCGACGCGGCGAAGGCCCTCTCGTTCATCCGCCGTCCAGAAGTGACGGTGACCTTCGATCAATTGACCTCCTTCGGCGGCGACAAGCCGCGCGCCATCGTCGCGCGGGCCAGACAGGAGCCGGCGCTCATCGAGATGCAGGCGGAACAGGAGCGGCTGTTGCGCCGGATCGGCGCGCCGCCCGAGCCGCGCAAATTCATCCCGCATGTCACGCTGGCGCGGCTGCGCGGCGTCAGCGCCGGGGCGGTCGCCGCCTATCTCGGGACGCGCGGCTATTTCCCGCCGCTGCGCTTCACCGCCGAGCGCTTCGTGCTGTATTCGTCGCGCGATTCAGTCGGCGGCGGCCCCTATATCGTCGAGGCGGAATATCCGCTGAGCGCGGCGCCGCAGGCGCTGACGGGAACGGCGGCCGGTTAGGGCGGAGTAGGGAGGTCCTATTCGTCGGCGGCGGGCTATCGCAGCGCCAGCTTGCGGCCTTCCTTGCGGCCGAACAGCTCATAATGGGCGAGGGGATTCATTCCCTTCCGCGCCACGTCAGGATTTTGTCGCAGATATCCATCCGTCGAGAAAAACGGACCCGGATCGCAACCTTCATTCGCCCCATGGAGCAGATAATGCATCGCGGCGTCGCCCTTGAACCAGACGCGCTCGGCATAGAACGCCGGATCGAAAAGGACGGAGCTTCTGATCGCGAAATAAGGTTTCACGAGCTTCACGTCGCGCCTGCGCAGCAATAATCCGAAGGCTCTCGGCGCCGCCAGAGCGCGGCCGAGGCGAGTTCGCGCGTAACGCTGCGACATGTTCTCGAAGATTTGAGCGATGCGCTCGGTCTCGAGGACATTCGCCTCATCGACGATGATCTGCTCAAGGATTTTCTGGCGATCGGCGTAATGCTCGGCGGTCTCCTGGGGCGAGAAGCTCTTGTATGAGTCGAGGCGCAAATGCGCGTAGAATCCTCCTTGCACCTTGTCGTCGATCACTTCCTCGACGATGAAGGGCGACAGGCCGAGAAAATGGGCGTCGGTCAGCAGCAGTCTGAAACTGTTCGGCGTGAAGGCGGAGCAATGAACGTCGAAATAGGCGTCGTCCTTTTCCACTCGTTTTCTCGTCCAATCGTCGAACGCCTCGCGCAAATTCCGTTCGGCGACGAAGCTGAAGGCGGCGGCGAACGCCTGCTCGCCGGCGCCTCTTGCAATCATGCTGACCTGCTCGAAAATCTGAGCGTGGGTCGGACGCTTTCTGTCCTCGAAAAACGCTTCGATCCAGGCGGTCAGGCTCGTGCGCGGTCGATAGAAGTCGAGGCAGCCGCTTTTGTCGGGAACCACGATCGAGAGAAAGCCGCCCTGTTTGAGCACGCGTCCGCAGGCCTGCAGAAATTTGATCGGATTGGGAAGATGCTCGAAATTATTGGCGGAGATGATGTAATCGAAGGGCTCGCTTTCTCCTGCGTCGCGGCATAATTCGTCGATGCGCATGGCGTCGCCGACAAGATCAATCGGTTCGACCTGCGCCGCCTGTTCGGGCGTGAGAAACGGGTCGGCGGCGGCGCGTCGCTTGATGGTCTGCGTGTCGAACACATCGAGATAGAGGCAATTATAGCCGTCGCGCTTGGCGGCGAGGGGCGAGAAATAGGGGCCGAGTTCGATCCCTCGCGCGTCTTTGGCGGCATGTTTGAGAATGTCATCTCGGCGGCTCATCTTTTGCACAATCGCTTTGGCGGTGAAAATTATCGGCGCCCGAAGGCGCCGGCCTGGCGATGAGATAGCGCGCCGGTCAACTTTCCGGCGCTTCCCTCACCGTCCGCGCGGCCGGCGACGTCGACCGGCTCTTCTCGACGATCGCCGCGAGCGAAGGGTCTTTCGCCACCGCCTCATCGATCAGCCGATTGGACGTTTCCTCGATCTCGCTCGTCAGCCGATCGAAAAAATCGCGCGCCTCCATTCCCGGCGCGATCAGCGGCAGGAATTCGATCACCACGGTTCCCGGCCGGATGATGAACGACCGGCGCGGCCAAAACAGCCCCGAATTCACCGCGACCGGCAGAACCGGCGTCTCGGTTGCGGCGTAAAGCTGGGCGACGCCGAACCTGTATTGCGGCGGCGCTCCGGCCGGACGGCGGGTGCCTTCCGGGAAAATGAAGAGCTGGCGTCCTTGCGCGAAGATTTTCTTCGATTTGGCGATCAGCTGCGGCAGGAGCTTGCCGCCCTTGGCGCGGTCGATGGCGATCTGCTCGGCGGCCAGCAGATACCAGCCGAAGAACGGCAGCCAGATCAGCTCGTGCTTCAGAATGTAGCTGAAGTCGGGAAAGCGGATCGGCAGGACGAAGGTCTCCCAGATCGACTGATGCTTGCAGGCGACGATCACCGCCCCTTTCGGGATGTTCTCAAGCCCCCGCCAGTCGATCTTCAAGCCGCAGATTTTATTGAGAAGCCAGAGATTGGTCCGGCCCCAGGTGCGCCCGAGCTCCTGATTGATCTGGCGGCGCATCGGCATCGCCGGCAGCCAGATGATCATCAGCCCGAACATGTTCAGGAAGAACAGAATCTGAAAAACGAGTGATCGCAGGAAGAGCATGGCGAGGCCGGAGCGAGGAGCGTCGCGGGCCTTTTAGGGCGCCAGGGCGCGCCGAAACAAGGGTTATCGCAGCCGCGCCGACGTTGACCCGCGGCAATGGGGCGGTTCGAATTTCCGCTTTGCGCCATTGCCAGACCAAAAGGCGCCATCACAAAAAGACACTGGCGTTTTGTCGCAGCTGTGATCCGGTCTGAGCTAGGGTCCGGACTCAATTAACCCGTCTTATTCATCCCACCGCCGCGCGATTGTGATTTTTTCCGCGACATGATTGCGGGCGCGAGTCCGCTTTGCGTTTTTGGCGCTGGGTGGGTCTGCACTTTTCGCACGCGTTGGAGTTGGTCGG
>VGDY01000109.1 GCA_016869555.1 Alphaproteobacteria bacterium | reverse complement strand
CGGCGCGGCATTCGCCGACCCCCAGCCCCGCTCACTTGGCCGGCTGGGGCTATGGGCTTGCCGAAAACCGTCAGTCGGGTGAAGATAGGCTCACAATCGCTGGCCATCTGGCGAATGTGGGTTCAAAGGAGTCGCAAATGAACAAAACATTGCTGCTCGGCGCGCTGGCGTTCGCCGGCGTCTTGGCGCTGCCGGCGACATCGGCGCTCGCCAAGGCGACGGGTCCTGTCGCGGCGCTCGACACCGACAATGACGGCACGGTCGATCTCAATGAGGTCAACAAATCCGCCGGCGACCTGTTTACGCGCCTCGAGAAGGACTCGGACGGGACCGTCGACCTCAAGGAAATGAAGGGCCGCGTCTCGAAGAAGGACTTCAAGACCGCCGATCCTGACAATGACGGCACGCTGTCGAAGGACGAATTTCTCGTCCTGGTCGCCGGCATGTTCAAGGATGCGGACCCCGACAGCGACGGCACGCTCGACGCCAAGGAACTCGCCTCTAAAAAGGGCAAGGCGCTGCTGCGCGTGACGCGGTGATCGGCGGGGGCGCGCGGGAGCGCCGAGCCGCTTGATCCCGCGCGCCAAAGCGGCCATTTAGGCGAGATGAAAAGCCTGGTCGCCGCCTTCTGTTTGCTGCTTCTCGCCGCGCCGGCCGCGGCTGAAACATTAAACGTCAAAGTCGGCATCCTGCGCGAAACGCATTCGCGCGAGACAATCTCCATTCTGGATATTCCCGCCGCCGACGACACGCTCGCCGGCGTCCTGCTCGGCGCGGCCGACAACAACACGACCGGCAAATTCACCAACCAGACCTTTGAGGCGACCGACGTCAGGCTAGAGGAAGGCGACGATGTAATCGCGGCGCTCGACGCGCTATTCGAAAAAGGCGCGCTTTTCATTATCGCCGACCTCTCGCCCGAACGCCTCCTCGCGGCCTCTGAGCGCGCCAAATCAAAAGGCGCGCTGCTCTTCAACGTCTCCGCCGCGGACGACAGGCTGCGCGAAGAGGACTGCCGCGCCAATGTCATCCATGTGGCGCCGACGCGTTCGATGCTCGCCGACGGTCTGGCGCAATATCTGATCTGGAAGCAATGGCGCCGCTGGCTGCTCATCAAAGGATCGCATCCGAAAGACGAACTCCTGGCGCAGGCCCTGCGCGCCAGCGCCAGGAAATTCGGCGCGAAAATCGTCGAAGAGCGCCTTTATGAGGACACTGGGGGAGGACGGCGCAGCGACTCCGGCTCGGTGCAGACGCAACGTCAGATGCCTTTGCTGACGCAGAATGCGCCGGCCTATGACGCGCTCATCGCCGCCGACGAGAGCGACGTCTTTGGCGGCTATCTTCCTTACCGAACCTGGGACCCGCGCCCGGTCGCCGGCTCGGCCGGTCTGATGCCGACGAACTGGGATCCGGCGCATGAGCAATGGGGCGCGCTGCAATTGCAGAACCGCTTCATTCAGACGTTCCGGCGCTTGATGAACGCGCGCGACAATGCGGCGTGGCTCGCCATGCGGATGATCGGCGAAGCCGCGACGCGCACCGCTTCCAACGACCCCGAGAAGCTACGCCTCCACATGCTCGGCAAGGACTTCTCGATCGCCGCCTTCAAGGGCGTGCGGCTGACGCTGCGGCCGTGGAACCTGCAATTGCGCCAACCGATACTTCTGTCCGACGGACGGATCGTCGTCTCGGTTTCGCCGCAGGAAGGCTTCCTCCATCAAACGAGCGAACTCGACACGCTGGGCGTCGACCAGCCGGAGACGAAATGCAGATTGAAGTGACGAGCGCCCCCTCCCCCACCCTCCCCCGCCGGCGCGGAAGAGGGAGCAGATTCGGCCTTTCCACAATGCTTGCTCGCTTGCCGCGTCATGGCCGGGCTTGTCCCGGCCATCCACGCGCGAGTCACAGCGGCGTGGATGCCCGCGACAAGCGCGGGCATGACGCGAGTAATGCAATTAGAGTGACTATGTCTGCCTTGCTTTGCGCTGCCTTCTCCGTCACGCCCGCTCACGCCTACAAGGCGTACATCAGCAATGAGAAGGGCAATTCCGTCACGGTCATCGACACGGAAAAACTCGAAGCGACGGCGACCGTGAAAGTCGGTCGGCGACCGCGCGGCGTCGCGCTGAACAAGGACGGCTCCGAACTTTACATCTGCGCCGGCGACGACGACGCAATTCAGGTGCTCGACACGAAGACTCTGAAAATCACGGGCAAGCTGCCGTCTGGCCCCGATCCCGAGCTTCTGGCGCTCAGTCCCGACGGCAATGTCATCTACGTCTCGAACGAGAACGACAATCTCGTCACGCTCATCGACGTGAAGAAAAAGGAGATGATCGGCGACATTCCGGTCGGCGTCGAACCGGAAGGCATGGCGGTCAGTCCCGACGGCAGGCTGCTGGTCAACACATCGGAAACGACCAATATGGCGCATCTCATCGACACGCAGTCGAAAGAAATCGTCGCCAATATTCTCGTCGATGGAAGGCCGCGTTTCGCCGAATTCAAAAGGGACGGTTCCGAGCTTTGGGTGTCGTCGGAAGTCGGGGGAACGGTCGCGATCATCGATCCGGTGAAACGCGAACTCAAGCAGAAGATCAGCTTCGACATTCCGGCGATGTCGAAGGAAGCGATTCAGCCGATCGGCATATCGATCACGCGCGACGGAAAGCGCGCCTTCGTCGCGCTTGGGCCGGCCAATCGCGTCGCGGTGATCGACGCCGAGACGAAAAAGATCGAGAAATATCTCCTCGTCGGCCAGCGCGTCTGGCACCTCGCCTTCACGCCCGACGAAAAATATCTGCTCACCGCCAATGGCGTCTCCAACGACATATCGGTGATCGACGTCGCGTCGCTCAAAGTGGTGAAGTCGATTCCGGTCGGCGCCTTTCCCTGGGGCGTCGTCGTGGCCCCGCAATGAGGATGAGTCTTCCCGCCTGTCATTCCCGACGCGCGAAGCGCGATCGGGAATCCAGAGCCGCGATCAGCGCTGTTGACCACGACTCTGGATTCCCGGTCAATCGCTTCGCGAATGCCGGGAATGACAATCCCGTCGGAGCGCCGCAATGATCCCCGCGCTCGCGGTCAGAAACGTCAGCCATTCCTATGGCGCGCGCAAGGCGCTTGACGATGTGAGCTTCTGCCTTTCGCCGGGCAGTTTCACCGTGCTTCTCGGCCTCAACGGCGCCGGCAAGAGCACGCTGTTCTCGCTGATCACGCGGCTTTACGCGGCGCGCCATGGCGAGATCGACATTTTCGGCCATAACGTCATGCGCGAGCCCGGCGCGGCGCTCCGCCGGCTGGGCGTCGTCTTTCAGGCGCGCACGCTCGATCTCGAATTGAGCGTGATGCAGAATCTCATCTACCACGCCGCGCTGCACGGCATTGGGCCGATCGAGGCGCATCGCCTCGGACAGGCGGCGCTGGCGCGGGCGGGACTCGCCGACCGCGCGAAGGACAAGGCCCGCTCCCTGTCTGGGGGACAGATGCGCCGCGTCGAAATCGCTCGCGCGCTTCTGCACGATCCGCGGCTGCTGCTGCTCGACGAGCCGACGGTCGGACTCGACATCAAGGCGCGCGCCGATCTTCTCGCGCTCGTTCGCGAGCTGGTGCAGGAAAAGAGTCTCGGCGTCTTGTGGGCGACGCATCTCATCGACGAAATCGCGAACGACGATCAGGTGGTCATTCTGCATCACGGCAAAGTTCTCACGGCCGACAGCGCGCCAGCGATCGTCGCCGGGCAAGGCGTCGCGAACATCGGCGACGCCTTCACGCGCATTACTGGCGCGGCTCGGGAGAAGCTTTCGGCATGAGCGAACGCGCTGCGCCCACAGGCTTCACCCTTCGCCAATATCTCATCTGCCTCTCGGGCGTCGTCTGGCGCGAGGGATTGCGCTTCCTGCATCAGCGCGAGCGCTTCGTCTCGGCGCTGGTGCGCCCGCTCGTCTGGCTCTTCATCTTCGCCGCGGGATTTCGGCAGGTGCTCGGCGTTTCGATCATCCCGCCTTATGAAACTTACGTGCTCTATGAAGTCTATATCGCGCCCGGGTTGATGGCGATGATCCAGCTCTTCAACGGCATGCAATCGTCGCTTTCGATGGTCTACGACCGCGAAATGGGCAATATGCGCACGCTGCTCGTCTCGCCCTTCCCGCGCTGGTTTCTGCTCGGCTCGAAGCTTCTGGCCGGCGTCGCCGTCTCGATTCTGCAGGTCTACGCCTTCCTGCTCATCGCCTATTTCTGGGAGATCGAGCCGCCGACAAATTGGGGCTATCTTACCGTGCTGCCGGCGCTCGCGCTCAGCGGGCTGATGCTCGGCGCGCTCGGCATGCTGCTCTCCTCGCTAATCAGGCAGCTCGAAAATTTCGCCGGCGTGATGAACTTCGTGATCTTCCCGATGTTCTTCGCGTCTTCCGCGCTCTATCCGCTGTGGCGCGTGAAGGAGTCGAGCCCGTGGCTCTATTACGTGTGCGAAGTCAATCCGTTTACCCACGCGGTCGAACTGATCCGTTTCGCCTTCTATGAGAAAGTCGCCTGGACGTCGCTTGCGATCGTCTTCGCTTACACGAGCGCATTCCTCGTCGCCGCCATCGTCGCTTATGATCCGGCGCGCGGCATGCTGATGCGAAGAGGCGGCTGATAAAATTTTTGTCAAAACCGCCCGGATGTCATTCCCGACGCGCGTAGCGCGATCGGGAATCCAGAGCAAAACCAGCATTCTTGGATTGGCTCTGGATTCCCGGTCAGGCCTTCGGCCTGCCGGGAATGACAAGACCCAGCAAACACTTCAGCCGGAAGTCTCATATGCGAGACTTCAACGCCAGCGATAATAGTGGCGCTGCCGGTCGCGATGCGCGCGGCCTTCGGGACAATTGCCGTAGCAGTCCCAGCGCCCGTGCCGCGCGCCATGTTTGAACCACTCGGCCTGTCCTTCGGTCCAGGGACTCGCCAAGGCGGAATGCGGCAAGAGGAGTATCGCCAGAAAGATTATCGTCGTCGCCAATCTCGACATCGCGCACTCCGTTTCCTTCTCGCGCCTATTTCTTCGCGTCTTTCTTCGCGTCTTTCTTGGCGATCTCGGCCGCGATCTCTTCGGCGACGCCCGGCGGCAGTTTGACTCCCGACGCAAGCTGAGCGCCGAGCGCGATCGCGCGCGCCTCGGTCAGTCGCAACGCGCAATAGCCGAAATCCGGCTCGCGCGCATAGGAGCGGCAGACTTCCTCGCGCCAGGAAGAGAAACCTGCCTGCTCCTTGACGATGTAATTGCGGATCAGCTTTTCCTTCTTGTTGCGGTCATAAAGTTCGCGAAAATTGTTGCGAACCGTCTTTTCGACGCGCGCGCGGGCGCCGAGCATTTCCTCGCCCTTCTTGGGGTCGATTTCATCAGCGCCCATCCCCCAGAGCCCTTCAGGATCGGCGCGGCACCCCGCCTCTTTCAATTCGCAGGCCTTGCCTTCGTTGGTGACGAGGATCGCGCCGTCGAGAACGCTGAAGGCGAAGGGACAGGCGGGAAAGGCGATTTGATAGCGACGCAATCCGTTGTCGCTTTCGCGCGCCGTAAGTTTCAGCGGCGTTCCCGCGACCTCGACTCGGCAAGCTTCGCCGGAACGCCGCAAATCGTCCCCGACGAGCGTGAGTTTTGCGACCTGCAGCTCGGCGCCCGCCCGGGAGAATTCGATGGCGCTGCCTTCGCCGTCGCGCTTGAGCGTCTTCCCGACGATAGCGTCTTCAGTCGGCGCCTTCGGCATGATCGCGGGGCCAGCGGCCGCGCCCATCTCGCCGCCCAGGTTTTTTTTCTTCGCGGCGCCGGCGACTGTCCCCTCAGGGGTGGGGGTCACCGCTCCCGGGAGCACAAGCTGCGCACTGGCGGAGGCCGCTCCCGCCACGATGAACGCCGCTGCGACGAACGTGCGGGCGCGGCGCGCGGCTTGAGTTCGAAACCCCGATGTCAACATGGCGATCGCCATCCCCCGGCCGCAGCCCGGCCCCTGCCCTAGAGCGCGTTGCGAAAAAGTGGGAACCGGTTTTTCGCGCATAACGCGCTCTAAACTTTTGAAATCGATCACGTCATCTGCATTTTAGCGATTCCGCCAAAATGCAGCGTGATCGAGCGGCGAGGCGCGCGCTAACGAGGCGCGAGCACCATCACCATCTGCCGCCCTTCCATGGACGGTTCGAGTTCGACCTTGGCCAGCATGGCCGTTTCCGCCTTGACGCGCGAAAGCAGCCGATAGCCGATGTCCTGATGCGCGATTTCGCGACCACGAAAGCGAAGGGTGACCTTGACCTTGTCGCCTTCCTCGAAGAAACGGCGGACCGCCCTCATTTTCACGTCATAGTCATGGTCGTCGATGCCGGGCCGAAGCTTGATTTCCTTAACCTCGACGACCTTCTGCTTCTTGCGCGCCTCGGCGGCCTTCTTCTGCTCAGCGAAGCGAAAACGCCCGTAATCAAGAATTTTGCAGACGGGGGGAGTGGAATTCGGCGCAATCTCGACGAGATCGAGCCCCGCCCCCTCAGCCATAGCGAGCGCCTCCGGCAATTGGATGACGCCGTGATTTTTCCCCTCGGAATCGATTAGCTGCACTTCTCGCGCGCGAATTTCCCGATTTGTGCGCGGCCCTTCCTTCTGGGGGGCTGCGACGCTCTTCTGTGGACGGCGAATGGATCATCTCCTTCTCTTGGTCAAAAGCCGGCCGCAGAACCATAGGCGCAGAACGGCGACCGCCGGACTCGAAGGTCCGGGACCATGGAGAGAGATTCCCACGCCAGCGCGCCAAGTCAACCGTTCGAGCCTCCCCGACGCCGCTTTTTGCGCTACAAGCGTCGAATATTCTCCACAAAATCCAAAATTAGCGCGTTAACCCTTTCCGGCGCGTCTTCCGGCGTCCAATGCGACGTGTCCGGCAGAAGTTCGATCCTCAGATCGCGAACGAAGCGTTCTACGCCGTCAAGGCATGATTCGCCGAGCGCGGCGTCGCGAAGTCCCCAGACGACAAGCGTGGGCGCATCGATCGGCGAATCGAGATCTTCCGCTTCGAGAATCTCGCGCCCCGCCGCGCGATACCAATTGAGCATCGCCGTCGCCGCGCCGGGGGACGCCACATTGGCGCGATAAATATCCATCGCGTCCTTCGAGAAGACGCCGTCGCGGCCCGCCGACCATCGCATCAGCCGCTCAGTGACAGCGCCGCCGCGCGCGGACAAAAGCCAGTCAGGCCACCAGGGCAGTTGAAAAAAGGCTGCATAGACGGATTTGAGCTTCTGTCGCCATTCCTCTTCGAGCGCCTGTCGAAAGCACAGAGGGTGCGGAATATTCACAACGACGAGAGCGTCGATCGGACGCAGTCGGCGAATCGCGACGACCCAGGCGATGAAGCCGCCCCAATCATGGCCGACGAGCGTAACCGAGGCGGGACGCGCGGCGTCGATCAATCCAGCGACGTCGCCGGTCAGCGCCTCGAGCGAATAGGCGTCCGTTTCGAGCGGCCGCGTGGTCGCGCCGTAGCCGCGCTGGTTGACCGCCCAGACACGATATCCCGCCGCGGCGAGCGGACGGGCGAGATGGCGCCACATGACGGCGTGCTGGGGAAAGCCATGCAGAAGGAGCGCGAGCCGGTCGCCCGCGCCAGCTTCGAACACCTCGAATTCAATTCCATTGGCCGGAACGATGATGCGACGCGCCCCGAGAAGGGTCGCCGCCGCCGACGTCACATCTGGCCCGCGAGCGCCGGGCAGCTCGGACAGGGCGACCCGCCCGCCATGGCGGCGCAGCTTTCCCCGGACTCGCCGCCCGCGGCGGGACGCGCGATCAGCGACAGCTGGCGCTCGACATGGGCGCCGCCGCAGGCCGGGCATTCCGGCGTTTCGTCGAAATGCGACAGGGTCTCGAATTCATGCGCGCAATCATTGCAGCGATAGGCGAAAAGCGGCATTAGCCCTCTCAGGCGGCTCGTCGGATGGACAGGCGATTTTACCGGTCCGCTCGCCGGGCGCAAGGCGTCTCGCGGCGGCGCGCCAGCCCCGCCCTTCAAGCGGCGCGCTATTCCGTGCATCGATTCATGTCAGGGACATCAGGATGACCTATCGCGCGCCGCTCGACGACATTCTCTTCGCGCTCCGCCTCGCGGCGGGCGAAGGCGCCATCGAGCCGGGCGGCGTATATCACGACCTCGCCGACGGCGTCGCCGAGCAGACGCTGACCGAGGCCGCCAGATTCGCCGAAGAGGTTCTGCTGCCGCTCGATGCGATCGGAGACCGCGTCGGCGCGACCTACGCCGATGGCGCCGTCACGACGCCGCCCGGCTGGCGGGAGGCCTATGCCCAATGGAAGGACGGCGGCTGGAACGCCATCGCGGCCGGCGAGAACTATGGCGGTCTCGACCTCCCGGCCCTGCTCAATGCCGGCTGCACCGAGATCTGGAACGCGGCCAATATGGCCTTCGCCGTCTGTCCGCTGCTTGGCCATGGCGCGATCGAGGCGATGGAGGCGCATGCGACCGACGCTCTGAAAGAAACCTATCTGCGCAGGATCGTCAGCGGCGAATGGACGGCGACGATGAATCTGACCGAGCCCGGCGCCGGCTCCGATCTGGGATTGATGCGCACCCGCGCCGAACGGGGCGCAGACGGCTCCTACCGTCTCTTCGGCCAGAAGATATTCATCACCTATGGCGAGCATGATCTTGCGCCCAATATCGTGCATCTCGTGCTCGCGCGACTGCCCGACGCGCCGGCGGGCACGCGCGGCATTTCGCTGTTTCTGGCGCCGAAATTCCTGCCCGACGAGACCGGCGCCTTCACGCGGCGCAACGATGTGCGCTGCGCCGGGATCGAGCACAAGCTCGGTATCCATGGTTCGCCGACCTGCACGATGCTCTATGGCGATGAAGGCGGCGCGATCGCTTATCTCATCGGCGAGGAGAACAAGGGTCTCGCCTGCATGTTCACGATGATGAACAACGCCCGCCTGTCGGTGGGGCTGCAAGGCGTCGCGCTCGCCGAACGCGCGACGCAGGCGGCGCTTCAATACGCAAGCGAGCGCAAGCAGGGACGCGTGCCCGGCGCCAAGCAAACGAGCGCAATCATCGAGCATCCCGACGTCGCACGCATGCTGCTGACCATGGCGAGTTCGACGGCCGCCGCGCGGGCGATCTGCTACGAGACGGCCGCGTCCATCGACCGCGCGCAACGCGAGCGCGATCCGGCGCGCGCAGCGGCGGCGCATGAGCGCGCCTCTCTACTGACGCCCGTCGCCAAGGCTTTTTCGACCGATGTCGCCAATGAGGCGACGTCGCTCGCCGTGCAGGTGTTCGGCGGCATGGGCTATATCGAAGAGACCGGCGTCGCCCGGCTCATGCGCGACGCGCGCATCTGCGCGATCTATGAAGGCACGAACGGCATTCAGGCGATCGATCTCGTCACGCGCAAGATACGCGGCGGCGACGGCGCGGCGCTGGCGAGAGAGATGGAGGACATGCGGGCGATCGTTCGCGAAGCGGATGTCTCGCAGGACGCGTTGCGCGAGTCCGTCGAGGCGCTGGCGCAGGCGAGCGCATTTCTGACGAAGGCCGAACTCGCCGACGCGCTCGCCGGCGCGACGCCCTATCTGCGTCTCTTTGCGCTGGCGCGCGGCGCGACGCTGCTCGTGAAGGGCGCCAGGGTCGCGGCGCGCGAGAAACATCCAAACGCCGCGCGTTATGCTGAACTCGCCCGCTTCTTCGCCGAAAACATCGCCGTCGCCGCGCCCGGTCTGGCGAAGACGGTGATCGAAGGCGGCGCATCAGTGAACGAGTCGCATGCGGCGCTTGGGGAGTGAAACGGCCGTCGCTAGGGGCGCGAGCGGCGCCCCCTCCCTGTCCCTCCCCCGCTTCGCCGGGAGAGGGGACCCTAACGATCAGCTTTTCGCGAACTGGAATTTTTGATTTTTCGCGAAAGGACGACGACAGGCGCAGCCTGCTCCCTCTCCCGCGAAGCGGGGGAGGGTTGGGGAGGGGGTCATGCGCCGATAAACTCATGCAGCGCCCGCTGCTGCGCGTCATTCATATGCAGGCCGAGCTTGGAGCGGCGCCAGAGTATGTCGTCGGCGGTGCGCGCCCATTCCATTTCGTGCAGATAGGCGATCTCCGCTTCGCTCAGCCCACAACCGAAATCGCGCCCAAGATCATCAAGTATGCGCGCATCCTTCAAGAGCTGAAACACGCGCGTTCCGTAGGCGCGCGCGAGCCGCAACGCCAATGCGTCGCCGAGAAACGGCTTGTCGCGTTTGAGATCTGCGAGAAATCGATCGAAACCTTGCGGCATGTCGCCGCCGGGAAAGACGGCGCGCGCCGTCCAGGCTTCGCCATGCGCGGGAAGAAAGCGTGCGAGCTGATCGAGCGCATGTTCGGCGAGCCGGCGCGCCGTGGTGATCTTGCCGCCGAAAATCGACAGCGACGGCGCCGCCGCTTCGGGCGCGTCGAGATCGAAGGCATAGTCGCGGGTCACGACCGACGCCTTGAGCGCGCCGTCGTCATAGAGCGGCCGTAGCCCGGAATAGCTCCAAACAATGTCGTCGCGCGTCGCCGGCTCCCGCAAAAAATGATTTAGCGAATTGAGAAGATACTCCGTCTCGACGTCGCTGATCGCAACGGCGCCTGGCGAGCCGCCATAGGATACGTCGGTTGTCCCAACGAGCGTGAAGTCGCACTCAAAGGGAATCGCGAAAACGATGCGGCCGTCGGGGTTTTGCAGAATATAGGCCTGCGCGCCCTCAAAGAGCCTGCGCAGAACGAGATGCGAGCCCTTCACCAGTCGCACATGTTTGCGCGCAGGAATGCGCAGCGCGTCTTCGATCACCTCAGACACCCAAGGGCCGGCGGCGTTGACCAATACGCGCGCCTCGATCGTCTCGCCGCTTTCAAGCGTCGCGCGCCAGCGGTCGCCCTGCCGCGCGGCGTGAACGAGCTTGGCGCCGACGCTGATCGTCGCGCCGTGCTCCGCCGCGTCGCGCGCGTTCAGCACGACGAGCCGCGAATCATCCACCCAGCAATCGGCGTAAGTGAAGCCGATGCGGTAGGCGTCGCGCAGCGGCGCGCCAAGCGCGTCGCCGGTCAGCGTCACCATATGCGAGCCTTCGAGACGCTTGCGGCGCGCGAGATGGTCGTAAAGAAAAAGCCCGAGACGCAGCATCCATACCGGCCGCAACCCCTTCTCGTAGGGCAGAACGAATTTTAAGGGCCAGATGACATGCGGCGCGGCGGCGAGCAGCAATTCGCGCTCGGCGAGCGCCTCTTGCACGAGGCGAAATTCATAAAGTTCGAGATAGCGCAGGCCGCCATGGATCAGCTTCGTCGAGGCGGAGGACGTGCCCTGCGCGAGATCGCCCTGCTCGACGAGCCTGACGGAAAGACCGCGCCCGGCGGCGTCGCGGGCGATGGCGCAGCCGTTGATCCCGCCGCCGACGATGAGAAGATCGTAGATCATGGCCGCCTCCGATTCGAAGCGGCCATGACTATAGCCTTATCCCTGCGGACGGCTCGCCTGCTTGTGACGGGCGCCGCCATTGGCGGGGCGCTTCTGGCCATTCGAGGCGCCGGGGCGCTTCGCCGCGGGACGCTGTCCGTCGCGACGCGGATGCTGCGCGCCGTTTCGATGCGGCGCCGGCGGCTTCGACCCCCTTTGCGCCTGGCGCGTCGGCTCGGCGTCGTCGTGCCGCGCGCCCTCGCCGCGCCGGTCGGTGCAGTCGAGCGTCTGGCGCGTCAGCTTCTCGATGGCGCGCAGCAGCGGCCGCTCGCCATTGTCGCAGAGCGAAATCGCCCGGCCCGTCGCGCCGGCCCGCGCCGTGCGGCCGATACGATGCACATAGGCTTCGGCGACTTCGGGCAATTCGAAATTGACGACATGGGTCACGCCGTCGACGTCGATGCCGCGCGCGGCGATGTCGGTCGCGACCAGCACCCGCGTGCGGCCCTTGCGAAAGCCGTCGAGCGCGCGCAGACGCTGGCTCTGGCTCTTGTTGCCGTGGATCGCGTCGGCGCCGACGCCGGCGCTCTCCAGATGCTGCGCGACGCGATCGGCGCCGCGTTTGGTGCGCGTAAACACGATCGCGCGCGAAATCTCGCGATCGCCCATCAACTCGACGAGCAGATCCCGCTTGGCGCCGCTCGCGACGAGATAGACATGCTGCTCGACGCGCTCGGCGGTGGTCGCCGCCGGCGTCACCGACACTTTCACCGGGTCGCGCAGCATATCGTCGGCGAGCGCCGCGATTTCGCGCGGCATGGTCGCCGAGAACAGCAAAGTCTGTCGCTGCTTGGGCAGTTTCGCCACGATCTGGCGGATCGGGATGATGAAGCCGAGATCGAGCATATGGTCGGCTTCGTCGAGCACCAGCACTTCGGTCGTCGCGAGCCGCAAGCGGCCGCTGCCGAGATGGTCGAGCAGACGTCCCGGCGTCGCCACCAGCACGTCGAGGCCGCGCGCCAGCATGTCGTTTTGCGGACGATGCGACACGCCGCCGACGATGACGCCGACGCTCGGGCGAAAGAACTGTCCGTAGGCGCGGAAACTGTCGGCGATCTGCGCGGCGAGTTCGCGCGTCGGCGCGAGAATGAGCGCGCGCGCCGTATGGGGCGCCGGGCGCCGGCGATCGGCAAGGAGTCGCTGCAGGATCGGCAGCGCGAACGCCGCCGTCTTGCCGGTGCCGGTCTGAGCGACGCCGAGCAGGTCGCGCCCCTGCAGAAGCGCGGGGATCGCCTGCGCCTGGACCGGCGTCGGAATTTCATAGCCTTCATGCGCAAGCGCGCGCAGCAGGATCTCGTTCAGGCCGAGATCGGAGAATGTGGTCACTTGTTTGTTGCTTTCAGTTGTCGATTCGAGCCCGAGGACCGGCGCGTAAAGAACGCCGGCTGGCTCCGGGCTAAAAAGAGATCGGGCCCCGCGTAACGGGCCGTCGATATGGGAAAAGGGGGCGCTCGACAGCTCGTCGACGGTCACGTCGACATACGCGGCTGGAGCGCCTCATGCTGCGGCGCAGCGCAGCCTTCATACAGGAGCGCGGCGGCAGGGTCAATGCGAAGCCCAATAGGCGCTCAAGGGTCGCTCACGGGGCGCATCGCCGCACGCGACAAGCTTCGCCCGTCCCTCTATAAGCCCGAAAGCCAAACGCCGATGGACCGGGCGCCATGAACGCAATCGCAAATTTCGACGGCGCGGAAATTCTCAACACTTTCGTCTCGCTCGGCGTGGCGCTGGTTCTCGGCACCGCGATCGGGGCCGAACGCCAGTATCGCCAGCGCACCGCGGGGCTGCGCACCAATGCGCTGGTCGCGCTCGGCGCCTCGGCCTTCGTCGATCTCGGCATGCGGCTGATGGGCAATCAGGGCGCGACCCAGGTGCTCGCCTATGTCGCGTCGGGCGTGGGGTTTCTCGGCGCCGGCGTCATCCTCAAAGAGGGCATGAACATCCGCGGGCTGAACACCGCGGCGACGATCTGGTGCTCTGCGGTGATGGGCGGTTTCGCCGGCGCCGACCGGCCGGCGGAAGCGGTCCTGCTCACGGCCTTCGTTCTCGCCGGCAACACCTTCCTGCGGCCGCTGGTGCATTGGATCGAACGCGCGCCGATCGACGAAAGCGCGACCGAGGCGGTCTATGAGGTCCGCGTCGCCGGAAGCGAGACGCGCCGCGACGCTATTCGCGACCAGATC
>VGDY01000108.1 GCA_016869555.1 Alphaproteobacteria bacterium | reverse complement strand
GGCCGTCCTCCTCGCCAATTCCGTCGCCGCGATCAAGGCCGGACAGCCGCGCGCGATTATCGGCGGCGTGAAATTCAAGTTCTGACAAGATCGTGCGCCGCCCCGTTTTTTGGGGCGGCGCCCGCCAGACGAGCGGCTTTACAGCGAGACTTCGAGGACGTTTTCCGACAGGCATCCTCTTTGAACCGATCACGCGCCGCGCGAGCCGGCGATAGCGATCAGCAGTTTTTTTAAATTGGAGATTGCCCGGACCGAATGGTTTCAGTCCGCCGATCTGGCGAAGGAGGCGATCAATGCTGCGCGCTGGCCACGCAATCGGACACATGATCAGCGCCGCGCGTCTCGCGGCTTTGATCCATGCCATCGCGGTCCTATCGTTGGTTTCGGCGCTCGCCGATACGCCTTCGAGCGCCCCCGCGCATGGTCTCGCGCTCTATGGCGAACCTGCGCTGCCCAAGGATTTCGCTCATTTTCCATATGCCTATCCCCGCGCGCCAAAAGGCGGCGCGCTGCGGCTCGGCAAGCGCGGGGGATTCGCAAGTCTCAATCCGTTCAACGCCAGATTCGCGGACGCGCCGCAGCTCATCATCGGCAATGTCGTGGAAAGCCTGATGACCCGGTCGCAGGACGAGCCCTATTCGCTTTATCCGCTGATCGCCCAGTCCGTCGATATCGACGACGCCCGCGAGATTCTCACCTTTCACATCGACCCTCGCGCGCGCTTTTCCGACAGGACGCCGATCCTCGCCTCGGACGTTCTATTCTCATTCGAACTCTTGAAGTCGAAAGGTCGGCCGAGCCATCGCGCGACTTTCGCGCTCGTGAAATCCGCCGTCGCTATCGACGACCATGCCGTGCGCTTCGATTTGACCGGCGTGAAGGATCGCGAAGCGCCGCTTGTTCTTGCGGCGATGCCGATCCTGTCGCGCAAGGCGGTCAATGTCGAGCGCTTCGACGAAGTCGATTTGACGATCCCGCTCGGCTCGGGTCCCTATGTGATCGCCGAAGCAAAGGTCGGCGCGCGTCTCGTCCTGCGCCGCGACCCGGACTATTGGGGTCGCGACGTCCCGAGCCAGCGCGGCCTGTATAATTTCGATGAGATCGACCTGGATTTCTATCGCGACGAGGGCGCGCTGTTTGAGGCGCTGAAAGCAGGACTGATCGACTATCGCGAGGAGACGAGCGCCGCGCGCTGGTCAACAGGCTATGATTTCCCCGCCGTTCGCAACGGCGCCGTCTTCAAGGAAGTTATACGGCCAGGCCGGCCAACGGGAATGGAAGGCTTCGTCTTCAACCTGCGTAAGCCGATCTTTCGCGACGTGCGACTGCGCGAAGCGATCGCGATGATGTATGACTTCGAGTGGATCAACGCCAATTTCTATGGCGGACTCTACGTGCGAACGGACAGCTATTTCGGCGAATCGGACTATGCCTCGACGGGGCGTCCGGCGAGCGCCGCCGAGCGCGCCTTTCTTGCGAATTTTCCCGGCGTCGTTCGCGACGACATTCTCGAAGGCCGTTGGCGACCGGTTCAGCACGACGGTTCGGGGCGCGATCGCAACGTCGCGAAGCGCGCGCAAACGCTTCTCGCCGAAGCCGGTTATGTCGTGGTCAACGGGCGCCTCCAGAAGGACGGCGTTCCCGTCACATTCGAGATCATGATTCGCGATCGCGACGAAGAGCGGCTTGCGCTCAATTTCGTCGCTTCGTTGAAGCGTATCGGAATCGAAGCCAATCCGCGCCTCTATGACGAAATCCAGTATCAGCGCCGACGGCAACGCTTCGAATATGACATGATGACCGGCCAATGGCTGGCGACGGCGGTTCCCGGTCAGGAGCAGTTAAATCGGTGGACGACGGACAGTCTCGACCGGGAAAGCTCGGTCAATCTCGCCGGCGCCGCCTCGCCCGCGCTCGACGCCGCGATCGCCAATCTGCTCGCGTCGCGCAACAGGGCGGACAGCATCTGGGCGGCGCGCGCGCTCGATCGCATCTTGCTTTCCGGATTCTATTTCGTGCCTCTGCAGCATACGAACGCCATCTGGTGCGCGCATGGCGCCGCCATCCGGCATCCTGAGCGCATGCCGCTCGTTCCGATGTATCCCTTCGGCTTCACTTTGGAGACTTGGTGGATGCAGGGCGCTCAACCTCGTTAGGCGTCGCGTTGGCGGCCCGCGCCCGAAAGCGATAGAGATATTCCTCAACCTCTCGCGCGGCGCAGGAGACGCATCATGGGGCATGAGCCCTGGCCGACTGAACTTCGCCTCTCGGAGGACGGACGCAAGCTGAACGTCGCATTCGACGACGGCGCGCAATTCGCGCTCAGCGCCGAACTGCTGCGCACGCAAAGCCCGAGCGCGGAAGTTCAAGGCCATTCGGCGCGAGAACGCAAGACCGTCGGCGGCAAGCGCAATGTCGCGATCATCGCCGTCGCGCCGGTCGGCAACTACGCCGTGCGGCTCGATTTCGACGACATGCATCGCACCGGTATCTTCACTTGGCGCTATTTGCGCGAACTCGGAGAGACGGCGACGGCGCGATTCGACGCCTATCTCGAAGAACTTGCGGCGAAGGGGCTCGATCGCGATCGGCCTGGAGAAAAATAATCGAAATGGAAACGGCCGACGCGGACGCCGGCCGTTCAAAAGGCGCCGCCGAGGCTTACCGCGTCACGACCACGCGGGTGCCGATCTTCACGCGATTGTAAAGGTCGACCACGTCGTCATTGGTCATGCGGATGCAGCCGGACGACACCGCCTGGCCGATCGTCCAGGGCTCGTTCGAGCCGTGGATGCGATAGAGCGTGCCGGAGAGATACATGGCGCGCGCGCCGAGCGGATTGTTGATTCCGCCCACCATGTGCCTTGGCAGGTCTGGACGACGGTGCAGCATCTCCACCGGGGGCGTCCAGTCCGGCCACTCGCGCTTATGCGCGATATAGCGCGTGCCGGCCCATTCGAATCCGGGACGGCCGACGCCGACGCCATAGCGAATGGCCTGGCCATTGCCGAGCGTGTAGTAGAGTCGCCGCTCATTGGTGGAGATGATTATCGTGCCCGGCGCATATTTCGCGTCAAAGGCGACGATCTCGCGCGGAACGGCGACCGCCTGGGGCCGGCCGTCGCTCGTCTGGGGAGCGAAGCCGCCGCCGAAAAGCGCGCCGAAAGGGTCGAATGTCGGCGCGGGCGCGGGCGCCGGCGGCCGCGGGCTGCGCGCAAATCCATCGGAAGAAACGCCGCAAAGCGCGCCGACCGCGCACATCAACGCAAGAGCAAGACGCCGCATGATGATCCCTTTTTCTAAGAGTGGGCGCGCGTCGCGCCGACTCGGAAAATCGGCGCGATCGCTGGCGACGATTAGTCTCGCAGCACGTTCGCGCAAGCAAGCGGCGAAGGCCCTCGAGGCGGCGTTTCTCCAGCGGATGTTGCAGAGTTGCAACAGTAAGGTTGAGCGCAAGCGAGACAATAGGTTCAGAATTTCAAAGTGGTGGCCTGTTTGACGCCTGGCAGGTTCTTTAAGGCGGCAAGCGCGCGCGCCGGCAACTCGCCGTCAATGGCGACGAGCGCGACCGCCACGCCTCCGGGACTGTCCCGGCCCAGCGCAAAGGTGGCGATGTTGACCTCGGCGTCGCCCAGCGCGCCGGCGAATCTGCCAATGAAGCCGGGCCGGTCCTCATTCGTCACATAGATCATCGAGGGCGAGAATTCGGCGTCGACGCCAATCTCGCCGATGCCGATGATGCGCGGCTTGCCGTCATGGAAGACCGTGCCGGAAACGCGGATTTCACCTTGCGCCGTATGGGCGCTGAGCGTGACGAGAGATTCATAATCGCCTTGCGCCTCGCGGGTGATTTCCTCGATCGCCAAACCGCGCTCCTTGGCGAGGATCGGCGCCGAGACCGGATTGACCTCTTCGAGAATCGGCCGAAGCAATCCGGATAGAGCCGCGCAAGTAATCGCGCGGGTCTTTTGGAAGGCGACGACGCCTTCATAGACGATCGACAATTTGTCGACGCCGGCGCGCGCGACCTGCCCCACGAAAAGGCCGAGCTTCTCGGCAAGCTCGACGAAGGGTTTGAGTCGCGGCGCCTCTTCGGGGCTGATCGAGGGGAAGTTCACGGCGTTGGCGATCGCGCCGCGCGTCAGATAGTCCGCCATCTGCTCGGCGATCTGCAGCGCCACCTTTTCCTGCGCCTCGCTCGTCGAAGCGCCGAGATGCGGCGTGCAGACCACATGCGGATGGCCGAACAGCGGATTTTCGGTCGCCGGCTCCTGCGCGAACACGTCGAAGGCGGCGCCGGCGACATGACCCTCGTCGAGCGCCTTGCGCAGCGCCTCTTCGTCGACGAGTCCGCCGCGCGCGCAATTGACGATGCGCACGCCCTTATTGGACTTGGCGATGTTTTCCGCCGAGAGAATATTCTTCGTCTGCGTCGTCAGCGGCGTGTGCAGCGTGATGAAATCGGCGCGCGCCAGGAGTTCTTCAAGCTCCACTTTTTCGACGCCAAGCTCCTCGGCGCGTTCTTGGGTGAGATAGGGGTCGAAGGCGATGACGCGCATCTTGAGCCCGAGCGCGCGTTCGGCGACATTGGCGCCGACATTGCCGCAGCCGATCACGCCGAGCGTCTTGCCGGTGATCTCGACGCCCATGAAGCGGTTCTTCTCCCATTTGCCGGCCTGGGTCGAGGCGTCGGCGGCAGGGATTTCGCGCGCCAGGGCGAACATCAGCGCAATGGCGTGTTCGGCGGTGGTGATGGAATTGCCGAAGGGCGTGTTCATGACGATGACGCCGCGCGCCGTGGCGGCGGGCACGTCGACATTGTCGACGCCGATGCCGGCGCGGCCGACGACCTTGAGCCGCGGCGCGCGCTCCAAGATATCTGCGGTGACCCTGGTCGCCGACCGGATGGCGAGTCCGTCATAGTCGCCGATCGCGGCGGCGAGCTTGTCCTTATCCTTGCCGAGGGTCGGTTCGAAATCGACGTCGAGCCCGCGCAACCGGAAAATCTGCGCGGCGGCGGGCGAAAGGGAATCTGAGATGAGAATGCGCGGCGGCATGTGAGGTCCTATGAAAGATTTCCTCTACTTGCTTCGCTGGACGAACCTGAGTTGATCCAGTCTTCGACCAGTAACCCCTCGACGCGACGAAATTCTTTGACGTTGGCTGTTACCAACGCCAGTCCTCGGCAGAGAGCTTGAGCGGCGATCAAAAGGTCATATGGACCTATCGGCGCGCCTTCCGCGCGCAGCTTTGCGCGAATTTCTCCCGCGATGATTGAATCGTCGAGATCGAAAGGCAAAACCTCAAATCGCAGCGCGTACAGACGAGAGAGATTGGCGCCGACCCTCGCGCTCTTGTAGGCGCCGAAATACAACTCGTGCGTGACGATTGAAGAAAGGCATATCTCATCCGGCCGATGTTGGCGCAGCCGGCGCGCCAGCGACGAGTCGTCGCCTTTCAGCAGTCTGATCACCGCATTGGTGTCGAGAAGATAACGCACGCTTAGAAAGCGTCATCGAGTTCGGGACGCTCTTGCATCGCTGGCTGCTCGCGGCCTTCTTTCAAGAAGTCTTCGGACATGGTTCCGACGATCGCGTCGAGCCAAGACCAGTCTTTCGGAATAGGTTCGAGGACAATCGCGTCGCCGCGCCGGCTGATCCGCACCTCGTCGGCCTCGATACGATAGTCCTTCGGCAAACGTACAGCCTGCGAGCGTCCTGACCAGAATACCTTGGCTTTATCCATTCTCGGCCCCTGATATATCTCGAAAGTATATATCACGGGAAGCGACGCGATCAAGGGGTCACGCCGCTTGCGTCGTCTCGGCGCAGGCCGACGCATAAGCCCAGTCGAGCCATCGCGTCAGCAGCGCCACATCCGACGTTTCCACCGTCGCGCCGCACCAGATGCGAAAGCCCGGCGGCGCGTCGCGATAGGCGCCGAAATCATAGCCGGCGCCCTCCTTTTCGATCATCGCGACCATCTTTTTCGCGAGCGCCGCCTGGGCGTCGGCGCCTGTCGCCGCGCGCTCTCCGGAAAAGACGAGGCAGACGCTGGTGTTGGAGCGTATCGCCGGAGCCTTGGCGAGGAAGTCGATCCACGGCGTCTTTTCGACCCAATCGGCGACCGCGCCCGCATTGGCGTCGCAGCGCGCGAACAACGCCTCGAGACCGCCGATCGACTTCGCCCATGAAAGCGCATCGAGATAATCTTCGACCGCCAGCAGCGAGGGCGTATTGATCGTCTCGCCTTGAAAAATCCCCTCGTTGAGCTTGCCCTTTTTCGTCAGCCGAAAAATCTTCGGCATCGGCCAGGGCGGCGCGTAGCTCTCGAGTCGTTCGACCGCGCGCGGCGAGAGAATGAGCATGCCATGCGCGGCTTCGCCGCCCAGCACTTTCTGCCAACTATAGGTCGTCACATCGAGCTTGGCGAAGTCCAAGGGCTGCGCGAATGCCGCCGACGTCGCGTCGCAAATGGTCAGGCCCTTGCGGTCCGACGGAATAAAGTCGGCGTTCGGAACGCGCACGCCGGATGTCGTGCCGTTCCAGGCGAAGACCAAATCATTGTCGAAATCGATCCGCGAGAGATCGGGAAGTTCGCCATAGGACGCGACAAGACTTCGCGCCTTTTCGATCTTCAATTGATTGAGAACGTCATTCACCCAGTCTTTCGAGAAGCTCTCCCAGGCGACGACGTCGACGCCGCGCGGGCCGAGCAGCGACCAGAGCGCGATCTCCACGGCGCCGGTGTCCGACGCCGGCACGATTCCGATGCGGTAATCGTCGGGAACGCTCAGAATCTCCCGCGTCAGCGCGATCGCTTGCGCCAGTTTCGCTTTTCCGGCCTGCGAGCGGTGCGAACGGCCGAGCGCCGCCCCGGCGAGATTGGCGAGCGCCCACCCCGGACGCTTGGCGCAGGGGCCGGAAGAAAAGCAGGGGTTCCCCGGCTTCGCGCCGGGTTTGGCGACTGTGTCGGCGGCCATGACGAGTCCTCCGCGGCGTTTCTCTCAATCGCGCTACGCGCGCGCGGCTTCCTGCGGCGTCTTCGCCCTGATCGCGAGCGCATGGACCCGCTCGGCGAGTTCCTCGGCGAGGAGCGCATTGACCAGACGATGGCGTTCGATCAAGCTCTTGCCCTCGAAAGCCGCGCTCACCACCTCGACGGTGAAGTGGGTTTCGCCATCGGGATGATGATGCCCATGGCCGGCGTGATGATGAGAATCGTCGATCACGTTGAGCGTCGCCGGCGCAAGGCCTTCGGTGAGTTTTTGGGCAATGCGCGCCTTGACGGCGCCTTTACTCTGATCCGTCATTGTTCATCTCCCGGTCGGCGCCTTATGTGCATATCGGGCACCGGTTGCGCTTGCGGCGTGCCGCGGCGCCATCATAATGGAACGACATGAACCTGAATTCGCCCCTCTTCGATCGCATCCGAACCCAGCGTGAGCCGCGCGAAGCCCCGCGCACGAGCGTGATCCGCTGCGATTCGCCCGGCTGCGAGGCGGAGGGCGCCTTTCGCGCGCCGATGGGCCGGCTGCGCGAGGGGCAATATTTCTGCTTTTGCCTTGAGCATGTTCGGGAATACAACGCAACCTACAATTATTTCAACGGCATGGATGACGCTACGGTCGCCCGCTACATGAAGGACGCAACTGTCGGCCACCGCCCGACCTGGTCGATGGGAACGCGCCGCGGACAGGCGGGCTTTCGCGAGGACCCGATGGCGGCGGCGGCTGATCCGCTCGGCGTCTATCGCCAGCGCTTCCGCCGTCCGGCGCCCGCCCCCGAACGCCGCGGCCCGCGCCATTCGCCGGTGACGATCAGGGCCTTCGTCGCGATGGGACTCGAGGAGACGGCGGACAAGGAAGCGATCCGCGCCCGCTACAAGGAGCTGGTCAAGCGCCATCATCCCGACGCCAATGGCGGCGACCGCTCCCGCGAGGAAAAATTGCGGGAAATCATCCATGCCTATAAGACGCTGAGGGCCGCACGGCTGGTCTGAACGCTCGATCGGGGCAAGGCTTTTGGCCCTCGCAGGCGCGGTTTCGGCGTAACGAAAGGACGCATCTTGGTCGCTCTAGAACACGCCGCAGCCGGGCTCGACAGCACGCCGGACATGAAGATTTCCGTGCGCCAGGTGTTCGGAATCGATTCCGACATGGAGGTTCCGGCCTTTTCCGAGCGCAACGAACATGTGCCCGACCTCGACCCCGACTATCTCTTCGATCGCCAGACGACGCTTGCCATTCTCGCCGGCTTCGCCAGGAACCGCCGGGTGATGGTGACCGGCTATCACGGGACCGGCAAGTCGACCCATATCGAACAGGTGGCGGCGCGGCTCAACTGGCCCTTCGTGCGGGTCAATCTCGACAGCCACATTTCGCGCATCGACCTCGTCGGCAAGGACGCGATCGTCCTCAAGGACGGCAAGCAGGTCACCGAATTTCGCGACGGCATCCTGCCCTGGGCGGTGCAGCACTGCGTGGCGCTCTGCTTCGACGAATATGACGCCGGGCGCCCCGACGTGATGTTCGTCATCCAGCGGGTGCTCGAAGTCTCCGGCCGCCTCACGCTGCTCGACCAGAACCGGGTGATCCGGCCGCATCCGGCGTTCCGCCTGTTCGCCACCGCCAATACGGTGGGGCTCGGCGACACGTCCGGGCTTTACCACGGGACGCAGCAGATCAATCAGGCGCAGATGGACCGCTGGTCGATCGTCGCGACGCTGAACTACCTGCCCCATGACGCCGAAACCAATATCGTGCTCGCCAAGGTGAAATCCTATGGCGCGAGCAAGGAAGGCCGCGACGTCGCCAATAAGATGGTGCGCGTCGCCGATCTCACCCGCAACGCCTTCATGGCCGGCGATCTCTCGACGGTGATGAGCCCGCGCACGGTCATCACCTGGGCCGAGAACGCCGAGATTTTCGGCGACATCGGCTTCGCCTTCCGGATGACGTTTCTCAATAAATGCGACGAGCTGGAGCGCCCGCTGGTCGCCGAATTCTACCAGCGCTGCTTCGGCAAGGAGCTACCGGAAAGCGCGGTGAATGTGGTGATGACGTAGAAAGTCGGACTTGGCCTATGGCGAGACGGCCTGATCCTTATCTGACCGACGAGGAAAATCCCGAACTTGAGGCGGAGGCCATTACGCGCGCTCGCCCGGCGAAAGACGTCCTACCGAGTGGGCTGTACGAGGCGCTGACCCGGCGCGGAGACGAAACCGTCTCGGTGACGCTCGATATCGACTGCTCCGTCCTTGAGCGGTTCCAGTCGGCCGGTCCAAACTGGCGCGAGCGCATGAACGAAGCCTTGAAGAAGGCGAGCGGCGGCCGCTAGCGATTAACCGGCAGCCGGAACGAAAATTGCTCGTATCATGGGCGAATGCACATGACGCGAGGGGTTTATGCCGCTTTACGCCTATGTCTGCGACGCCTGCGCGGCGGAATTCGAGCTGCTGGTGCGCGGCTCGGACGCGCCTGCCTGTCCCAATTGCGGGAGCGAGAAGCTGCAACAGCAGGTTTCCCGCATCTCCAAGGAAATCAAATATCCCGCCATCGCCAAATCCTGGCGCCGGCGCGCCGCGGCGGAGGGCGATCTTTCCAATTTCAGCAAGGCCGAACGCAAATTGTAAGGAATCGCGCAATTCCTGCTTTTCGGGCTGGAGCCGCGCGTCCGCCGCGCCGTCCGGTCTTTGCGCAATTTTAAGCGATTCGAACCACTCTGACTCTGACGCTTGCGAAGCGGCTGGCGGAAAATGCTATTGACCGCCCAATAATCGCCTCGGATCGGGTAGAGGATCGCGACATGCGGATCGCAAGATTATTCGCCGCTGGCACGTTGGCGCTCCTCGTCGGCGCATGCGCATCGACCGCCGAACAGCGCGCCATGGACGAAGGCCGCTGCCGCGGTTACGGCTTTCGCAAGGGCACGGACGGCTTCTCGAAATGCCTGCTCGACGTCGACCTCAATCGCGACGCCGACCGCCGCGCCAGTCTCAACTCGCCCTATGGCTGGGGGCCGGGCATGTACGGCGGCCGCCCCTGGAGGTATTGGTAAGGCGTCGGCTCGGCGCATCGCGTGAGGCTTTTGCTTCCGGCGCGCGCACGAACTGGTCTATATAGAATCCATGCCGCCAGCGCCGACCAATCGACGGCCCGCCTCACAGAAGGAAGCGCCGCAGGAGCCGTTCAAGCGCGCCGTCGCCGGGGCGATGCGCGCCATGGCCCGCGCGCCGGCGCTCGACGTGATTTTCGCGCCCGAACGGCCCTCGCTCATCGCCGGCAATGACGGCGCCAAGGCGCGGCTGACCGAGCCGCCGCGCAAGCTGAACCACAAGGACGCCGCGATCCTGCGCGGTCAGGCGGATTCGCTGGCGCTGCGACTCGCCTGCCATGACGACGGGCTGCATCGCCGCTATGCGCCCGAGCCCCCGGACGCCCGCGCCGCCTTCGACGCGATGGAGCAGGCGCGCTGCGAGTCGATCGGCGCGATGCGCATGCCGGGCGTCGCCGCCAATATCGGCGCGATGCTCGACGACCGCTATCAGCGCAGCCACGCCGGCGACATTTCAAGCCGCGAAGACGCGCCGCTCGAAGATGCGCTGGCGCTGCTCGCCCGCCAGCGCCTGACCGGGCTCGCGCCGCCGCCGCACAGCCAGAAAATCGTCGATCTGTGGCGCGATACGATCGAAGAACGCGCCGGCGCCGATCTCGACCGGCTCTCCGGCGCGGTGGAGGATCAGAAGCTCTTCGCCCAGATCGTGCGCGACCTGCTCTCCCATCTCGACATGGCGAGCGGCGAAGCGCCCGACGAGACCAAATCCGACGAGGACAGCGAGGACGCGCCGCAAAATCCCAACCAGAACGAGAATGACGATCGGGACGACGAAGAGTCGAAAAGCTCTGCCGACATGGATACGGCGCTCGCCGCCGAGGACGCCGAACAGGAAGGCGAAAGCGACTCGGCGGACGCGCCCTATGGCGAAACCGAGCGCGAGGCCGACGCCGGCGACGCCGAGGAAGCCGCCGAGGCGCGCCGTCCCTCGAGCAACGCCGCCGAGCGCGCCGGCGCCGATTATCTCGCCTACACCACCCGCTTCGACGAGACCATTCGCGCCGAGGAGCTCTGCGACGCCGAGGAGCTGGACCGGCTGCGCGCCTATCTCGACAAGCAGCTGCAGCATCTCTCCTCGGTGGTCGGGCGTTTGGCGAACCGCCTGCAGCGTCGGCTGATGGCGCAACAGAGCCGGTCCTGGGAGTTCGACCTTGAAGAGGGCATGCTCGACCCGGCGCGCCTGCCCCGAATCATCATCGATTCCCAGCAGCCCTTATCCTTCAAGCGCGAGAAGGACATGGATTTTCGCGATACGGTGGTGACGCTGCTCCTCGACAATTCCGGCTCGATGCGCGGGCGCCCGATCACCGTCGCCGCGACCTGCGCCGACATTCTCGCCCGCACGCTGGAGCGCTGCGGCGTCAAGGTCGAGATACTCGGCTTCACCACCCGCGCCTGGAAGGGCGGCCAGTCCCGCGAGGCCTGGATCGCCGAGGGCAAGAAGCCCAACCCCGGCCGTCTCAACGACATCCGCCACATCATCTACAAGGCCGCCGACGCGCCCTGGCGGCGAGCAAGGCGTAACCTCGGGCTGATGATGCGCGAAGGCTTGCTCAAGGAAAACATCGACGGCGAGGCGCTGGACTGGGCGCATCGCCGGCTGCTGGCGCGCACCGAGCAGCGGCGCATACTGATGATGATTTCGGACGGCGCCCCGGTCGACGATTCGACGCTGTCGGTCAATCCCGGCAATTATCTCGAGCGCCACCTGCGCCAGATCATTCACGAGATCGAGACGAAGTCGCCGGTGGAGCTGATCGCCATCGGCATCGGCCATGACGTGACCCGCTATTACCGCCGCGCGGTGACGATCGTCGACGCCGAGGAGCTCGGCGGCGCCATGACCGAGAAGCTCGCCGAACTCTTCAGCGAAAGCGCCGCCCCGGCGCCCCCGCCAAGCCAGCGCCCGTCGCGCGCGCCGCTCGCCGCCGCCCGGCGTTAACCGTCGGCGCTTCGTTTTAACTTTTTTGCAACGATTCCACGCGTCGCGCGTTTCCCTTTTGCGTCGGTTGAACTTTAGGGGATCGTGATGGCGTTCATTCAGTGGCAGGACAATGCGCCTCGGAGAGAGGCAAGCGAAACTGAGCGGTTCATGTGCGTGTCGGCTGTGGTCGCGCTCGCTTGGCTGCCCTTCGCGCTGTGCGCCGCGCTGACGATCTGGGGCTCGTAAGCCCGCCTGTCGGTCGCCGAAACCATCCCTGACATCCGCGTTGGCCGGGAGGCCGTGCGACGCCTCGAAAGGCGCGCACGGGCGGCCGACGCGTTGTCATTCCTGGTAGGCCGCCGGCCTGACCGAGAGTTTTGAGCCGATCCAGGCGCGCGAGCCTTGCTCAGGATTGCCGATCGCGCGCCAAGCGCGCATCGGGGACGACCCGCGAGCGGGTCAATATTCGCGAAAGCCGCTCCCGCCATTTCAATCCTATTCTGTCGGCGCCCATTCGCGCCTATAAGGCGTGAGGACTTTAAGTCCGCTGCAACGCTTCATCCTGGACGGCTCATGCGCCTCGCCGCGCTTTCAAAATGGATGTTCCCTTTCGTCGCGATGACGCTGGCGCTCGCGAGCTGCGGCGTGAATTATCATGTCAATCCGGGCCCGCGCTCCTGGCCCGCCGCGCCGAGCGCTCCCGGCAAGTGAGCCGCATCACTCGGGAGAGATCATGGCCACGGTTCGACTGCTCGCCGACGAAGAACTCTCGCCGCAGGCGCGCGAAGTCTTCGCCGACATTCGCGCGACGCGCAAAAGCGACTTCGTCAATAATTTCTGGCGCGCGCTGGCGCATGATCCGGTGACGCTGAAGCGCACCTGGGAAAGCGTCAAGCAAGTGATGGGCCCGGGCGCGCTGGAGCCGAAGGTGAAGGAGATGATATACATCGCCGTATCGATCGCCCATGCCTGCCCCTATTGCATCCATTCGCACACTGAGAGCGCCCGAGCGAAGGGCATGAGCGAAGCGGAATATCGCGAAGTGCTGGCGATCGTTGGCATGGCGTCGGAGACGAACCGGCTTGTGACCGCGCTCGGCGTGCCGATCGACGAGGAGTATGAGGTGGGGTGAAGCGGGGGCTATTGACGTGCGGAAACCCAGCCAAAGACCGCACAGTTCTCAACTGTCACATTTTCAGTTCTCGCATCCGTACCCGCCCCGGTTCGATGACGGAGAAATGCCCGATCCAGTCATCTCGCTCCGCGATCCGCGCCGCGAGCGTGTCGCCTACCGACGCGGCCGTCGGCGTCGGCAGGCGAAACAGGACGATTCCACATGACCGCGCCAAATCCGACCGCCAAGCCAGCTCACCGAAGTCCTTGTCGAAGGTGAGCAGAATTCGACGGTCTCCTGTGGCCATGGCAAGCACGGCTTCGTCGCTTGCGCCAGACGCCGTTTCGCAAATCCAGACCACATCATGACCGGCGCGACGCAAGGCGAACACGGCCTCGGCGGGAAAATTCTCATTGGCGAGAAAGCGCATGTCACGCGGCGCTAGAGCGTTTTGCATTTAGCTATCTGCATATCCTGCGTTTACGAGGTAGTTGGCGCACTCATCTGGCGTGAAGGTGGTCAGGATTTGGGCGATTGCGTCGCTGACGGCGTCGATTGATCGCGCGCAG
>VGDY01000107.1 GCA_016869555.1 Alphaproteobacteria bacterium | reverse complement strand
GAATCGCGGTCGATGTGGTATGTTCCTGCATGGCGTTGCTTCCTTTCGTGGAATCAGCACCCCGAGCCTAACGGCTCAAGGCGAGCAACGCCGCTCCTCCTTTTTCAACAATGATCGGGACATCCCCCGCCTGCGCGCGAGCAGGGTTCGTTTTGCGACATTTTTCGGAGTCAGGGCGTAACTGTCGCTGCCGAATTGTGCACCGCATTTAAGCACAACTGGCGGTGATTTGTATGGAATTTGAACAAGACAGCAGGGAAAACTGGAGTCAGAATAATTCCATGTTTCGCATCTGCGAAAAGAGTCCCACGTCTGGCGCGGCATGGCTGTTCAGAGGAGAGCGGCCGTGAAAGATATGAGCGCCTCCGAGGTCAGAACAGGCGCTTCGGCATCGAGGCCGACGCAACGCGGGTTGGGATTGCGGGCGCCTTCTCCCGACGTGGCGCTGTTCGGCATTTATGAAATATCCAAAATCTTAACAGCGCCGGCGCGCCTCGAACTTGCGCTGACAAATGTCGTGAGCGTGCTCAGTTCGTTTATGGACATGCGGCTCGGCATGATCGTCGTGCTCGACCAGAAAGGCGATCCGGAGATCGTCGCAACTTCCGGCTGGACCGATCCAGGGGGACGGCCCGCGATCGACATCTTGCCGCGCAAGATCATTGACCGACTTGTCGCGACGGCGGTGCCGATCGTGATACAGGATGTGAACGCCGAGCCTTTGTTCGCCGACGCCGTCGATATCGTCACGCAGCGCCTCGGCGACAGCGTTTCTTTTGTCGGGGTGGCGATCAAAGCCGATGGCGGCGTGATCGGAACTTTGTCGATTAACAGGGTCTGCGAGCGGCCGCCGGGTCACAGTTTCGACGGCGATCTTCGTTTTCTCACGATGATCGCCAATCTCATCGGCCAGACCGTCAAATTGCACCGCATGTTGTCGGCGGATCGCCAGCGCCTGTTGAACGAACAAGCGAGCCTGGAAAAGGCGCTGACCTCGCGGTCGCGAAAGAAACCGCGCGCCCCTTCGCCGGAGGTGGCCGGAATCGTGGGCGAGAGCCCTGCGATCGTCGATGTGCTGGAAACGATCGCGGTTGTCGCCAGGTCGAATACGACAGTCTTGCTGCGCGGCGAGAGCGGAACCGGCAAGGAATTGTTCGCCCGCGCGGTGCATGATCTTTCGCCGCGTAGGACCATGTCGTTCGTCAAGCTGAATTGCGCGGCGTTGCCTGAAAGCGTTCTTGAATCGGAATTGTTCGGACACGAGCGCGGCGCCTTCACGGGCGCGGTCGCGCAGCGTGCGGGACGGTTCGAGATGGCCAATGGCGGAACCTTGCTGCTCGACGAGATCGGCGAGATTTCCACCGCGTTTCAAGCGAAGCTGCTGCGCGTGCTGCAGGAAGGCGAATTCGAGCGCGTCGGCGGCACCCGCACGCTGAAGGTCGACGTGCGCCTGATTTTCGCGACCAACAAGAATTTGGAGGAAGCCGTCGCGAAAGGCGAGTTTCGCGCGGATCTCTACTATCGCATCAACGTGGTTCCGGTATTCCTGCCGCCGCTCCGCGAACGTCCGGGAGACGTCGCGTTGCTCGCCAAGAAATTCCTCGACCGGTTCAACGCCGAAAACGAGCGCAGCCATGTTTTTTCCGCGAGCGCGATCGAAACTCTGCAGCGCTGTTACTTCCCCGGCAATGTCAGAGAGTTGGAGAATTGCGTGCGACGCACCGCGACTTTGGCGCATGACGACAGCGTCATCGGCGAGGACTTCGCCTGCGCTTCGGGAAAATGTCTTTCGGCGCTGTTGTGGACGGGAAGCGGCAGTGGAGCCTATCGCGGCGCCCAAACTCCACAGGGTCCGCACTCTGCGGTGATCGGTCCGGCGAAGGCCGCCGAACGGGAGATCAATATTGGGCTGCCAGCCGGACAGACGTCCACGGCCAAACATGACGAGATCGCGCCGGCGTCCGAGAAGGACGAGTTCAACGACGGTCCCGGCTATCCGCCGGTGCGACGGATGATTGACAGAGACAAGCTGATTGAAGGGATGGAGAAAGCCGCCTGGGTTCAGGCGAAAGCCGCCCGTCTTCTTGGGTTGTCGCTGCGGCAGGTGAATTACGCGCTCAAGAAATATAATATCGAAGTCAAGCGGTTCTGACATGCGGGCATGGACCGAGCTTAAGTCCGGCGCCTGCCGCATCTTGTCTGTCGAACAATAAACATTTGTCCAGAACCTTACGATAATCGCGCGATTTGTCGCCGATCCTTGCCCATTATGCGCGGTCGCGCCTGGCATGCGAATTGAAAGCCAATGGCCCGGCAACGAATAAGCGAGGAGTCGCGCGCCATGGCCTATAAGATTGTCGCGTCGCAATGCACCGTGTGCGGAGCCTGCGAGTTCGAATGTCCGAACGCCGCCATTCGTCTCAAGAACGACATGTATATTATCGATCCCAAGAAGTGCACCGAATGCGAGGGACATTTCGACACGCCGCGTTGCGCGGAAGTGTGTCCGGTGGAAAACACCTGCGTCCCCGCCGGCTGATGGCCGGATCAAGAATGGCGCGGTCCAAGACGCGCCCGAGCGCAACAGAGACGGGCGCCGCGATTGATCGTTTCTTCCCGGCCCCTCGCTGGAGACGGGCAAATAATTGAAGCATGCTGATTGCGACTCACGCCCGGCGCGACTCATACATCGGTCTCTTCCTTTCGCCATCTCCGCATGAGGGTAACGGGGCTCCCGACCTGCGTCTTATCGCGTTACGCCTCGATTGATCGGTCGTCGCAGATCGAAAAGGACTCGACTCGCGGCTGTATCGTCGTCGCGCGCGGGACGACGAGTCGAACAAAAAATAACGATGACGAGAGGCGGTTGCCGGCAATTTCTTGGCCGTTGCCAAAGAGCGCGTTGAACTGGAAATCGTCGATCGATTGGACAGTATTATTGTAGCGGTCGAAGCCCGAATCCATGTCGCGTTTATAACAGATACAAACTGACGTAGCGCGTATGTTTTAAATACCGACATCCGCGTAGCGATCACAAGTTATTGATGTTACGTGCTTAAATTAGATCGCCTCGCTGGCACGCTAGTTGCGACCCGAATGGCAGAGCTTTTTTCAAAGCGCTCCCTGCGCTCGAAATGCAGCGCAAGGTCCAGCGGCCAGAGGGGATCGTCACATGGAATCGCTAGGGACTGAAATGGACATTGCGTCTGGCGAAGCGGCCTCGCCGGCGCTTGACGGGATTATGCAGCAGATCGCCGAGCACAAGGGGTGCGGGACGTCCGGCGGAAGCGGGAAGGCGAGCTGCGGCTCGGGCGCGGGCGAGGGGGATCTGCCGACGGATATCTGGGAGAAGGTGAAGAACCATCCCTGCTACAGCGAAGAGGCCCATCATCATTACGCGCGCATGCATGTGGCGGTGGCGCCGGCGTGCAACATCCAGTGCAACTACTGCAACCGCAAATATGATTGCGCTAATGAGTCTCGGCCTGGCGTGGTTTCGGAGAAGCTCTCTCCGGAACAGGCGGCGAAGAAGGTTCTGGCGGTCGCCTCGACGATCCCGCAGATGACGGTGCTGGGCATCGCCGGTCCCGGCGATCCTCTGGCCAATCCGGAGAAGACCTTCAAGACCTTCGATCTGATTTCGAAGACCGCGCCCGACATCAAGCTGTGCCTGTCGACGAACGGTCTGGCGCTGCCCGATCACGTCGACACGATCGCCGGCTTCAACGTCGATCACGTGACGATCACGATCAATATGGTCGATCCCGAGATCGGCGCGCGGATCTACCCTTGGGTGTTCTGGAAGCACAAGCGCTACACCGGGGTCGAGGCGGCGAAGCTTTTGACCGACCGTCAGCTACAGGGCCTCGAGATGCTCACCGAGCGCGGGATTTTGTGCAAGGTGAATTCGGTGATGATTCCGGGGATCAACGACCGTCATCTGATCGAGGTGAACAAGGCGGTCAAATCGCGCGGGGCGTTCCTGCACAATATCATGCCGCTGATTTCGTCGCCGGAACATGGAACGGTGTTCGGGCTGACCGGTCAGCGCGGCCCTTCGGCGCAGGAGCTGAAGGCGCTGCAGGACAGCTGCGAAGGCGAGATGAACATGATGCGGCACTGCCGTCAGTGCCGGGCGGATGCGGTCGGTCTTCTGGGCGAGGACCGCAGCGCGGAGTTTACGACGGACAAGATCATGGCGATGGAGGTCGACTATGATCTCGAGGGCCGCAAGGCCTATCAGGAGAAGGTCGAGGAGGAGCGGATCGCCAAAGTGGCGGCGAAGCAGGAAGAGCTTGCGACGCTGGCCGGGGCGAGCAGCGACATCCAGCTTCTGGTCGCTGTGGCGACGAAGGGGTCTGGGCTGATCAACGAGCATTTCGGCCACGCCAAGGAGTTCCAGGTTTACGAACTTTCGACCAAGGGCGCGAAATTCGTCGGGCATCGGCGTGTCGATCTTTACTGCCAGGGCGGCTATGGCGACGAGGACAGTCTGGAGACGGTGATCCGGGCGATCAACGACTGCCATGCGGTGTTCGTGGCGAAGATCGGCGGCTGTCCGAAGAGCGATCTTCTGAAGGCCGGGATCGAACCGGTCGATCAATATGCGCATGAGTTCATCGAGAAGTCGGCGATCGCCTGGTTCAAGGCCTATCTCGACAAGGTGAATTCCGGCGAGATCGAACACCTCCAGCGCGGCGACGCCGAAATCCGCCAGGGCGCACTCATCAATGCCGCGTAACGCTGCGAGGACATCGCGAAGGAGAAGCAGGCGATGAGCAATATCGTACGCGACAGCGATGTATGCGAACTGACCGAACCGGCCTACTTCGCATTCGGCGACAAGGTCAAGGCGAAGCGTACGATCCGCAATGACGGCACCTACGCCGGCAAGGAGATCGGCGACATTCTCGCAAAGAAGGGCGAGATCGGTTACGTCGTGAGCATCGGCACCTTTCTCCAGCAATTTTACATCTATGGCATCGAGTTCGCGGAGAGCGGCAATCGCGTCGGCATGAAGCGTAAGGAGCTTGAGCCGGCGGTTGCGCGCGATGAAGAGGATGAATTGCCGCTTCCGGGAGCCGCGGCGAGATGATCGACCCCAGACTTCCCAGATATCAGTGGGGTCAGCGGGTAAAGACGCTCAACGACCTCGTCAATGACGGCGGCTTTCCCGACAAGGCGCCGGAAGCATTGCTCGTTCCAAGCGGCGGGCTGGGTGAGATCGTCCAGGTCGGCAGTCATACCGACACGAACACGCCGATCTATCTCGTCGAGTTTAGTGAAGGTCTGGTGGTCGGTTGCTTGGAGGAAGAAATCGAGCCGGTGTAATTTGAGATGAGCGCGATGCGAAAGCCAATGGTGACGCAAGCGGATGTCTTGAATCCGTCGCAGCCCAACGAATTCGATTTCAGACGAATCGAACGTGCCCTCACCAAGCGGCGGCGATACAGATATGTCACGCCGATTCTGTTGAAGACCGCGAACGGCTATAGAATCCAGAGCCCGTGCTGCTCGCGGAACATCGATCCGGATGGCGGCGTCGTCGATATCGCGCTGCTTCTTTATGACGCGCAAAACAGGAGCTGGCGCCTTCTTCGCAAGGATCACGCCGCCGGCGTCTGGGAGTTCGATCGCGCCTTCGAGCGTCTGACGGAGTTGCTCGACTATCTGAACGAGGACGCCGAACGGCGCTTTTGGCAGTAGCGTCGGCGTGAAAGGGACCAGGCATGGGATTGAACACAGAAGAACTGGCGCAGATTGACGCGATCCTCGCAGGCGCAGGGGCGCCGGATATCGCGGCGCTGCGCAAGCAGTTCCCGCATCTTTCCTTTTCGAAATGCGATGCGTCGGATGTGATCGAAGCGCCTTTCTCGAGCTATCCGGGTTGCGATCTGCATCTCTTAAACGGCAAGGATCACTGCGTTCAGATTACGAACGAGCCGGCTGAGGCGACCGGGATCATTCTGGCGTTGCGGAGGACTGCATCGTGACCTCGACGCTGGAAATCGAGACGGAAGAAGGCGATGCCGGAGCAGCGGCGTTCATTCCGCTCTCCGATCCTGACGTAACGCTTGACGATATCGCCGCCGTTGAATCGGTGCTGCGTTCGAGCCGTCTGTCGAGCGGCCCGCGCGTCGAGGAATTCGAAGCCGCCTTCGCCGCCTATGTCGGAAGAAAATTTGCCGTCACGACGACCGGCGGAACGATGGGTCTGGTTCTCGCGCTGCTCGCGCATGGCGTCGGCCCGGGCGACGAGGTCATCGCCCCGTCCTATTCCTTCCGCGAAACGCTCCACGCGATCGCGCTCATCGGCGCGCGTCCAGTCTTCGTCGATATCGACTATTGGTCCGGAACGATCGCCCCCGCCAAGGTCGAAGCCGCATTGACCGAGAAAACCCGCGCCATTGTCGCCTGCAACACCAACGGCCATCCCGCGCCATGGGACGAGTTGCGAGAGATCGCGCAACGGAAGCGGATCGCGCTGCTGGAAGATTCGACTGAAGCGATCGGCTCCCGTTACAAGGGCCGTCTTGTCGGCTCCCTCGGGGACGCCTCGGTGTTCGATTTCTCGCAGCCGGGACCGCTCGTCTGCGGCCAAGGCGGGATGGTCGTCACCGACGACATAAATGTGGCCGTCGCCTTGAAAAGGTTTCGCGCGCACAAAATGAACGAGCGTTCTTCGGTCGTGGTCGGCTCCAGCGCGCCCTATCAGGCCGAGATGAGCGACATCACGGCGGCGCTCGGACTCTCACAACTGAAACGCATCGAAGAGATTCTCGAAAAGCGCAAGCTCATCGAGCATTACTACTTCAAGCACATCAAATCTTTCGAGGGGATCAAGGATCCGTTTATCAGCCCGGATGTAACGGAGATTCACTGGTTCCTCTACGTCGTCCATCTCGGCACGAGATTCAGTCGGTCATCGAGAGACTCAATTGTCGAGGATCTCGCCGTGGAAAATATCGAGGCGGCCGCCTATAGCGCGCCGCTTCATACGCAGCGGCGATATCTCGACGATGGCTATCGTCGCGGCGATTTCTTCGTCACGGAAAAAGTCGCTGACCGTTCGGTCGCGCTACCCTTCCACGCGCATCTCACCGAGAGCCACATCGCCTTCATCGTAGAGACGATGAAGGACGCTTCCGTCAACGTCGGCGCCGGGGCGGCGATTTATTGATCTGAATTAACAGGGAGTAAGGAAAACACCATGTCAACTATCACGATCATGCCGTCCGGCAAGACAGTCGAGGCCAGCGAGGGTACGACGTTGCTAACTGCGATCCGGTCAGCGGATGAAAAGCTTTTGCCGGATTTCGACGCAACCATGAACGACCTGAGCCCATGGCATATCTTCGTGCACGAAGGGCGCAAAGGTCTCTCCAAAACAAGCCGCGAAGAGAACGAGAAGCTCGATGCGATCGTCGGCGTCGGTTCCAAGTCCCGCCTAGCATGCTTCGCCACCGTCCTTGGCACGGAGAACATCAAGGTCGAGCTGCTCGGCTTCGGGTCTGGTATGTAGAAACGGAGAAGAAGATGTCTGACATCGCGATGATCCATGTCCGTTTCGGTTCCGACGGCTCGGTCGTTGAAATCAGCGAAAGACCGGCCCCGCTGTCGCCCCAGCAGTGGTTCAACGAATTGAGCGACGCCGCTCCCACCCTGTATCAAGCCTTGGCGGGAGGGCGCGGCATTTTCCGCCTCGACAAATCGCAGCTTGAGGCGATTCGCTCGAAGGCGCTTGGACAGGCGGCGTGATACGAAGCGCTTTGCAGAGCCCCCGCCGGCGCCAAGCGGCGGTCGGGGCGCTCACTCCACGAATCGGGCCCTGAACAAGGCGAGCTGTTCAGGGCGATTCAAGCCTTTATCAACCGGCCATTTATTTTCATAAAAGAAGGTGTTTACGGCGCGCGTAACATCCTTCCCTCGAATGAACCAGCGTTCGGCGCCGTCGGGAAGCACGATCGCCGGACCGTCGTCCCTATGCACGGCGGCGGCGTCAGTCCATATCTTCGTGCCGGAAAACAGATAGCAGCCCGCGAGCCGAGACAGCTCATCCCGATTGGCTTCTTCTACGATTGTCATCGTGCTCATCGACTACTCTCCCCTTCGCCCGTCGCATGCGACATGCCACTTTTCTATTGCGCAGTGGCGGGCCGCAAGGCGCCCCGGCAAGATTCCTGCATCAATTTGCAGCGCAGCGGCGCCGATGACGTTTGCATGCTGCGCCCCCGACGAGACGTGGCATCATCATGTGGCGGGTTTGGCGCGGCTGACTGTCTGGAAGAGCAACGGGAGCTTGCAGCTAATGAATGACGAAGTGCACATTTTCGTCATATGTGCGACAAGCGAAATCCTGCCCGGCGAGGCGAAGGCGTTCAGCCTGTCGCGTGTCACCGCAGACGGGCCACGCCCCTATTCAATTTTTGTGGTTCACACAAAGGAAGATCAGTTTTTTGGCTATCTGAACGCCTGTCCTCACGCCGGCGCATGGCTCAATATCGGCGAGGGCAGGTTTTTCAGTGATGATCGCTCGCGTCTGCGCTGCGGTCGCCACAAGGCCGAATTCGACATCGAGTCGGGCGTTTGCGTCAAAGGTTCCTGCAGAGACAAAGCGCTGGAGCCGATCCCGATCGTTGTCATGGAAAATGATATTTGTCTGTGCGGTGTGGAGCTCAGCGAAGCCGAGCCGCAAATTCACGACGATGATGAGTTCGAGGACACGATGGAAATCATGATCCATCCCGGTTGACTGGTCCCAGCGATGCGAGACAGAAATTCCGGGAAGGGGCCGAGATGACCGTTGGAGAATTACTGAACAAGCTTACCGAACTGCCTCTCGAGGCGGTCGTTCTCATGGAGAGCGACGGCGGACTCTCCCTGGTGAGCGCCGTCGAATTTTTGCATGGGCAGGGACCGGGCGCGCCGCCCGAAGTCATCCTCACGCCGAGCATGGAAGAGTGAGCGCGCGGGCGCCTTAAGGTGGGAGTCAACCTGGAGGGTGGGATCTAGCTTTCGGCCAATTCGCTCTGGAGCGGAACGCCGAAGAAACTTTCTTCCTCGCCGCCCCAGGCCTTGTGCAGCGCCAAGCCTTGCCGCCAATATGAGACTTCGACTTCACTCGCCGGCCGATGCGTCACCTTTCCCTCTGGCGTCTGCGCCAGCAGAAAGGTTTTCCCATTTCGTAGAAAGCGATTGAGGTCCTTATTGTCGGTTGGGCGCACGACGCAACGCGGGCGGTCATCGATGAGAATGGTCGTGGGCAACATGACGAAGGACTCTCCCTTCCCGTCCGTTTGCTCTAAAAGCCGTCTTCCTTTCGGCCCCAGGGATGTGAGCCGGGCACAAGAGTCGCCTTGATCCCCGCCTTGGCGACGTCATCCGCGGTTTTGTAAAAGGTGGCTTCGTGCGCCAGAGCCCCGCTTTTCGTCATGATCGCGACATAACGCGCGGGCCTGTCGATGTCACAGTAATAGCCGCCGCCAGGATCATCCGTCCGGCGCAGATTTCCGTCCCAGTCAACGAAATAGCCTTCATCCGGCATTTTCACCTCGATGCTTTATCACGCAGGCGTCGTCGCAAATCCCTTGCCATATCTCGCGCAGCGTCGCGCCGCCAAAGGCCCGGATGCGCCAGGGTATGCAATTTGCTTGAACGCGCCGTGGTCGCCTTTGCGGCGAAAGCAACGACAAGGGAGCGCGAGAACGTGTCGGAACTGGCCTGCAGAGGGGCGTCGCTCAGCGACATGAAGGGCATTTGGGATCTTGTTCGCGGCGTCGCCGACGACATTCCCGTGTCGATTGCGAGCGATGCGGATCAGGAGCGCGCGCTTTCCAATCTGATGGAATGCTGTTCAGACAATTGTTCCACTGTCGTGTGCAACATGGAGAAGGAGATTGTCGGCGCTCTTCTGGCGGAGCGCGACCTTCTGGATTTGGCGCTCGCCAATAAGGAAACGATCAATGTCCGCCTGACGGCGGCGGCGGCCGGACATCGCGACGCCGCTTTTAGAATGTTGTTCGACGCGCTGATTTCGCGCGGCGCCCCGATCTACATCAGCCTGCCGACAGGCGAGGGACAAGCGCTCGCCAAGATTCTCAGCGACGCCGGCTTTTCGTCGGCTTCCGGCGATGGAAAAGCCGAACTCTTCAAATGGGAGCCGCCGGTCGAAGCCAAGGCGGCCGCCTGATTCAGCGGTAGCGTAGCTCTCCGGGTTGGTAAAGCCATCGGCAAAAATGCGAGGCGTCTACAGGATGTCGTCCGGCGCGCCGAATTTTGCGTAGCCGGCTTCGAGGATGGCGACGCATTTTTTCAAACGATCATATTCCGCCGCGTCGACGACCATGCTGCGTGTTTCGAGTGCGTCTTGCGGCGGTTTCGCCGTGCATGCGGCGAGCGCGTCGTGAAGCACTTCGCTGAGGCGAAAGATGCGCTCGCTTGCCCTTTCGAGATAAGGCAAGGGGTTGGCGCGAATATTCGCCTCATGCAGCGCGTCAAGCTCCAGCAGGCGCGCAAAGCGTCGTTCGGTCAGGCGCTCGGCGAGCCCGAAGTCGTGCTCGATAATGGTCATGGCTTGGCTCTCTCGGTCGATGAGGCATGCAGAAGCAAGCAGTTTGCAATCAGGGCTTTTTGCAAAAAACATGAAAGATGCGCGCCAGTCCCGGCTGGCTCGCCGCTTGCAGGCGCGAGTGTAGCGCGCGCCGCGCCGTTGCGCGACGCCATCCGGGAAATTGGGCCATGAGCGAGTTGTATGTCATTTGTCAGAATGGCGAGATTGACGATGGTCAAGCCCGTGGTTTCTCGCTGATGCGGATCGAATCCACCGGCGAACCCAAGCCCTGGAATATTCTGATCACGCGTAAGGGAAACCAGTTCTTCGGCTTTGAAAACGCCTGTCCGCATATGAACGAGCGCCTCGACGCCACTCCCGGAGAATTCCTGGACGAAGAGGGCAATTTCCTCACCTGCGGACAGCATGGCGCGCAATTCGATCTCGACACCGGCGAATGTTTCATCGGCCCTTGCCAGGGCAAGAGCCTCCCGCCGATCAAAGTCATCGTGGACGATGGCGATGTCTGCATCACCGGCGTCGAACTTGCCGAGGACGATGGGTTTGACGATTCGGAGGGCGCCCCTGAAGTCATGATCACCTCTGACTAAACTCACGCTGCAAGGAAACAACGTTTGGCGCCGCGCGCCGCTTGATCGCAATGAGGTGACGCGATGACCGACATGGCCGAGCTGCAAGCCCGCAAAAAGCCGATCAATTTGGCGATCGTCCATGTTGATCCCGACGAATTTGTCGCGCATTTCGGCAGGTGGCTGGAAATTACCGCCTTTATCACCGCCCTGCGCGCCGGCGAGACCTCGCCGCCGCCTGACGGCGTGACGCCGAAGCTTCAAGCCGCCCAGCTCGGAGGCGACGTGGTGAAAGGCGTCGGCAATGACGCCATCTGCGCCTTTTGCATGACGGCGGCGCTAAAGGGAGACGGCGCGGCGGTCGACAAAGTCGAGACGGCGCTGACATCCGCCTTTGGCAATGAATTTCCCGGCGCCAATGCGCTTTGGTATTTTCGCGCGACAATTGACGCTCCCGTGAGCCTCGATGATTTTGTCGGGCAGGCCGGGAAGAAGCTTCTGGCGCAGGACATTCCGCCGCCGCCTCTGCGCGCGAGGGAAAACTGGAATGCCGGCCTGCGCTTTTTCGAAAGGGCGCGCAAGTCGAATTTCGTTCACGAGATCATGTATCCTCTCGCCAAATGGCATCGCGAGCGCTGGAACGAGACAGCGGAGAAGGGCGTTTCTTTCCTCGCGCATATCGAGGACAATTTGCCAGTGTTGCGCGAGGCGCTCGAAGATTCGCGCAATGACGAGGCGTTCATCGCCAATTTGCTTTTAAAGGCCGCGCCGGCGATCGACACGGAGCTCGCCGACGACATGCAGGGCTATCTGCGGTCGCTCGCACGAAGAGTTTAACGCCAATGGCGGGCGCTCAAAATGAGCGATCGCGCAGGCTAAGCGCGCTTATTGAGCGCCCGCCGTCGCCTCGCGCGCCGTGGTCGGGAATGTTTGTAACAATTGTCGTGCGCGGCGACGCCTTTGTCAGAAACATCGCCCAAATCCGCGACCAAATCGCGCGCGCTGGATTTGCCTCTACGCCGACTCGACAGTCTATCGGCGCCGTTCTTGCAAACATTCTCATTGGTGATGATCCCAGGAGCCGGAGCCATTTCCGAATGGACGGTTTGATGGCCGAAAAGGCCTAGCGCCCGTTGTGATGAGGAGAAGATGAATGGCGGCTCTCAAGGAGACCGTTTCGGTCGTCGAATCAATTGACGTCGACGCTTACAAATACGGGTTTTCGACCGATATCGAATCGGAAAAGGCCCCGAAAGGTCTGAATGAGGACATTGTCCGCTACATATCGGCGAAGAAGAACGAGCCGGCTTGGCTGACCCAGTGGCGGCTCGACGCCTATAAGCGCTGGCTCACCATGACCGAGCCGAATTGGGCCCGGGTGCATTATCCGTCGGTCGACTATCAGGATCTGTATTATTACGCAGCGCCAAAATCGACGCCGGGTCCGAAATCGCTTGACGACGTCGATCCCGAATTGCTGCGCACCTATGAGAAGCTCGGCATTCCGCTGCGCGAGCAAGAGATACTCGCCGGCGTCGAGACGCGGCGCGTCGCGGTTGACGCGGTGTTCGACTCTGTGTCGGTGGCGACCACCTTCAAGGCGGAGCTGGCCAAGGCGGGCGTGATTTTCTGCCCGATCTCGGAAGCCGTGCAAACGCACCCGGAGCTGGTGCGAAAATATCTCGGCTCGGTCGTGCCGGTGAGCGACAATTTCTATGCGACGCTCAACAGCGCGGTCTTCTCCGACGGGTCGTTTGTTTACATTCCAAAAGGCGTGCGCTGTCCGATGGAGCTATCGACCTATTTCCGCATCAATGAGCAGAAGACCGGACAGTTCGAGCGCACGCTGATCATCGCCGATGAGGGCTCCTATGTGAGCTATCTCGAAGGCTGCACGGCGCCCAAGCGCGACGAAAACCAGCTTCACGCCGCGGTCGTCGAACTCGTTGCGCTCGACGACGCCGAAATCAAATATTCGACGGTGCAGAACTGGTATCCCGGCGACAGCGAGGGCAGGGGCGGCATCTATAATTTCGTGACGAAGCGCGGCGATTGCCGCGGGCGCAATTCGCATATCTCCTGGACGCAGGTCGAGACGGGCTCGGCGATCACCTGGAAATATCCGTCATGCATCCTGCGCGGCGAGGGTTCGCAAGGCGAGTTCTACTCGATCGCGGTGTCGAACGGCTATCAGCAGGTCGACAGCGGCACAAAGATGCTGCATCTCGGCAAGAACACCAAAAGCCGCATCATCTCCAAGGGCATCTCGGCTGGACGTTCGCAGAACACCTATCGCGGCCAGGTTTCCGCCCATCGTAAGGCCGATGGCGCGCGCAATTTCACCCAGTGCGACAGTCTGCTGATCGGCCAGGACTGCGGGGCGCATACCGTTCCCTATATCGAGTCGAAGAACCCGAGCGCGCAGTTCGAGCATGAGGCGACCACGTCCAAGATTTCCGAGGACCAGCTGTTCTACGCCATGCAGCGCGGGCTTTCGGCGGAAGAGGCGACGGCGCTGATCGTCAACGGCTTCGTGCGCGACGTGTTGCAGCAGCTGCCGATGGAGTTCGCCGTCGAAGCGCAGAAG
>VGDY01000106.1 GCA_016869555.1 Alphaproteobacteria bacterium | reverse complement strand
TCCGGATTCTTGTTCCCCATGGAGCCCTCTATTTTAATATGCATGATTTCTGGAGCCGCCGCGTTATAGTGCGCCGCAAGGACGATAGGCAAAACGCGCCGCTGAAGGATTGGTTCCCTAAAATGCCAAGCAGTTTTGACCCATTGTCCAAGTTCTGAATCGGCTTAGCTCGCACCCGTCTCCTTCGGGAGTCTTGTTGCTGCTGGAGTTGTAAGGCATGTCGGCATCAAAGGAAATTTCCGCGCACATACCCTATTTGAGACGCTTTGCGCGTGCATTGGTCGGCGACCGCGAGGGGGGCGACGCCTATGTTTTAGCCACTCTCGAAACCGTCGTGGCGGAACCCGGCCGAATCTCTAATTCAGAAGATTCACGCGTCGCTGTTTATCGTTTGTTCCTAAACGTCTGGGCGGCGTCGCCGATCAACGCCCACATCGACCGTTCGGGCGCGCTCGAGGAAAACGGCCGCCGCAACCTCGAGGCGATTTCGCTGAAGCCGCGAATCGCCTTTTTGCTGCAGGCGCTCGAAGGATTCGATCTCGACCAGATTGGGCAGACCCTGCAAATTTCGGAACGCGAGGCTGGCGACCTGATCGAGGCCGCAAATGGCGAAATCGCTGACCAGATCGCCACCGATGTGCTGATCATCGAGGATGAGCCGCTGATCGCGCATGATCTGAGGAGCATCGTCGAGGAGCTCGGCCATCGCGTCGTCGGCATGCCGCGCACCCACGCCGAGGCGGTCGCGGCCATAAAAGAGAACAGTCCGGGGCTGATTCTCGCGGATATTCAGCTCGCGGACGGCAGTTCGGGGCTCGACGCCGTCAATGAAATTCTCGGTTCGCTGTCGACGCCGGTGATTTTCGTCACCGCCTATCCCGAGCGATTTTTAACTGGCGAACCGCCAGAACCGGCCTTTCTGATCGCCAAGCCCTTCAACGTCGAGAGTCTCAAGGCGGTCATCAGCCAGGCGCTGTTTTTCGATCGGCGCGCCGGCCGACGTGAGCGGACCGCGCCCTGGGTTGGCATGTGAGCGACTGATCTGATTGAAGTTTTTCTCCTTTTCGAGGTCGCGTCCCTTCCGCAAACATCCATTCGGCGCCGAGATAAATCGTCGCGGCCTAGAAACAATGGCCGCCGCGGCGAGTTATAGGCGTAGGCGCTGGGGGAATAGTGAGGCGGCCCATGGAGGAGATGAAGAAATCCAGTCGCGGCTTCGCGTCTATGGATCCCGAAAAGCAGCGCGCGATCGCGCGCAAAGGCGGACAGAGCGTTCCTGACGAAAAACGTAGTTTTTCGCAGAACCCCGATCTTGCCGCCCGCGCAGGGCGCAAGGGCGGTCAGAGCGTCAATCCGGCGAAGCGGAGCTTCTCGCGCGACCATGCGCTGGCTTCCGAGGCCGGCCGCAAGGGCGGACACGCCTCGCACGGAGGCGGCGCCCAAAAACGTAGCGCGCCGCTCTAAGAGCGGCGCGAGCCTCAGGCGGCGAAGGGTTTTGAGCGCTGCGCGATGAGCGAATAAAGCGCGTCGTTGTCGCGCGTGCCGCGCATTGTCGCCACGAGACCCGGGTCCCGCAACATCCTGGCGGCGCAGGCGAGCGCCTTCAGATGGTCGGCCCCCGAACTCTCCGGCGTGAGTATCATAAAGACCAGATCGACCGGCGCGCCGTCGAGCGAGCTGAAGTCGACAGGCCGGTCAAGCCGGCCGAACACCCCGCAAATTCCCTTTAATTTTGATAGCTTGCCGTGCGGAATGGCGATGCCGTCGCCGATCCCCGTCGAGCCCAGTCGCTCGCGGTGCAGCAGCGCATCGAAAATCTCGCGCGCCGGCAGCCCGCAAATTTTCGCGGCCTTGTCGCTGAGCTCCTGGAGAAGATGCTTTTTCGTCGTCGCCTTCAGCGAGGCGCACACCGAATCCGGCGAAACCAAGTCCGTTGGCCGCATGCGACGCTCATCCTGCTTCTTATCGGAGGTCTAGGGCCGCTAAGGGCTCTGACCATCCTTGAAATTTCAACGTCTCGCTATTTTCGCCAAAATCCGAAGCGACATGGCAAAATGGCAAGATACATGCCGAGAAGGCCCTTATTATGGCCCCCCTGCGACGTTTTTTCCGTCAGTCGGACCGTCAGCGCCCATCCCCCTCGGATGCGGGCGTGTCGATCCAGCCGATCGTCTCGTCGCCGCGCCGATAGACCACATTCACGCGGCCGGTGTTGGCGTGCCGAAACACCACGACTGGCGCGCCGGTGAGATCAAGGTCGAGCACCGCCGCCGAAACCGACAGCCGGCGCAAATGGGTGGTTGATTCGACGATGATCGCCGGGCTGAATTCAGCCGGCGGGTCAATCTCCTGGTCGGGCGCCTCGATCACATGATGGGCGACGACCTCCGCCTGAGCGCCCTCGCTCGCGCCATGGCCATGTTCGTGATGGCTTTTGAGCCGGCTCTTATAGCGGCGCAGGCGCTTCTCGATGCGCTCCGCCGCCTGATCGAAACAGGCGTAAGGCTCCTGCGCGCGGCCGTCGGCCTGCAGCACGATTCCCGAGGCGAGATGCAGGCTGCAGTCGGCCCGATAGCCAGAGCCCTCGGGCGAGATGGTGACGTGACCGGCGACGCGGCCGTCGAAATATTTGGCCGCCGCCGTCTCCAGCCTCTGCGTCACATGGACGCGAAGGGCTTCGCCGATGCTGATGTTCTTACCGGAGACCCTAAGAGACATATTCCAATCCGAACTTTCCTTGCGAGCGCCGTTTCGGTCGCGGAAAAAACGGCCGCGCGCCTGCCGCGCCGCCGCCGGACTAACCGCTTATGCGCCATCCGCCCTGAAACTTCCGCCGAAGGCGTCGGCGGATCGCCGACAGTCTGGCCAAAGAGCGGAAATTGCGCGCAGCGTTAGAAGCCCCGGCGTGCGAAGTCAATGGAGTCTTCTGTCCGGCCGCGGCTGTCAGTCGCGGCTCGCCGGCCGTGCGGCCGATCGCACATTAATGGGCTGTGATACGCGTCTGAGCAAGCTTGGCGCGGCGGCGATCGACCGAGGACGGAATCCGCAGGCTGTCGCGGTATTTTGCAACCGTGCGCCTTGCGATGTCGATGTCGTTCGCCTTCAACCGCTCGACGATGGCGTCGTCCGACAGAATGTCGTCCGGCGTCTCGCGCTCGATCATCTGCTTGATGCGAAAGCGCACCGCCTCGGCGGAATGCGCTGCGCCGCCGCTCGTCGTCGCGATCGAGGCGGAGAAGAAATATTTCAGTTCGAACACGCCGCGCGGGGTCATCATATATTTGTTCGACGTGACCCGCGACACCGTCGATTCATGCATGCCGATGGCATCGGCGACGGTCCGCAAATTCAGCGGACGAAGATGTTCGACGCCATGCGTCAGGAAGGCGTCCTGCAGGCGCACGATTTCGGAGGCGACGCGCAAAATGGTGCGGGCCCGTTGTTCGAGGCTCTTGGTCAGCCAGTTGGCGTTCTGCAGGCAATTCGAAATGAAGCTTTTGTCCGTGGCGCTCGTGGCGCTCGTGGCGGCGGCGCTGACCTGCGCCGCATAATTGTGGTTGACCAGCACCCGCGGCAGCGCGTCGGCGTTGAGTTCGACATGCCAGCCGCCGTCGGCCGCCGCCCGCACGATGACGTCGGCGACCAGCGGCTGGATCGGCGCGCCGCCGAAGGCGCGGCCCGGCTTGGGCTCCAGCCGGCGCAGCTCCGCCGCCATGTCCACGATGTCTTCATGGTCGACGCTACAAAGCTTGGCGAGCTGCGCGAAATCGCGGCGGGCGACGAGCGGCAGGTTGGCGACGAAGGCCTGCATCGCCGGATCATAGCGATCGCGCTCCTTGAGCTGGATCGCGAGACACTCCGCCAGATCGCGCGCGCCGACCCCGGAAGGGTCGAAGGTCTGGATGATCGCCAGCACGCGTTCGGCCTCCGCCATGTCGGCCTCGAGCCGGGCGGCGATCTCGCCTAAATCCTCGCGCAGATAGCCGCTTTCGTCGATCCCGTCGATGACCGCCTGGCCGATGAATCGATGCCGCGGATCGGGGCAGGCGAGCGCCAGCTGCTCGGCGAGATGCTCGTGGAGATTCTGCCGGTCGGCGATATAGGCTTCGAGATTGGGCGCCTCGCCGTCGGCCGATCCGCCGCCCGCGGCGCCTGTCCAGGACGTGGCGGAAAGACCTGCGCCGTCAGGGGCTTCGTCGCGCGCTTGCGCGCCGACCGCCGGACCCTCGGCTTCGAAGGCGTTGCTCATGTCGGCGCCGAGATCGGCTGAGAGCGTCGCTGAGTCGACGGCAAGCTCCTGGCCCGCCCAGTCGCCCTCCTGTGGCCCCTCAAAGGCGTCCGCGGCGCCAGAATCGTCGCCCGGCGGCGATTCGGGCGCGTCAACGCCGCCGTCGCCTTCCTGCGCCTCGAGCAGCGGATTGCGCTCGAGTTCGTCATGCAAAAAGGCGGAGAGCTCGATATTGGAGAACTGCAGCAGCTTGATCGCCTGCAGCAGTTGCGGGGTCATCACCAGGGCCTGGCCCTGACGCATCATCAATTTGGTGGAAATCGCCATTTCGCCCGATCCACGCGAACGCTTCCAACCGCCTCTCAGCGGCCCGATTTTTGCTTATATCACTTCGGCCGAGCCTGCACAGGGCCAAAAAAGCAGCGTTCCGCCGAGCAATATGCCCAAGCGTTGGTCAGCGCTTCGGATTGCCCCCGGCGGGCGGAGCGACCTGAAAAAACAGCGTGATAAGGTCGCTACATGCGGAAATCTTCGCCAAGATAAATGCGCCGAACGTCCGGATTGGCGACGATTTCCTCGGGCGCGCCTTCGGTCAGGACATGACCATTGTAAATAATATAGGCGCGGTCGGTGAGGCCGAGCGTCTCGCGGACGCTGTGATCGGTGATGAGCACGCCGATGCCGCGCGCCTTTAGATGCCGCACGAGGTCCTGAATGCCGCCGACGGCGATCGGATCGATGCCGGCGAAAGGCTCGTCGAGCAGCATGAAGGACGGGTGGCCGGCGAGCGCACGGGCGATCTCGCATCGCCGCCGTTCGCCGCCCGACAGCGCCACGGCCGGCGTATGGCGCATCCGGGTGAGGCGGAATTCTTCCAACAGCGCCTCGACCTCCTCTTCCCGCTTCCTGGCGTCCGGCTGAGTGATCTCAAGCACGGCGCGGATATTGTCCTCGACCGACAGGCCCCGGAATACTGACGCCTCCTGCGGCAGATAGCCGATTCCAAGCCGCGCGCGGCGATACATGGGCAGCGGCGTCACGTCATAGCCGTCGAGCGAAATCACGCCCTTGTCGGGCTTCACCAGCCCGGTGATCATATAGAAGACGGTGGTCTTGCCGGCCCCGTTCGGGCCCAGCAGGCCGACCGCCTCGCCGCGCGCGACATGCAGGCTCACATCCTCCACGACCCGGCGCGATTTGTATGATTTCGCCAGATTATGAATCGACAGCAGGCCCTGGCCGTCGAATCCGGCGGGCTCTCGATAGGCGGAATGCGGCTCGAAGCCCGCCGGCTCGCCCCGTTGGAGCGCCGGCGCGGCTCCCCAGAAGTCCTTGTCGCGCGCGGCCTCTTCGGAATCGGCGCCCGAATTTTGGGCGCCAGCCTCGAGCCATTGGCTTTCGGCGATTTCGTCCGGTTTCCGTGACCGGCGGACGCCTTCGGCGAGCCGCGCCAGCGATCGGCCGGCGGTGCGAAAACGCATCGAAAGGGCGGAAATATAGCTCAAGCGCGCCTTGTCCGTCGCTTCGGGCATCCAGGGTTTGGAAGCTTCAACCGCGCTCTCTCCGACGAGCGCCGCTTTGTAGATATGTGATGCGCCTCGCCTCGCCGCGAGTCGCCATCAAGCCCAAGGGCGTTTTGCTGCGGCCTGCTTTTCATAATCGCCAATCTTGTCGGCCTTTTGGAGCGTCAGACCAATGTCGTCGAGTCCGTTCAGCAGACAATGCTTGCGAAACGGATCGATCTCGAATGCGATCACGCCGCCGTCGGGCCCGCGAATCTCCTGCGCTTCAAGGTCGATGGTCAAGGTGGCGTTGGCGCCGCGGCTGGCGTCGTCCATGAGCTTGTCGAGGTCCGACTGGCCGACCGTGATCGGCAAAATGCCGTTCTTGAAGCAATTGTTGTAGAAAATGTCGGCGAAGCTCGTCGAGATGACGCAGCGGACGCCATAATCGAGCAGCGCCCAAGGGGCGTGCTCGCGCGACGAGCCGCAGCCGAAATTGTCGCCGGCGACGAGAATGACGGCCTTGCGGTAAGCCGGCCGGTTCAGCACGAAATCGGGGTTTTCGGAGCCGTCTTCGCGATAGCGCATTTCCGAAAACAGGCCCCTGCCGAGGCCGGTCCGCTGAATGGTTTTGAGATATTGCTTGGGGATGATCATGTCCGTATCGACGTTCATGATCGGCAGCGGCGCGGCGACGCCGACAAGCTTGACGAATTTTTCCATTGTCCTCTGGCCTGGGACGACACTGCCCCGCGCCCATGTAGCAAATCGGCCGGTCGGCCGCAAAGCGCCGTTCGCTCCGGGCCAGCCCGACCGCTCGCGGTGGCGGCGCCGCCCTCGCGCGGACGCATGGCCTTCTGCTACCATGTCGAAAATTCGCGCCATGTTGCTCTTGCGATGATCCTGCAGCATCTGATCCCGCCAAATTACAATTGGCCCGTCGAAGCGGTCGGCTATCTCGCCGCCGCGGCGAGCGTGTTCGTCTATGTGTCGAACACCATGATCCCCTTGCGCATCGCGGCGATCCTCGCCAATGCGCTGTTCGCCGGCTACTTCTTTCTCAAGGGGCTCTACCCGCTCTTCGCGCTCAACGCCTTTCTCGTGCCGGTCAATGTCGTGCGGCTTCGACAGATGCGGCGCCTCGTCCAGGATATTCGCGCCGCCGCCTCCGAGGATTTCGATTTCGAATGGCTGCGCCCGTATATGAAGCCGCTAAAGCTTACCGAGGGCTTCGTCCTGCATCGCAGGGGCGATTTGTCGGAGGAAGCCTATCTCTTGGTGCGCGGCGACATCCATCTGCGCGAGCCGGATGTGACGCTGAAGCCCGGCGCGCTGTTTGGCGAGATGGGCATGTTCACCAATGAAAATCGCCGCACCGCCACCGCCGTCGCCGCGACCGACGTCGAACTGCTCTGCGTGCGTTACGATGATTTGCTCCAGCTTGCGGCGCAGACTCCGCAATTCGGCTTTTACCTGATGCGGCTCATGGTTCAGCGCATGCAGCACAATGTCGAGCTCGCCCGTTCCGGCAAGGGGTGAGCCCGCACTTCAATCCCGTGCGCGTTATTCCCGCGCTTGCCGCAGGCGCCCTCGCCGAAGTATCGGCTATGCTTGAAACGCGGTAATACGCGTCGCTGACCGGGGATTGTGCAGCATCTCGGCGTGGATGGCCGGGACAAGCCCGGCCATGACGAACTCGAAGGCGTCAGAAAAAGAGAATGTCCCAAAAACTCTATCCCGTTTCGGACGACTGGAAGAAAACGGCGCGCATCGACGAGGAGAGCTACCGCCGGCTCTACGAGCGCTCGATCAAAGACCCCGACGGCTTCTGGGCCGAGCAGGCGCAGCGCATCGACTGGATCACGCCCTTTACAAGAGTGAAGCGCACCAGCTTCGACACGCATAATGTCTCGATCCGCTGGTTCGAGGACGGCACGACCAATGTCGCGATGAATTGCATTGACCGGCATCTGCCGGCGCGCGCCAACAAGGTCGCGATCATCTGGGAAGGCGACGACCCTTCCGTCTCGCGCCACATCACTTACGCCGAACTACATGAGGAAGTCTGCCGCTTCGCCAATGTGCTCAAGAAGCATGGCGTCAAAAAAGGCGACCGCGTCACCATCTATCTGCCGATGATTCCCGAGGCCGCCTTCGCCATGCTCGCCTGCGCGCGCATCGGCGCGATTCATTCGGTGGTGTTCGGCGGATTCTCGCCCGATTCGCTCGCCGGACGCATCGCAGATGCGGATTCCAATGTCATCATTACCGCCGACGAAGGTCTGCGCGGCGGCAAGAAGATTCCGCTGAAAGCCAATGTCGACGCGGCGCTCGACAAGGTTTCGGCAGAGACGGTGATCGTCGTGACGCGCACCGGCGCCGACATCGACATGCAGCCCGGCCGCGATTTCCGTTATGAGGAAGAAGCGGCCCGCGTTCACGCCGATTGTCCCTATGCGGAGATGGACGCGGAAGACCCGCTGTTCATTCTTTACACGTCGGGCTCGACCGGCAAGCCGAAGGGCGCGCTGCATACGACCGGCGGCTATCTGGTCTACTCGTCGCTCACGCATGAACTCGTCTTCGACTATCGCGAGGGCGACGTCTATTGGTGCACGGCCGATGTCGGCTGGGTGACGGGGCACAGCTATATCGTCTACGGCCCGCTCGCCAATGGCGCGACGACGCTGATGTTCGAAGGCGTGCCGAATTATCCGAGCCTGTCGCGCTTCTGGGAGATCGTCGACAAGCATAAGGTCGATATTTTCTACACGGCGCCGACCGCGATTCGCGCGCTGATGGCGGCGGGCGAGGCGCCGGTGAAGAAGACCAGCCGCAAATCGCTGCGCCTGCTCGGCTCGGTTGGCGAACCGATCAATCCGGAAGCCTGGGAATGGTATCATCGAATCGTCGGCGAAGGCCGCTGCCCGATCGTCGACACATGGTGGCAGACCGAAACCGGCGGCGTGCTGATCTCGCCTTTGCCCGGCGCGATCGATCTGAAGCCCGGCTCGGCGACGCGGCCCTTCTTCGGCGTCGCGCCCGAAATCGTCGATCCGCTCGGCAATGTTCTCGAAGGCCAGTGCGAAGGTCTGCTCGTCATCGCCGATTCCTGGCCGGGGCAGATGCGCACCGTCCATGGCGATCACGAACGTTTCGCGCAGACGTATTTCTCGGCCTTTCCGGGTAAATATTTCACCGGCGACGGCGCCAGGCGCGATTCAGATGGCTACTACTGGATCACCGGCCGCGTCGACGACGTGATCAATGTCTCCGGCCATCGCCTCGGCACGGCGGAAGTCGAAAGCGCGCTCGTCGCCCATGAGAAAGTGTCGGAAGCCGCCGTCGTCGGCTATCCGCACGACATCAAGGGGCAGGGCATCTGCGCCTTTGTCACGCTCAATCAGGGCGTGACGCCGAGCGAACATTTGCGCAAGGAGCTCGTGCATTGGGTGCGCCATGAGATCGGGCCGATCGCGACGCCCGACATCGTGCAATTCGCGCCGGGCCTGCCCAAGACGCGCTCGGGCAAGATCATGCGGCGCATTTTGCGCAAGATCGCCGAGGGGGAGTTCGGCGCGCTCGGCGACACCTCGACCCTCGCCGATCCGGGGGTTATTGAGGAATTGGTGAAGGAGCGGGCGGCAAAGCGCAGTTGACAGCCGCAGGCAGTTTTGATGTAACGATCCCCATGGGGAAGCGATCTCCCCACGAGGCGACATGCCCAAGAATCGCGTCCGGTTTTTCACCAAGGGCGCATCATGTCGTCGATCCACTCGATTTCTCCTGATAAGCGCGCCCGCCTGATTGGCGTCCCGCATTGTGCGACAGACGAAGCGCACAACTGGCCGGCGACCAAATCGGCAAAAGCGTCATGAACGCGCCGACGACAATTCCGGCGGCGGATCACGGCGTCTCATTACGCGAGGCGACGAACGTCTGGGCGCGCATCGCCCTGCTGAGCTTTGGCGGTCCCGCCGGCCAAATCGCGCTGATGCACAAGGTTCTGGTCGAGGACAAGCGCTGGCTTTCGGAAAGCCGGTTCCTGCACGCGCTCAACTACTGCATGCTCCTGCCCGGCCCGGAGGCGCAGCAACTCGCCACCTATGTCGGCTGGCTGATGCACGGGACGTTCGGCGGCGTAATGGCGGGAGGACTGTTCGTCCTCCCCGGCGCCGCGGCGATTTTGGCGCTTAGCATCGTCTATGCGCTGTTCGGCAAGGTCGGCTTCGTCGCGGCGGCGTTTTTTGGGCTGAAGGCCGCCGTTCTGGCGATCGTCGTTCAGGCGGTGATCCGGGTCGGAAAGCGTGCGCTCAAGAATCGCCTGTTGCAGGCGCTCGCCGCCGCCGCCTTTGCCGCCATATTCTTTTTCGACGTGTCCTTTCCTATCATCGTCTTGGCTGCGGGACTGATTGGCTATGTCGGCGGCAAGGCGCGCCTGCAACAATTCGCCGGGGGCGGCCACGGGACGACCAAGGGCGCCGAACGCGACAGCCTGCTCGGCGATGCGCTCCCCGGCCATGCAAGCGCTTCCGCCACACAAACGCTGAAAGTCGCCGCCATTTGGCTGTTGCTGTGGCTGCTTCCCGTCGCCGCGCTTTTGCTGACGCTCGGCCCCACCAACGTCTATAGCCAAATCGCGGTGTTCTTCAGCAAGATGGCGATGGTGACTTTTGGCGGCGCATACGCCGTGCTGGCCTATGTCGCGCAACAGGCGGTCGAGAATTTTCATTGGCTGCGATCCGGCGAAATGCTCGATGGACTCGGCATGGCCGAAACGACGCCCGGCCCTTTGGTGATCGTGCTGCAATTCGTCGGCTTTCTTGCAGCCTATCGGGACCCGGGCGTTCTCCCGCCGCTGCTCGCAGGCGCGCTCGGCGGCCTGCTGACGACGTGGGTAACCTTCGCGCCCTGCTTCCTGTGGATTTTCCTCGGCGCGCCGTTCGTCGAAAGACTGCGCGGCGATTGGGCCCTCGCCGGAGCGCTTGCGGCCATCACGGCGGCGGTTGTCGGCGTCATCCTCAATCTGGCGATCTGGTTCGCCGTCCACGTCCTGTTTCGCGAGACCATACCGATCCACGGTTTTGGCCTCTCGTTCGAAGTCCCCGCGCTTCCGAGCGTTGACGCCCACGCGCTGTTTCTTGCGACCGGCGCGGCGCTGGCGCTGTTTCGCTTCGACCTCGGCATCCCGCGCACGCTCGCGGTTTGCACGGCGGCGGGGGTTCTTCTGTTCCTTATCGGCGCAACGCCGGCGACGGCGTCGCATTGTGAGAAGCGCCGCGAGAGTTTCGCCCGCGACTTAAGAGAATGCGAGCCCTTCCAACGAAGGACGCATGAAAATGTCGAAGACCAAGAGGAGGCCCGGCATGACGCCTGAATTCGATCGTAGAAACTTCATTGGCGCCGCGGCGACGGCGGGCATGGCGCTTGCTGCAGGCTCCGCGCAAGCGGAGGAAAGGAGCGGCGCGGTCAAGAAGACAATCATTCATTCGCCAAAGCCGCTGCCTTTCGACCCGAAAAGCATAAAGGGCTTTTCAGAAAAAATTCTCCTTTCGCATTACGAGAACAATTACATCGGCGCAGTCAAACGATTGAACGCGATCGCGGAACAACTCGCCGATCTCGATTTCGACAAAGCGCCGGGATTCCAGATCAACGGGCTGAAGCGCGAAGAATTGATCGCGACCAACTCCATGATCCTGCATGAGGTCTATTTTGCCGGGCTCGGCGAGATGAGCAAGCCGGGCCCCTCGTTGAACGAAGCGATCGAACGCGACTTCGGCTCCTTCGATCGTTGGCGGTCCGAATTCGCGGCGGTCGGCAAGGCGCTTGGCGGAGGCTCGGGCTGGGTCATTCTCGCCTATGACAAGCACGGCAAGCGGCTGGTTAACTCATGGGCCGGCGATCACACGCAGACCATCGCCGGCGGCGATCCTTTGCTCGTCCTCGATATGTTCGAGCACGCCTATCAGATGGATTACGGGGCCAAGGCCGGCGATTATGTGAAGGCGGTCATGGCGACGACCAACTGGTCCAACGCCGATCGCCTGTTCGAGAAATATAGCAAAGGTTGATCCGCTTCGGCTTAACGGCGCTCACTTCTTATCGAACAGCGCCAGCGCTTCGGCTGAGAGCACGCCGCCGGTGATCTCGACGGTCAAAAACGGCGCGGCTTCGGCCACGGCGCGGCTCGTGATCATGATCTGCCCCAGCCGCTTCGCCAATTGCTCGATCGAAGCGGCATAAACCACCCGCCCTATCCCGCACCAGATGATCGCGCCCATACACATCGGGCAGGGCTCGCCCGACGTATAAAGCGTCGCGCCTTTGAGGTCCTTCGCCGGATTGTCGGCGACGAAGCGGCGGATCGCGACCATCTCGCCATGCGCCGTCGGATCATTGTTGGCGACGCCGAGATTGCGCCCGGTCGAAACGACCTTGCCCTCGCGCACGATCGCCGCGCCGAAGGGAAAATCGCCCTTGGCGGCCTCGGCGATCGCGAGTCGCATGAAGCCCTCGTCCTCGGGGCGAACCGGCAAGCGTTTGGCTTTGGCGCGCGCCGGCCCCGCGCTGAGCGCCAGCCCGCCGATGCGCGTCAAAAGAGACAAAGCGTCGCGGCGGTCGAATAGATGCTCCCGCGCGCAGCCGCCTTTCTTTTTGCTCATGCTCCTCTCCAGCGACTTTTGCCCGCAGGCGCGAAACTTGACACGGGCGGCGCCCCAATGCCACTCGCGGCGCGAAACATCGAGAAAACGTGGGGCGGTTAAGCGATGGCGAAGGCGTTCATTTTTCCGGGTCAGGGCTCTCAGGCGGTCGGCATGGGCAAGGCGCTTTTCGACGCCTTTCAGCCGTCCCGCGCGGTTTTCGCCGAGATCGACGACGCGCTGTCGCAGCCGCTCTCCAAACTCATGTTCGAAGGCCCGGAAGCCGAGCTGACGCTGACCGCCAACGCCCAGCCGGCGCTGATGGCGGTCTCGCTCGCGGCGCTTCGCGCGCTGGAGGCCGAATGCGGCCTCGATCTCGCGCGCGACGCTTCCTTCGTCGCCGGCCATTCGCTCGGCGAATATTCCGCTCTCGCGGCCGCCGGCGCGCTGACGATTTCGGATACGGCGCGGCTCCTGCGCGTTCGTGGCGACGCCATGCAGAAGGCGGTCCCGGTGGGCGAGGGCGCCATGGCGGCGCTGCTTGGCGCCGATCTCGATCAGGCGCGCGCCATTGCGGAAGAGGCGGCGGCGATGGGCGTCTGTCAGGTCGCCAATGACAATGGCGGCGGACAGGTCGTGCTGTCAGGCGCCAAGGGGGCGATCGAAAAGGCGATCGACATCGCCAAGGAGAAGGGCATCAAGCGGGCGGTGCTGCTGCCGGTGTCCGCGCCTTTCCATTGCGCGCTGATGCAGCCGGCCGCCGACGCCATGCGCGCGGCGCTCGCGGACGCGGCGATCAGCGCGCCTTGCGTTCCGCTCGTCGCCAATGTGACGGCGCAGCCGACCCAGGACCCGGAGGCGATTCGCCGCCTGCTCGTCGAGCAGGTCACCGGCGCGGTGCGCTGGCGCGAATGCGTCGCCTATATGGCCGATAACGGCGTGACGAAATTCGTCGAATGCGGATCGGGCAAGGTGCTGGCGGGACTGCTGAAGCGCATCGCGCCGCAGGCGGCCGGCCTGTCGGTCGGCGCGCCCGCCGATGTCGACGCCTATCGCGCCTTCGCTTAGCGCTGCGGAACGCCAGACAAAAGAAAAGGCCCGGTCGCGAGGACCGGGCCCATTCCCTCGGCGGTGAAGCCGATTTGTCGGATCAATACTTGGCCAACACCGGCGCCGGAGAGCCGAAGTGGAAGTGGTAGTTGATGCCCGCGCGGATCGTGTGGAAGCGCGTGCGGTTGTTGGTGCTGTTCAGGCCCCAGCCGGGGTTGAACGCCCACGCCCAGTTGTTGTTGTTCCCGGTGCCGCTGATCTGCGTATACAGATATTCGGCCTTGGCGGACCAGTTCGGGAAGAACATCCACTCGGCGCCGCCGCCGGCGGTC
>VGDY01000105.1 GCA_016869555.1 Alphaproteobacteria bacterium | reverse complement strand
CGCTCGGCGCGGCATTCGCCGACCCCCAGCCCCGCTCACTTGGCCGGCTGGGGCTATGGGCTTGCCGAAAACCGTCAGTCGGGTGAAGATAGGCTCACAATCGCTGGCCATCTGGCGAATGTGGGTTGATGCGAATCGAATCGAGCGCGCACGCTCCAAGGAAACGGCATTGGGAACTCACATGCAGCTTCGACGCCTGACGCTCGCAACGGCTCTCGCCGGCGGGACCGCAATATTCGCAACCTTCGCGCTTGCGGCGGGCGAAGCCCAGCGCGGCGCGCTCATCGCGAAGCGTTGGTGCGCGTCGTGCCATGTGGTGGCCCCGGATCAGACGAGCGCCTCGGCCGACGCCCCGTCCTTCTCCGATATCGCCCGGCGCCGGACGGACAAGAAGAAGCTCGGCCATTTCCTGATGGACCCGCATCCGCCGATGCCCGACATGCATCTTTCGCGCAAGGAGATCGACGACATCGTCTCCTATATCCGCAGCCTCGACCCGCGCCCGCAGCCGCCACCGGAGCCCGACGACAAGGATAAGGACCTTCCCAAGAACGGATAACCGCCGGTCGCGCTTTACGCCGCAGAATGTCCGCGCTAGAGCGGGCAATGGCCTATATCGTCAAGGAAGCCTTCAAAACGCTGCAGGGCGAGGGCGTTAACGCGGGCCGGACCGCGGTCTTCTGCCGCTTCGCCGGCTGCAATCTGTGGAGCGGGCGCGAAGAGGATCGCGCCGGCGCGCAATGCCAGTTTTGCGATACCGACTTTATCGGCTTCGAAGGCGAAGGCGGCGGCAAGTTCGCGGACGCGACCACGCTTGCCCGACATCTGGCGGGGCTGTGGGGCGAGGCCCGCGAGCGGCGCTTCACGGTGCTGACCGGCGGCGAGCCGATGCTGCAGATCGACGCGGCCTTGATTTCGGCGCTTCACGGGCAGGGATTCGAGATCGCCATCGAGACGAACGGCACGCTGCCCGTTATCCCCGAGATCGACTGGATTTGCGTGTCGCCCAAGGCCGGCGCCCCGCTGGCGCAGTCGAGCGGCGCGGAGTTGAAGCTCGTCTTCCCTCAGCAAGGGGTCGACCCCGCCGATTACGAGCGGCTCGACTTTGAGCATTTTCTGCTTCAGCCCATGGACGGGCCGGACGTTTCGCGCAATACGGATGCCGCGGTCAGCTACTGCCTGGCGCATCCGCGCTGGCGTCTGTCCGTGCAAACCCACAAGGCGATCGGGGTGAAGTGAGAAGTGTCGACGTTCGAGGTTTACCGCGAATTCTATTTCGAGGCGGCGCACGCGCTTTACGACCCCGAGGCGCCGGAGGGCGGCAAATACCGCAATCTCCACGGCCATTCCTTTCGCGTGCGCGTCACGCTGCGCGGCGAACGCGCCGTTGAGGAGCAATGGGTGATGGACCTCGGCAAGCTTGGCCGCAGGCTTGCAGAGCTTCGCGAACGCCTCGACCACTCGTTTCTCAATGATCTCGAAGGGCTGGGAAAGCCGACGCTCGAAAATCTCTGCGCCTATATCTGGCGCGACCTCGCGCCCGACCTGCCGGGCCTCGCCGAGGTCGGAATCTTTCGCGACAGCTGTTTCGAGGGCTGCGTTTACCGGGGCGACTGACCGCGATTTTGCCGCACTGCAGCGGGGTTGCGGCGATCCGCGACGCATGGACGCTATTGCGCAAGGGCGACGCGGTCTCTACGCTTGAGCGCTCATTTTGTAAGAAAACGCCCACCGGCGCGGCGACGATAACAGTCCGCAAGAAGAAGAGTGGGGAGCGAGGGAACCCTGAGGAAATGGCCAACAATAAAGTGATAAGCGCCGACGAGGCGATTGCGCTCATTCGCGACAATGACGTCGTCACCACCACCGGCTTCGTCCAGAGCTGCATTCCGGAAGCCCTGCACGCCGCTTTGGAAAAGCGCTTCGTCGAAACGCAGCATCCGCGCGACCTCACGCTGATCATGACCGCCGGCGCCGGCGACTCCAAGGGTCTCGGCACGGGACGTTTCCATCATGAAGGATTGCTGCGCCGGGTCATCGCCGCCAATTTCGGCCGCATGCCGAAAGTCGCCCAGGCCGCGCAAGAAAATAAGATCTGCGGCTATAACCTCCCGCAGGGCGTCATCTCGCAGCTCTACCGCGCCTGCGCCGCCGGCCAACCCGGACTCTTCTCCAAGGTCGGGCTCTATACTTATGTCGATCCGCGCTTTGGCGGCGGCAAGGTGAATGAGCGCACCAAGGAGGACATGGTCAAATACCACAATATCCAGGGCGAGGAGTGGCTCTTCTATATCGCCACCAAAATCGACGTCGCCTTCATTCGCGGCACATCGGCCGATCCTTCCGGCAATATTTCGATGGAGCGCGAGGCGCTCGTGCTCGACAATCTCGCCCAGGCCATGGCCGCCCACAACAATGGCGGGCTGGTGATCGCCCAGGTCGAGCGCATCGTCGAACAGGGGTCGATCAAGCCCAAGGACGTGCATGTGCCGGGCATTCTGGTCTCCGCCGTCGTCATCGCCGATCCGCCGGAAATGCACCGGATGAATTACGGCGTGATCCACAATCCGGCGCTTTCCGGCGAAATCCGCGTGCCGGTCGAGAAATTCGCCAAAATGCCGCTCGACGAACGCAAGGTGATCGCGCGGCGCGCCAGTTTCGAGCTGCCGCCGAACGGCGTCGTCAATCTCGGCGTCGGCGCGCCGGAAGGCATCGCCGCCGTCGCCAACGAAGAAAAGATGACGCCCTACATCACGCTGACGACCGAGGCCGGCGCGATCGGCGGCGTGCTCGCGGCCGGCTCCAGCTTCGGGGCTGCGACCAACGCCGACGCGATCATCCAGCAGAATCAGCAGTTCGACTTCTATGACGGCGGCGGTCTCGACATGACCTGTCTCGGCATGGCCGAATGCGACCTGCAGGGCAATGTCAACACCTCGAAATTCGGGGGACGCCTCAATGGCTGCGGCGGCTTCATCAACATCAGCCAGAACGCGCGCCTCGTCGTTTACGCGGGCACCTTCACCAATGGCGGACTGCGCGTGGAGATCGCCGACGGCAAGGTGAATATTCTGCAGGAAGGCCGGAACAAGAAGTTCCTCAACGCCGTCGAGCAGATCACTTTCTCCGGCAAATTCGCGCAAAAGCGCAAGCAGCCGGTCTATTACGTGACTGAACGCTGCGTGTTCAAACTGGTCGACAAGGGTCTCGAACTCATCGAGGTCGCGCCGGGGATCGATATCGACAAAGACATACTGGCGCATATGGACTTCAAGCCGATCGTCGAACATCCCGAACTGATGGATAAGCGCATCTTTATCGACGAGCCGATGGGACTGCTGGGCGACCTCATCAATCTCAACATGTCGGATCGCGTCACCTATGACGCCGACCGCAACATCCTCTTCGTCAATCTCGAAGGCTGGCACGCCCGCACCAGGAAGGACATCGACGAACTGCGCAAGACGCTGATCGAAGCGTCCGAGAAGGTCGGCAAGCGAGTCAACTCGGTCGTCAATCACGACGGCTGGAAGATCAATGAGGCGCTTTACGACGATTACGCCGAAATGATCGACGACATGAGCCAGCATTATTATCTGACCACGACCCGCTATGCGACGAGCGCCTTCGCGCGGCTGAAGATGAAGGAGGCGCTGTCCAAACGCGGCCTGCAACCGCATGTCTTCGAGCGGCGCGAGGCGGCAGAGAGCTTCCTCGAAGTCGTCGGCAAGGAAGAAGAGAAGGCGCCGGCTTGAGTCGGCGTCGCCGCGGCGCGGCGCGCCGAGTTTTCGGCAGCGCCGGCTGGCTATTTTTTGGTCCCCTCAAAATAATCAGGCCCCGTGGCGCGAAGGCTCACGGGGCCGTTTGCTTCTCAAATGGAAGCAAGTCTGGATTGTCCAGTCTGGGTTCGGGCGCCCGACGCTTGGCCTTCGCTACGGCCGCCCGGCAGGATGTCGGAATATTTTGGGGAGGACGGATCAAGCAGCTGTTCTTGCCCGTCCAGTGACCGGAACCAAACGCCGGTCAACGTTCTGACCCGGTGGCGTCATGCTCCTCTCGCAACGATGTTGCTCGGTTCGGCCTGACAACAGGGGCGTGCAGGCCGGTCCTGGATCGCTATCGCCTCGAGGTCCCGCCCGAGCGAGCCTGCCGACCATGCTGTCCGATCGACAGGTGCGATATAACAGGAAAGATGAACCTGCTTTCTCATCCGGTCAAGCGGCCGTCGCCGAAAACTCACACGACAGTTGCGCAGATTTGATTCGACGTATATAGATATCTTTATATCTAACGGAGACACCATGAAGGCCATGGCCAAATTATCCCTCGAACCGACGCTTGCGGCGCTCAACGCCGCCGGAGAGGAGACGCGCTTGCGGCTCCTGGCGTTGCTCGCCCAATCGGAGCTGACGGTGAGCGAGGTCGTGGCGATCCTGGGCCAATCTCAGCCGCGCGTCTCACGCCATCTCAAACTGCTTGTCGAAGCGGGCCTCGTCGAGCGTCGTCGCGAAGGCGCCTGGGCTTTCTTCCGCCTGTCGCCGGCTGGACCGGCAGGCGCTCTCGCGCGCGCCATCGTCGGCTGGCTAGAGGCTGACGACTCCCTTCTCGCTGGCGACCGCGCCAGGCTTGCGCGGGCGCGTCACGCCCGCGCCGAGAACGCCGCCCGCTATTTCGCCGCGCATGCCGAGGAATGGGACCGCATCCGCGCGCTGCATGTTCCGGAGGAGCGCGTCGAAGAGGCGATGCGCGAGGTCGTCGGCGACAAGCCAGTGCGTAACCTTCTCGATCTCGGAGCAGGCGCCGGCCGCATGCTGGAGCTCTTCGCGCCCCAGGCGGAACGCGCCGTCGGCGTCGATCTCTCCTCCGCGATGCTTGGGGTCGCGCGCGGCCGCCTGGAAGAAACCGGATTCCGCAATGTGCAGCTCCGTCAGGGCGACATTTATGCGCTGCCGATCGAGCGCAACTCCATCGACCTTGCGGTGATGCATCAGGTGCTGCATTTTCTCGACGATCCCGGCCGCGCCCTGCGCGAGGCGGCGCGTGTGCTCGCGCCTGGCGGCCGGTTGCTCGTCGTCGACTTTGCGCCCCATGATGAAGAGACGCTGCGCGACAAGCACGCGCATCGCCGGCTCGGCTTCTCCGACTCTGAAATCACCGGATTGCTCGCGCAGGCGGGACTCGAAGTCGTTCAGCGTCGCGAACTCGCGCCCGACGCAAACGAAGGCGCCAAGCTTACCGTATCGCTATGGCTCGCGCGCGATCCGCGCGTCGTCGCCGATCCCCTTCCCGCAGCTGCTTATGAGACAGCCTGATGTTCAACGCGCTTCATCCCACGGCGTCGCCGAATCAATTTGTCATCTCCTATGAGTTCTTTCCGCCGAAAACGCCGGAGATGGAGACTCAGCTCTGGCAGACGATCAATCGGCTTGCGGCGCTCAAGCCGCATTTCGTATCCGTCACCTATGGCGCCGGCGGCACGACGCGCGAGCGCACCCATTCGATCGTCGCGCGCATCGTGCGCGAGACCGAGATGAAGCCCGCCGCGCATCTCACCTGCGTCTCCGCGGCGCGCGAAGAGATCGACGCGATCCTGCGCGACTATTGGGAGGCGGGCGTTCGCCACATCGTCGCGCTGCGCGGCGATCCGCCGACCGGCGTTGGTTCAAAATTCGAGGCGCATCCGACAGGCTACGCCACTTCGACCGATCTCGTGAGCGGCATCCGCCGGATCGGCGATTTCGAAATTTCGGTCTCGACCTATCCCGAAGGCCATCCGGAAAGCGCCTCCATTGAACAGGACCTCGACGCGCTGCAGGCGAAGGTCGACGCCGGCGCGACGCGCGCCATCACCCAGTTCTTCTTCGACAATGACGTCTACTTCAAATTCCTCGACAAGGCGCGCGGGCGGGGAATGACGATTCCGATCGTGCCCGGCATCATGCCGATCCGCAATTTCAAGCAGGTCGCGGGCTTCGCGCAAAAGGCGGGCGCGAGCGTGCCGCGCTGGCTTGCCGAGCGTTTCGACGGTCTCGACGACGATCCGGAAACCCGCGCGCTTATCGCCGCGACGACCGCGGTCGAACAGGTGATGAGCCTGGCGCGCGCCGGCGTCAATGAATTCCACTTCTACACCAATAATCGCGCCGACCTCGTCTTCGCCATCTGCCACCTCCTCGGCGTCCGCCCTCTTCGTGAAAAGGCGCTTGCATGACCTTCGATAAATCTCACGGCCCGAATATTCTCAAAGCGCTCGAAGAGGCGGCGTCACGCCGCATCCTCATTCTCGACGGCGCCATGGGCACGATGATTCAACGCCACAAATTCGAGGAGGCGGATTTTCGCGGCGGGCGCTTCAAGGATCACGCCAAGGACTTGCGCGGCAACAATGATTTGCTGACGCTGACCCAGCCCGAGGCGATCAAGGCGATCCATGTCGCCTATCTCGACGCCGGCGCCGACATCATCGAGACCAACACTTTTTCGTCGACCACGATCGCCCAAGCCGACTATGGGCTCGAACATCTCGCCTTCGAACTTAATTGCGAAGGCGCGCGACTGGCGCGCGCGGCGGCCGACGAGGTCGCGGCGAAGACCGGCGTGCGCCGTTTCGTCGCCGGTTCGCTTGGCCCGACCAACCGCACCGCGTCGATCTCGCCCGACGTCTCGAACCCGGGTTTTCGCGCCGTCACCTTCGACGATCTGCGCGCCGCCTATAAGGAAGCAGCACTCGGCCTCATCGAAGGCGGCGCCGACATTCTGCTCGTCGAAACCGTTTTCGACACGCTGAACGCCAAGGCGGCGCTCTACGCGCTCGAAGACGCCTTCGACGAAGTTGGGACCCGCTTCCCGATTATGATTTCAGGCACGATCACCGATCTCTCCGGCCGGACGCTCTCCGGCCAGACGGCGATCGCCTTCTGGAACTCGATCGCCCACGCCAAGCCGTTTTCGATCGGCTTCAACTGCGCGCTCGGCGCGCGCGAAATGCGTCAGCATATCGCCGACATCGGCCGCGTCGCCGATACGCGCGTCTGCGCCTTCCCCAACGCCGGCCTGCCCAACGAATTCGGGCTTTACGACGAAAGCCCCGAATATATGGCTGAGCTCGTCGGCGAATTCGCCACCGCCGGCCTCGTCAATGTTCTCGGCGGCTGCTGCGGCACGACGCCCGACCATATCGCCGCGATCGCCGGCGCCGTGAAAGGCGTCGCCCCGCGCGCGATTCCGGCGATCGAGCCGATGCTGCGCCTCTCGGGGCTTGAACCCTTTACGCTTACCAAGGACATTCCCTTCGTCAATATCGGCGAGCGCACCAATGTCACGGGGTCGGCGAAGTTTCGCAAGCTCATCACCAATGGCGACTATGCCGCGGCGCTCGACGTTGCGCGCGATCAGGTGGCGAACGGCGCCCAGGTGATCGACGTCAATATGGACGAAGGCCTGCTCGACTCCCAGCGCGCCATGGTCGAATTTTTGAACCTGCTCGCCGCCGAACCAGACATCGCCCGCGTGCCGGTGATGGTCGATTCTTCAAAATTCGAAGTCATCGAAGCCGGCCTCAAATGTCTGCAGGGCAAGGGCGTCGTCAATTCGATCTCGATGAAGGAAGGCGAGGAGAAATTCATCGCCGACGCGCGCAAGGTGCGCCGCTATGGCGCCGCCGTTGTGGTCATGGCCTTCGACGAAACCGGCCAGGCCGATACGCAGGCGCGCAAGACCGAAATCTGCGCGCGCGCTTATAAAATCCTCACGCAAGAAGTCGGCTTTCCGCCCCAGGACATCATCTTCGATCCCAATATTTTCGCGGTCGCGACCGGCATCGAGGAGCATGAAAACTACGGCGTAGATTTCATCGAGGCCGCGCGAATCATCAAACGCGATCTGCCGCATGTGCATATTTCCGGCGGCGTCTCCAATCTCTCCTTTTCCTTTCGCGGCAATGAGTCGGTGCGAGAGGCGATGCATTCGGTGTTCCTCTATCACGCCATTCAGGCGGGCATGGATATGGGCATCGTCAACGCGGGCCAGCTGGCGGTCTATGGCGAGATCGACCCCGAGCTGCGCGAATTATGCGAAGACGTGGTGTTGAACCGCCGCAAGGAGTCGACCGAGCGACTCGTCGAACTCGCCGAGAAATTCAAGGGCGTGGCCGGCAAGACACAGGAGCGGGACGCCGCCTGGCGCGAGAACACCGTCGAGAAGCGCCTCGAATATGCGCTGGTCAACGGCGTCACCGATTACGTCGAAGCGGATGTGGAAGAAGCGCGTCAGCGCTCGACGCGCCCGCTCGACGTGATCGAAGGGCCGCTGATGGCGGGCATGAATGTCGTCGGCGATCTCTTCGGCTCGGGCAAAATGTTCCTGCCGCAGGTGGTCAAATCGGCGCGGGTGATGAAACAGGCGGTCGCCTATCTCATGCCCTTTATGGAGGCCGACAAGAGCGAACGCTCCACCGCCGGCAAGATTCTGCTGGCGACGGTGAAGGGCGACGTTCACGACATCGGCAAGAACATCGTCGGCGTCGTCCTGGGCTGCAACAATTTCGAGGTGATCGATCTCGGCGTGATGACGCCCTGCGCGAAAATTCTCGAGACGGCGAAGAAGGAGAAGGTCGATCTCATCGGTCTTTCCGGCCTCATCACGCCGTCGCTCGATGAAATGTGCTTCGTCGCCTCGGAGCTGGAGCGCGAAGGCCTCGACACCCCGCTCCTCATCGGCGGCGCGACGACGAGCCGCGTCCACACCGCCGTGAAGATCAGCCCGAACTATCGGCGCGGCCAGGCGGTCTATGTGACCGACGCGAGCCGCGCGGTCGGCGTCGCGCAGGCGCTGGTTTCCGACAAGACGCGGCCGGATTATGTGGCGCAGACGCGCGCCGAATATGAGCGCGTCGCTGAAGCGCATGCGCGGGCGCAGGCCGACAAGCTGCGGGTGCCGCTCGCCCAGGCGCGCGCCAACGCCTATAAAATCGACTGGGCCGCCTATGAGCCGGTTCGTCCGTCCTTTACCGGCGCGCGCGCCTTTGCGAGCTATGACGTCGGCGAACTCGTTCCCTACATCGACTGGACGCCGTTCTTTCAGACCTGGGAGTTCAAGGGCCGCTATCCGTCGCTGCTCGACGATCCCGAGCGCGGCGAGGCGGCGCGCACGCTGTACGAAGACGCCCGCGCCATGCTGAAGCGGATTGTCGAAGAGCGCTGGTTCACGCCGAAAGCCGTCATCGGCTTCTGGCCGGCGAATTCGATAGGCGACGACATCGCCCTCTACAATGGCGAGTCGCGCAATGAGCGGATCGCGACGCTGCACACGCTGCGCCAGCAATTGCAGAAGCGCGACGGCAAGGCCAATCTCGCGCTCGCCGACTTCGTCGCGCCCAAGGAAAGCGGCAAGGCCGACTATATCGGCGCCTTCGTCGTCACCGCCGGCGCCGAGGAGGAAAAAATCGCCGCGCGCTACGCCCGCGCCAATGACGACTATGGGTCGATCATGGTCAAGTCGCTGGCCGACCGCATCGCCGAAGCCTTCGCCGAGCGCATGCATGAGCGCGTGCGCAAGGAATTCTGGGGCTATGCGCATGAAGAGAATTTCGCGCCCGAGGCGTTGGCCGGCGAGCCCTATGCCGGCATTCGCCCGGCGCCCGGCTATCCGGCGCAGCCCGATCATACCGAGAAAGCGACGCTGTTCGAACTGCTGAGCGCCGAGAAGCGCACCGGCGTGAAGCTCACCGAAAGTTTCGCCATGACGCCCGCGGCAACTGTCAGCGGTCTCTATCTGGCGCATCCGAGCGCGCATTATTTCGGCGTCGCCAAGATCGAGCGCGATCAGATCGAGGACTACGCGCGCCGCAAGGGCATGGACGTGCGGGAAGCCGAACGCTGGCTCGCGCCGATCTTGAACTACGCGCCCTTGACGGTGGAAGCGGCGGAGTGACGGGCGCCTCCGGCGACCCTTATGATCTCGCGCGTTTCGTCTCGGCGCAGGACCCCGTCTATGCGCAGGCGCAGGCGGAGCTCACATTAGGCCGCAAGCAAAGCCACTGGATGTGGTTCATATTTCCGCAGATCGAGGGCCTCGGCGGCAGCGCCATGGCGCAGCATTACGCCATCCGCTCGCTTGGAGAGGCGCGCGCCTATCTCGATCATCCCTTATTGGGCGCGCGACTCAGGGAATGCGCCGCGCTCGTCAACAAGGTCCAAGACCGCAGCGCGCATGAGATTTTCGGTTCACCGGATGATTTGAAGTTTCATTCGTCGATGACCTTGTTTGCGGCCGCCGCGCCTGACGAGCCGCTCTTCGCAGAGTCGCTGCGCAAATATTTCGATAGCCGCCACGATCCCTTGACCCTCGCGAAATTATAAGTTTCGGTGCGCCGTCGCGCCGGGAGTTGGCGCAATTCGGGGACCTTTGTCGATCATGAACATCGCCGACCGCCGTCAGACGTTGAAGCTGCTTCTCTGGGCGCTCGTCTTCGCCCTCGTGCTGTTCTCGCTCTATACGCTCGCGCTCTCGCGCGGCGAGCCGGTCAACGCCATGTGGATGGTGACGGCCGCGATCGGAACCTACGCCATCGGCTATCGCTTCTATTCGCGCTTCATCGCCGAGCGGGTGCTGGGTCTCGACGCGCGCCGCCGCACGCCCGCGCTCCGCCGCAACGACGGGCTCGATTATGTGCCGACCGACAAATTTGTGCTGTTTGGCCATCATTTCGCGGCGATCGCCGGCGCCGGCCCGCTGGTCGGGCCCGTGCTCGCGGCGCAGATGGGCTATCTACCAGGAACACTGTGGCTCCTGACTGGCGTCATCTTCGCCGGCGCCGTGCAGGATTTTCTCGTCCTGTTCATCTCCACGCGGCGCGACGGGCGTTCGCTCGGCGATCTGATCAAGACCGAGATGGGCCGCGTTCCCGGCGTCATCGCCATGGTCGGCATTCTGACGATCATGATCATCCTGCTCGCGGTGCTCGCTCTCGTCGTCGTCAAGGCTCTCGCCGACAGTCCCTGGGGCGCGTTCACCGTTTTCGCGACGCTGCCGATCGCCATCTTCATGGGAATCTACGGCCGCTATCTGCGGCCGGGACGCATCGCCGAAATGTCGGCGATCGGCTTCGTGCTGCTGCTCATGAGCATCGCCTTCGGCCGCAATGTGTCGGAGAGCGCGCTGCTCGCGCCGCTTTTCACCTTCAAGGGCGAGACGCTCGCCTTCATGCTGATCGGCTATGGCTTCGTCGCCTCGGTCCTGCCGGTGTGGCTGTTGCTCGCGCCGCGCGACTATCTCTCGACCTTCCTGAAAATCGGCACGATCCTGTCGCTCGCGATCGGCATTTTCATTGTCTGGCCCGATCTCCAGATGCCGGCGATCAGCCGTTTCATCGACGGCACGGGCCCGGTCTTCGCCGGCAGCGTCTTTCCGTTTCTGTTCATCACCATCGCCTGCGGCGCGGTGTCGGGCTTTCATGCGCTTGTGTCCTCCGGCACGACGCCGAAGATGATCGCCGACGAGACGCAGACCCGTTTCATCGGCTATGGCGCGATGCTGATGGAATCTTTCGTCGCGGTGATGGCGCTCATCGCCGCAAGCGTCTTGGAGCCTGGCGTCTATTTCGCCATGAACAGCGCGCCGGCGCTGATCGGCGCGACGCCCGATTCCGCCGCCGCGGCGATCTCATCTTGGGGATTTGCGGTGACGCCGGAAGCGCTGTCCGGCGTCGCCGCCGAGGTCGGCGAGAAGACCATATTGTCGCGCACCGGCGGCGCGCCGACGCTCGCGGTCGGCATGGCGCATATTCTCTCCTCCGCCATCGGCGGAACCGCTGCGAAGTCCTTCTGGTATCATTTCGCCATTCTCTTCGAGGCGCTGTTCATTCTCACCACGATCGACGCCGGCACGCGCGTCGCGCGCTTCATGATCCAGGATCTCTTCGGCGCCTTCTTTCCGGCCTTCGGCAACACAAGAGCCTGGGCGCCGAACCTCGCCGCGACCGCCATCGCCGTGAGCGGCTGGGGCTATTTCCTCTATCAGGGCGTGATCGATCCGCTCGGCGGCATCAACACGCTGTGGCCGCTGTTCGGCATCGCTAATCAGATGCTCGCGGCGATCGCGCTGACGCTGTGCGTCGTCGTGCTCTATCGGATGAAGCGCGAGCGCTACGCCTTCGTCGCCATCGCCCCGACGACGTGGCTCTATATCTGTACGCTGACCGCGGCCTTCGAGAAAATCTTTCACGAGGATCCGCGCATTGGCTTTCTGGCGCACGCCAGAAAATTCGCGGCCGCCGCCGAGAAGGATCAATTGCTGGCGCCGGCGAAGACGCTCGCCGAAATGCAGCGCGTCATCTTCAACGACTATGTCGACGCGACGCTTTGCGCGATCTATGTCACGCTGGTTCTGGCGATGCTCGGCTTCGCCATCAGAGCGATACGCGCCGCGCGCGCCGCTAAGTATGTCACCACGCGGGAGACCGAGGATGAATTGCACGATCTGCAGCCTGCCCGGGCTTGATCTCAATCGTCTCGCGCGCAAGCTCCGCGACGGCGCGAGATTGATGGTCGGCCACGGCGATTACGACGCCTATGTCGCGCATCTGCGGGAGCGTCACGACGGCGCGCCGGTCATGACGCGCGACGAATTTTTCCGCGCACGAGAGAACGCCCGTTTCGGCGCTTCGGGCGAACGCGCCTTTCGCTGCTGCTGACTCCGCCCCGAACGGCTTCGCCATTCGACCCTCCCCCTCAAGGGGCGGGTGAGGTAAATTGCGTCATGTCTTCCCCGCCGGAAACCCGCGCCGAACTCCTCGCGCTGCTCGACTGGTATGTCGAAAGCGGCGTCGATATCGCGCTCGATGAGGCGCCGCATGACCGCTATGCGGACAGCGTTCGGGCGAGCGTTACGCCGCCTGCGGACTTAGCGGAGCCGGCCGCGCGACCGACTCCGCCGCCGCTCGCGGCGATGGAGCGCCCCCGCCCCGCAGCGGCCCCGATGGTCGCGCCCGACGAAGCGATTCGCGCCGCGGAAGAAGCGGCGGCCGATTCGCGCGATCTCGACGACCTCGCCGGGCGTCTCGCCGATTTTCCGCACGCGCCTTTCCGCGACATGGCGCAGTATTTTCTGTTCGGCGCCGGCGCTCCGAGCGCGCGGATTATCGCCTTCGACGCCGCGCCGGGCGCGACCGAAGAAGCGAGCGGCGAAGCCTTCAGCGGGCTCTCGGCGACGCTCCTTGACAATATGCTCGCGGCGATCGGCTTCGATCGCTCCAGCGCTTCGCTCGCCTATGTCTCGCCCTGGCGCCCGCCCGGCGACAAACCATTGACGCCGCACGAGGCGGCGGTCTTCGCGCCCTTCGCGCGCCGCAGAGTTGAACTGACGCGGCCCGAAGTTCTCTTGCTTTTCGGAGAAACTCCAGCGCGGGTCATGCTCGCGACGAAAGAGCCGGCCGGCAAGCTGCGCGGCAAAATCCATGAGGCGCGCTGCGGCGCGCATGTCGCGCGCGCCTTCGTATTTTCCAGTCTTGAGGCGATGCTGAACGGCGCGGCCTTAAAGCCAGCCGCCTGGCGCGATCTGCGAAGAGCCGCGGAAGCGTTGCAAGCGCCCCCTCCCTGTCCCTCCCCCGCTTCGCGGGAGAGGGGACGCTAACGACGCAGATTACGCAGTTCACTGCCGGGACCCGAGTCTGACTCCCTCTCCCGCGAAGCGCAGGGCTGTCCGGGGAAAGTCATGGCCATTTGATTTCGATCTGTCGAGCTGAGACGAGCCGTCGGCGGGCCGGGTATTTGGGCGGCGGCTTTTCGATTGCATCGATGGGCCGTCGCTCGAAAGC
>VGDY01000104.1 GCA_016869555.1 Alphaproteobacteria bacterium | reverse complement strand
ACCGCTCGGCGCGGCATTCGCCGACCCCCAGCCCCGCTCACTTGGCCGGCTGGGGCTATGGGCTTGCCGAAAACCGTCAGTCGGGTGAAGATAGGCTCACAATCGCTGGCCATCTGGCGAATGTGGGATGATCATCAAGCGCCCCCTCGAGAAGGCCTATTACTCAGTCCAGCAACAGGGCGGCTCGTTCGGCGTGGCGCGCACGACGCTCGACGCCACTGGCCCGCTTAGCGAGGACAAGAGCTGGCTCTATCGGGTGAACGCCGAATATTTCCACAATCCGTCCTTCATCGATTTTGCCAATGACGACAGATGGTTCGGCTCGGCGACGCTCACCTACCATCCCATTCAGAACTTCAAGCTCAATGTCGATGGGGAATATCAGGACAGCGTTTTCGTCAACCTCAATCCCAATGTTCCGGCGATCGGCTATAACGCCGCGCCCATTCCGATCAGCCGCTATCTCGCCGAACCCAGCATCACCGCCGCCAATCCCGCGCACAACATGCGGCGAACGATCGGCTACGACTGGAAATATGAGATCAACGAGGATTGGAACATCGTCAATCGGTTTTTGTACAACAACATCCGCTATATTCAGTCGAGCATGTTCCTGACCTGCACCAATCAGCGGCCATTGCCAGGCGCCTGTGCCGGCAACAACGTGCCAAACGTCTTCGGGCAGTCGGGGGACGGGCTGCAGTGGGGACCCAGCCATCAGAGATCGATCACCGGCAATCTCGATCTGAACGGCAAACTCTATACGGGTCCGCTCCAGCATGCCGTGCTGCTCGGAACCGATCATGTGAGTTTTAATTACTCCGTGAACTATTTTCAGAGTTTTGCGCCGAATGCGCAACAATTTAACATTTTCGCGCCGATCTACACGCCCGTCGGAATTTCGAGGTTCCTAACGAACCAGAATGGCTCGGCGCTCCTTCGAAAGCAGGAATGGCAGGGCCTTTATGCCCAGGACATGGTCTCGGGGTTCGACGACCGCGTGCATCTGCTGCTTGGGGGACGCTATGATTTCGCCTCGGCGTTCAGCTCGTCGCAGAACTCGACCTCGGCGCTCGTCAACAATGCGCTCGATCGCGCCAATTTCCTGGGCGTCTATGTGAAGGACCGCTTTTTCAGTCCGCGCGTCGGTCTCGTTATCCAGCCCTATCCATGGCTGTCGTTCTACGGCAATTACACGCAGGCCTTCGGCGTCAACAATGGCGTCACCCGAGACAACCGGCCGCTGGGACCGCAGCAGTCGGTACAATGGGAAGGCGGCGTCAAGGCCGAATTCTTCGACAAGCGCCTGCTGGCGACGCTCGCCTATTTCGACATCAAGAAATACAATATGGCGCAAAATCCGCCGATCTTGCCAGGGACTCTGACTGGTTTCGTGTTCGATCTGCTTAACGCCAGAAGCCAGGGCGTGGAGTTGGATATTACCGGCAGCATTGACGACAATTGGAGCGTCATCGCCAATTTTTCCCACCTCAGCACGCATGTCACCAAAGGCACGACCCCACCCGCGACGGACCCGTTCGATTTTGTCACCCAGGTTCCGGTCGCCGGCAAACGGCTGGGCGCCGTGCCGGACAACATGGGGAGCGTCTGGCTGAAATACGACGCCGACGGCGACTTCAGGGGATTCAGCGCCGGCGGCGGCTTTACCTGGATGGGGAACTCCTGGGTCGATATCGCGAACACCTATCGCGCCCCGGCCTATGTGCTTGTCCGCACGATGGCGTCCTATCGCTTCAAGCTCGGGCCGACCTTCGTGACGGCGCAGATCAACGCCGACAACCTGCTCAACCAGAACTATGTCTACGGAACGGGAAATTTCCCGAATCGCTATGCGGGATCCTTCGGCGCCCCGAGAAGCGTCCTGGGGTCGTTGCGGGTCGAATTCTGATCGCGCAAGACGCGCCGCGGGCTGGCGCTAATTGACCCGCCCGCGGCCGGCCTGTGCGGAGGCGCGCCCCATAAGCGCTTTGGCAAGGGCTTGCCTTGCAACGTTATTGAAATCGAAATTTGCGCAAAGCATCAGTCGAAAGAGAAAAAAGATGCCCCGATCGGCACTGGTTTTGCGTTTGCAACGTCAACTCCCGCTTCCAGCTCACGGCAGGCCTGCGCTCCTGGATTTTCTGCGCGCGCGCGGCGCCGTTGGAAGCGCTTCTCCCAGATTGAAGCTTGTCGGCGTTTTTCAAGCCGGGCCGCGCGGCGATCTCATGTGCCGCTTTATTATCGAGGGCGATGCGAGCAATCAGTCTTTCGTCGCGCCGCTCGCCGACGTTGCGCTCAACCGCAGACATCCAGCCGCGAAAGAACTCGCCCGGCGCGGCGAATGGCGCTTTTCCTCCGGCGCGGCATGACAAGCGCTGGCGTCGCTACCGCCGTTGTCTTTTCCGTCGCCGTCAAGCTTGGCGAAGATGCGGCGCGCCGGACAACCCGTTCAGCCCGAAATTGTCGCCCATGTCTTGGGAACAGGCCGTCACGATGTCTTCAGACCGGACAGTTCTGAACTGGCGGAGGGGGCGGGATTCGAACCCGCGATACGGTTTCCCGCATACACACTTTCCAGGCGTGCGCCTTCAACCACTCGGCCACCCCTCCGCGAAGCGCGCAATATATTCACGCGCGCCTCAAACGCAATCGCCGTGCATGGATGGCATTTGGACGACAAGCAGACAGCGCATGGACAGGCGCGGCGGCGGCGCCTATTCTTCCTCGCGCCGATTCACGCCCACGCGCCATTCGAACGAAGAGACCATGCTGCGACTTCTTACCAGACTGATCGGCCTGCTCCTGCTGGCCGGCGGCTTCATCGCCCTCATCGTCGACGGCACCCGCTCGATCGCCGCCGGGCGCCTGATGGTCACAAGCATCAACCGCGGCGCGTCCTCGGTCTTTCCCGGCCTCTACCAATCGGTGCAGGCAAGCGTCGAGCATGTCTCGGCCTATCTGTGGGACCCGGTGCTGACCACGCTGATGACGGCGCCGGTCAGCGTCGCCTTCGGCGGCGTCGGCGCGCTCCTCATCCTGCTCAGCCATCGGCGGCAGGCGCCGCTCTATTACGCCCGCCGCTAGTTTGCGTCAGCGCGCCGCACTATATCGTCGCCATGGCGATCTTCGACACATTCGATCTTTCCAGGCTGCTGAGGCCGATTCCCGACCGTGAAACGCCCGTCGCGCATGGCGCGCGCCATTTCGTCAACGGCCGCCCGCTCGACCCGCCGTTTCCGCTGGGGTCGGAACAGGTCCTGTTCGGCATGGGCTGCTTCTGGGGCGCCGAGCGCAAATTCTGGCAGGCGGGCGAGGGCGTCTATGTGACGGCGGTCGGCTACGCCGGCGGCGTGACCAAAAATCCGACCTATGAAGACGTCTGCAGCGGCCGCTCCGGCCATGCCGAAGTCGTGCGCGTCGTCTATCAGCCGCCGGCGATCAGCTTCGAAGCGCTTTTGCGGCTCTTCTGGGAGAGCCATGACCCGACCCAGGGCATGCGCCAGGGCAATGATCACGGCACGCAATATCGGTCCGCCATTTACGTCTCGACGCCGGAACAGCTCGCCGCCGCGAATGAATCGCGCGCCATGTATCAACGCGTATTGACGCAAGCGGGGCTCGGCGCGATCACCACGGAAATCGCCGATTCTCCGCCGTTCTATTACGCGGAGGAGTATCACCAGCAATATCTCGCCAAGAATCCCGGCGGCTATTGCGGTCTCGGCGGAACCGGCGTTTCCTGCCCGATCGGAACAGGCGCCCGCGCCGACTGAAGCCTATTTCGCCCGCAAGACCTCGCGGCAGGCCGAGGGCAGTCCGGCCATCGACATCGGCGGCCAGCTTTTTGACGGCCCCCCCTTGGGATGAATGATCTCGTCCCGGAACCACCAGGCGAGCGAGGCGTCGCAGCCGTCGCCCGCGGGGGTCGGGTCCTGATCGCGGCAGTTCGAGCCGTCCGGGCAGAAAAGCCGGATGTGGAAGTGGTAATTATGCCCCCACATCGGCCGCACCTTGCGCATCCAGTTCTCGCCCTGGGCGACGCGGCAGAGCGCGCGTTTGATCGCGGCGTTGACGAAAATGCGCTGCACGCCTTGGTCCATCGCCGCAGCGCGGATCACGGCGACATGGCCGTCGCTCCAGATATCCGGGCGAATGTCGAGGCGATCGTCGCGCACGACGTCGGTCGACATCATCTCCTCGCGTTCCTCGCGGGTGAGTTCGCGGTTGGGCATCGGCGCGAGCCAGATATCGGCGTCGAGGCCGATCTGATGCGAGGCGTGGCCCGAGAGCATCGGCCCGCCGCGCGGCTGCGACATATCGCCGATGAGCAGGCCCGGCCAGCCCGATTCTTTCGCCGCTTTCGCCGAGAATTGCTTCAAAAAGACGATCAGGTTGGGATGGCCCCAATTGCGGTTGCGCGACAGCCGCATGACCTGCCAATGAGGGCCGTTGATCGGCAGCGGCTCGCCGCCGGCGAGACAGCCGCGCGAATAAAATCCGATCGGGTCGGGATGAAGCGGCGCCGCCTCCTGGGCCCGGCCAAAAAGTTCGCGCGCCGGCGTTGCGGGACTGGACGGATTGGCGAGCGGCGGCAGGGGCTTGGGATCGAGCGTCCCCTTGTCCTGCGCTAAAGCGCCGCCGGCCGCGGCAAACGCCGCCAAGCCCAATAGCGCCGCGCAAAACGCGCGCAATGTCCAACCTGTCATGGGCGTCTCGCCCCTATCTCGATCTGCGCGAAGCTTTGCGCCTTATCCTTGCCGCGAAACCTTACCGCTTCATTTAGTTTGATGCAGCGCCAAGCCAGAGCAAGAATGCCGGCCCAGTCGCTTACGCGTTGCGTCAGGAGTTCGTCATGCGTTTATCCGTCATCGCCCCCGCAATTGCTTTTCTATTCGCCCCCTTCGGCGCGGCGAACGCCACCACCCATATTCATATCAATCTTTCGACCCAGACCATGCATGTCCAGTCTTCGTCGGGCAGCTACTCCTGGCCGGTGTCGACCGCCCGCGCCGGCTATTCGACGCCGCGCGGCTCCTTCGCGCCGACCGGCATGCAGCCCATGCATTATTCGCGCAAATATCACATGTCGCCGATGCCGCATTCGATCTTCTTCCGCGGCGGCTACGCCATTCACGGCTCCTATGAAACCGGCATGCTCGGCCGCCCGGCCTCGCACGGCTGCGTGCGCCTGTCGCCCGGCCATGCGGCGATGCTCTATCAGATGGTGCAGAGCGAGGGCGGCAGGATTTCGATCAGCGGCGCGCCGCCGCGCGGCCAGTATTACGCCAGCGCGCGGCGGGGCGCTGCGTCCGATTCGGCCCCGCGGCGCCGTCAAGACTATGGCAATCCGCTCCCCTCTCTCTTCGACTTCGGCGACTGAGGCCGGGACGCGCGTTGATGATGACGAGGCGGCGCGCCAAAGAAGGCGCGTCGCTCCTTGTTTTCGCCTTTGGAAACAGCGAAAGATTTTCGGCGCGCGCCTTTCGCGCGACTTAGATTTCTCAAAGGCGACAGGACATATCGCTTGATGACGGCATTCGATCGACGCCGCTTCCTTCTGGGCGCCGGCGGTTTGGCTTTGGCCGGCCCGGCCTCGGCGGAGCTTCCCGAAGCGGCCGAAGAGCTGCAGGTGCGCGTGGAAAATAATTCGGCGCCGGAGCTCTGCGCCGAAAAGGACAATATCGAGCTCGACTTCATCTCGCCGCGGCTGCGCAGCCTGCAGATCCAGGCGGTCCATCCCTCCTATATCAACACCATCGCATCGGACCGCTGGGCGCCGGACTGGTCGAGCTGCGATCTCACCGTCGATCCGAAGGCTTTCTCGCAGGCGCGCCGCAAGACCTTCTGGGAGACGCCGGAATTCTGGCTGACCGGCTACACTTTTCCTTCCTTCTGGCGGCCGAATGACGTGCCGGTCCGAATCGGGGACACGGTCGAGCGGGGCTTTCACCTCATCCAGTTCTGGATGTGGCACCGGGAGCGCGCCGAGGAAATCATGGTGCTCTATCCGCCCGACGGCTATTGGCGGGCGCGGCCGCTCCCCTTCGACGACATGCGCTGGACGGCCTATGGCTCGTCCTTTCTCGTGGGACCGGTCGAAACCCAGGAGCGTCCCATCGTCGATCTCGAGGAGATCGTCTTCGAGCCCCAGACCCGCAGCATCATTCTTAAGTTCCACCGCGGCGGCGAGGGCCGCGTTTCGATCAAGAGCGTCGACCAGGACCGCCTGACGCTCGATGTTTCGTTCAGCCAGGCGATGCCGAACGGGCTGCCCTTCGCGGCGCTGCGGTCGATGTACGCCATGGAGACGATGAGCGACGCGGCCATCGTCGCCTGGCGCAGCAAGCGCGGCAAGGGCTGGGAGGAAGCGCCGGTCATTCGCTTTCCCGGCGCCAGCGCGACCGAAGTGTGGGTCGGCCGTCATCTGCCGTCGCGCCATAATCTATCGGCGCCCGACATGGCTTTCAGCAAGTTTCAGGGCGCGGCGCCGGCGTCCGCGCGCCGATGAGTCAAACCCGCTGGTGGGCGCTCGACGCCGCGCGCGGTCTCGCGGTCCTGGCGATGATCGCTTTTCACCTCATCTGGGATCTCGCCCATTTCGGCTATGCGCCGACCAATCTTCCCTGGACGCCGCCGGTCAGGATATTCGGACATTCGATCGCTTTCGCCTTTTTGTTCATCGCCGGCGTTGCGCTGGTGCTGGCGCATCGCGGTCACATGCGCTGGCCGGCCTTCTGGCACCGTTTCGCGATCATCGTCGCGGCGGCGGCGCTGGTGAGCGCGGGCACCTATGTCGCCTTTCCCACGTCCTATGTGTTCTTCGGCATTCTGCATTGCATCGCGCTCGCCAGCCTGATCGCGGTTCCCTTTCTGCTCGCGCCCTGGCCGATGGCGCTCGCCGGCGGGCTCTTTTTTGTCGTCGGCGCACAGTTTCTCGCCTCGCCGGTCTTCAACGCCGACTGGCTGCAATGGATCGGGCTTTCGACCAGCGAGCCGCTGACCCAGGACTGGCGTCCGCTCTTTCCCTGGGCGGGCGCGCTGCTGCTCGGCGTCGCGGCGGGAAAACTCCCTCTCCCCGTTTACGGGGAGAGGGCAGGGGTGAGGGGCGAGGGCGGTTCGCCTGAAAGAAAAACGCGGCAGGACTCGGCTGATTTTCGCGCGCCGACAAAACCCCAGGCCCCTCACCCTAACCCTCTCCCCGTAAACGGGGAGAGGGGATGGCTCACTTTCCTCGGCCGCCACAGCCTCCCCATCTATCTCGCGCATCAGCCGGCGCTCTTCGCGCTTTTTCTGGGCGTCGCCTGGCTTGCGCCGCCCGCCGTCGACACGACGGATTTCGTCGCCTCATGCGAGGCGCGCTGTTTTGAAGAGGGCGGCGAAGGCAAGCTGTGCCACGACGCCTGCCAATGCACGGCGCGGGAGGCGATCAGCAGCAAGGCGCTCGCCGGCGTGAAGGACGAAGCCGAACGCGGGCGCCGGTTGAATGAGATTGCGCAGAGGTGCGTCTCGAGTTTGGATAAATAGGCGCGCTTTCCTTCTCCCGCTCGCGGGAGAAGGTGGCCCTCGCGTAGCGAGGGTCGGATGAGGGCCCTCACCCGTCACGCGTTCCGCGTGACACCCTCTCCCGCAAGCGGGAGAGGGTTCCCGCCCCCCTTCACATCCCGCCGAGATGCTCCGCGACCGTGAAAATATCCTTGTCGCCGCGGCCGCACATATTCATCACCATCAGATGATCGCGCGGCTTTAGCGCCGCGAGTTCGATCACTTTCGCCAGCGCGTGCGAAGGCTCCAGCGCCGGGATGATGCCCTCGAGCTTCGAGCACAGTTGAAAGGCGTTGAGCGCCTCCTTGTCGGTGGCGTTCAGATATTTCACCCGGCCGATCTCATGCAGCCATGAATGTTCCGGGCCGATACCGGGATAGTCGAGGCCCGCCGAAATCGAATGGCCTTCGAGAATCTGGCCGTCGTCGTCCATCAGGAGATAAGTGCGGTTGCCGTGCAGCACGCCCGGACGCCCGCCGGTGAGCGAGGCCGCATGGCCGTTCGGCACGTCGACGCCATGGCCCGCCGCCTCGACGCCGTAAATCTCGACGCTGGAATCGTCGAGAAACGGATGAAACAGGCCGATGGCGTTGGAGCCGCCGCCGATGCAGGCGACCAGCGAATCGGGGAGCCGCCCCTCCATCTCCTGCATCTGGACGCGGGTTTCATTGCCGATGATCGACTGGAAGTCGCGCACCATCGCCGGATAGGGATGCGGCCCCGCCGCCGTGCCGATGCAGTAGAAAGTGTCGGCGACATTGGTCACCCAGTCGCGCAGCGCCTCATTCATCGCATCCTTCAAGGTGCGCGCGCCGCTTTGCACCGGCCGCACCTCGGCGCCGAGCATTTTCATGCGGAAGACGTTCGGCTTTTGCCGCTCGACGTCGACCGCCCCCATATAGACGACGCAGTCGAGTCCGAATCGCGCGCAGGCTGTCGCGGTGGCGACGCCATGCTGGCCGGCGCCCGTTTCGGCGATGATGCGCTTCTTGCCCATGCGCCGCGCCAGCAGAATCTGCCCGAGCACATTGTTGATCTTATGCGCGCCGGTGTGATTGAGCTCGTCGCGCTTGAAATAGACCTTGGCGCCTTTGCCCTCGCCCGCGCGCTCGCGCACATAGTCGGTGATGCGTTCGGCGAAATAGAGCGGGCTCGGGCGCCCGACGTAATGTTTGTGCAGGCCGGCGAGCTCTTCGTGAAAGGCCGGATCGGTTTTTGTCTTCTCGTACGCCGCTTCAAGATTGAGCACGAGCGGCATGAGCGTTTCGGCGACGAAGCGCCCGCCGAAAATGCCGAAACGGCCGTTTTCGTCCGGGCCGGCGCGGAAGGAATTGGGAAGCGGCTTGTTCACGGGGCGTCCTTGGTCTGCGGCGCTACCCCCTCCCCAACCCTCCCCCGCTACGCGGGAGAGGGAGTCAGATTCGGCGCTTCATCGAGTTTCCCGCAATGCGGCTCGTTGGCGTCCCCTCTCCCGCGGAGCGGGGGAGGGTTGGGGAGGGGGCCGATCCGTCGCCGCAGTCTTAAACTGTCGCACGCCGCTATGAAAGCCGAGCGGCTTTGACAAAGGCTGCGATTTTCGCGGCATCCTTGACGCCGCGCTCGCGCTCGACGCCGGAAGAGACGTCCACCGCGCGGGCGCCGGTCAGGCGCATGGCTTCGGCGACATTGTCGGGAGTGAGTCCTCCCGAAAGCATCCAGTGCTTCGCAGCGACGCCGCGCAGCAAATTCCAGTCGAAGGCGACGCCGGCGCCGCCGGGCACGGAAGCGTCCGGCGCTGGCTTGGCATCGAACAGGATGACGTCGGCGACGCCTTCGTAAGCGCGCGCCGCCTCGACATCGCCGGGAGTCGCGACGCCGGCCGCCTTGATGACCGGCAGGCCGAAGCGCGCCTTCACGTCGCGCACGCGCGCAGGCGTCTCATCTCCGTGAAGCTGGAGATAGTCGGGCGCGAGCGCCTCGACGATATCTTGAAGCGCGGCGTCGTCAGCGTCGACGGTCAGCGCGACCTTGCTGATGCGCTGATGGGCGAGAAGGCCGAGCGTGCGGGCGGTCTCGAGATCGATATGGCGCGGACTCTTCTCAAAAAAGACGAAACCCGCCATATCGGCGCCGGCGGCGATCGCCGCGACAAGCGTCTCGGGCGAGGACAGACCGCAGATTTTGACGATTACAGGTTGCGTCATGGCCGCGCTTGTCGCGGCCATCCACGCGAGGCCACTGCTGCAATTTGCATAATTAGCGCGCGTTCTAAGCGTGGATGGCCGGCCCAAGGCCGGCCATGACGCGGAAAAAGGTCAGAGAGTCGGCTCTCACCCGCGGTTATACGCGTCCTCGAAGCGGACGATGTCGTCTTCGCCGAGATAGGAGCCGGTCTGCACTTCGATCAGCTCCAGATCGATCTTGCCGGGATTGGTCAGGCGGTGCTTGCTGCCGATCGGCAGATAGATCGATTCATTTTCGTGGACGAGATGAATCTCGTCGTCGCGGCCGACCTCCGCCGTGCCGCGCACGACGATCCAATGTTCGGCGCGGTGGAAATGCTTCTGCAGCGACAAGCGCTGGCCCGGCTTCACCACGATGCGCTTCACCTGATAGCGCTGGCCCTCGTCGATCCCCTGATAATAGCCCCAGGGTCGGAAGATGCGCTTGTGCTCTCCCGCCTCGCGCCGGTTTTCGCTGCGCAGCTGCTCGACAAGCTGTTTGACCCGATCGCCATGCTGGTGACTGAGCACCAGCACGGCGTCCTGCGTCGTCACGACGATGATGTCGTCGACGCCGACCACCGTCGTCAGCGTGTCCTCCGAGCGCACATGGACATTGCGCGCGTCCATCACGACGCCATGCCCGCGCACCGAATTGCCGAGTTCGTCGCGATCGGACAATTCCCAAACGGCGCGCCAGGTGCCGACGTCGGACCAGCCGATGTCGGCCGGGATCAGCGCCGCCTTTTCGGTCTTCTCCATCACCGCGTAGTCGATCGATTTCTTCGGCGCATGCGCGAAGGCCTCGGCGTTCAAAATCATGAAGCCGAGGTCCTGACGGGCCGCTTCGATCGCGGCCTCGGCCGCGGCGAAAATGCCGGGCTCGAATTGCGCGATCTCCGACTGCATCACGTCGGCGCGAAAGATGAAATTGCCGCTGTTCCAGAAATAGCCGGCGTCGACATATTCCTGCGCCGTGTGGCGGTCCGGCTTTTCGACGAAGGCGTCGAGCTTGTAGACCTCGCAGCAGCAAGCAAGCGGCTCGCCAGGGCGCAAATAGCCATAGCCGGTCGCCGGACCGTCGGGCTTGACGCCGAGCGTCACGATATAGCCCTCGGCCGCCGCCGCGCTCGCGCGCTTACATAGATCGACGAGGCCCGCCGGATCGCGAACGACGTGGTCGGCGGCGAGCACCACGACGACCGTGTCAGGCGCCCGGCGCGCGGCGAGGCCCGCCGCGACCGCGACCGCCGGTCCGGAGTCGCGGCGCGAGGGCTCCAATATGACGTCGGCTTGCGCGCCGATCTCGCGGAGCTGGTCGGCGACGAGGAAGCGGTAGTCGAAATTCGAGACGACGATCGGCCGTTCGAAGGCCGGGTCGGCCAGCATCGCCATCGTCGTCTGAAAGGTCGATCGCTCTCCGACCAGCGGAATGAACTGCTTGGGCAGCGTCTCTCGCGATTCGGGCCACACTCTCGTTCCCGACCCGCCGCACATAATCACGGGCAAAATCTTCTTCATCAGCCCCTCTAGCACTTGATCGCGCCGCCTTTGGGCGGAATTCGCCAAAGGCGGATGACGCGATCGATCTCAAAGCTTAGAGCGCGCGCTGCGCGAAAAACCGGGTTCCTCAGTTTCGCAGCGCGCTCCAGGCCGCGCCCAGCCCCCGGGGAAGCATTAGTTGTCCGCCTGACTGTTGGCAATACGATGGCGAAGCCGACGCCAGAGGCGCCGGCGCCGCTATTTGCCTTTCTTCTCAAGCTCGGCTTTGAGCGCCGCGAGCTTGGCGAAGGGCGAATCAGGGTCGGGCTGGCGTTCGCGCCGCTCGGGCGGCGAAAAGGGTCGACGCGGTCGGGCGTCGTCGCGCGGCGGCCGGCCTTCGAAGCGCGGTTTTCCGCCAGGACGCACGTCCTTGCCCGGAGCCTCGGCGCGCGGCCGCTGGTCGCGGCGCGGCGGCCGCTTGTCTTCCGCGCCCTGGTTACGCACCGCGCGCTGCGCGCCGCCCTCTCGGCTGCGCGGACCCGAATGGGCGTGGCGCTGTGGACGCCAGATTTCGATGGTTTCCGGCGCGGCCGGCGCGGCTTCGGCCGACGCGTCCTCGACTTGCGCTTCGGCCGCCGCAGGCGCTTCCGCCGAGAGAGAGGCCTGCGCCTCGGTCGCCGGCGCCTCCTCGGTGGCCGTCGTCTCGGCCGGAGCCTCGACAGCCGATTCCTGCTCGAGCGCAGTTTCCGTGGCCGCGGCCGGCGGCTCGGCGGCGGGTTCGGCGGGCGTCTCGGAAGGAGCGTCCTCACCCGCCGCGCTCGGCGCTGCGGCGGCCTCGGTCTTGGGGGTCACAGGCTCCATCGACGCCGCCGGCACGAGCGCGACGGTAATCGCCGGTCCAGGACGTTGCGTCGAGGCATAGCCGAGCGACTTGAGGATCGACGAGAAAGCCTCGCCGGAACAGCCGGTCAGCGAGGTCATCGCGACGGTGACGACGAAGCCGTCGGAATCGGCGGCGCCGGCGGGCGGCGCGCCCGCCGTCAGTCCTGGGCGATAGGCGATCGCCGGTCGGATGAGATCGGCGAGACGTTCGAGAATATCGACGCGGACGACGCGTTCGCCGCAAACGCGGAAACCGGCGGCCCGGTAGAACCCCTTGTGGATCGTTGCGTCGGCGGCGAAGGAGGTTCGTCCCGAGGCCGCGAGATGCGGCACCTCTTCAAGACCCTTCACATTTTCGAGCCCGCCGTGATGCAGCGCCCAGAGCAGCGCCGACAGCGTCCGCGGCGCAGGCTTGAGCAGCGCCGGCAAATAGATGTGATAGGCGCCAAAACGGACGCCAAGCTTGCGCAGCGCGCCGCGGTCCTCCTGCGAGAAGCTCTTCACTTCCTTGGCGACGCGCGCGCGGTCCAGCACGCCGAGCTCTTCCGCAAGCTGGAAGGCGACGCCGCGGGTCACGCCCTCCAGGCCCTCGCCCTTTTCGAGCTGTTCGAGCGGCCCGAGCAGCTTCTTGACATGCTGCGCGAGCCAGAGGCCGAGGCGCTGCTCGACCTTCTCCAGAGCGGCGCCGGCGAGCTGTTCGTCGGCGAGCACCCGCGTCGTCGGCGACAGCGCGCCGGCGCCGGCGGCGATTTTCCCGACGGGTTCGCCGAGCCAGCGGATGAGACCGTCGTTGCCGAGCGCGAAAGCGTCGTCGACCGCGTCGAACACGCGAGTCGCGCGCGCCTCGAATTCGCCCGCGAGCGCCTTCTGCGCCGCTGCGTTCAACGCCTTTGCCGCTTCGCCCGCCGCGCCGGGATCGGGCGTGAAGCGAAATCCCTGAAGGCTTCCGACGTGCTGGCCTTCGACCATAACGTCGCCGGCGGCGTTGATTTCGGCTTCAAGCATCGCGTTCTCTCTTAAACGGCGCATCAGCACGCTGGTGCGGCGATCGACGAAACGCTGCGTCAGTCGGTCATGCAACGCGTCGGATATGCTGTCCTCTACCCGACGCGCGACGCTCTGCCAATGCTCGGAATCGTCGAGCCAGCCGGAACGGTTGGCGATAAAACTCGCGGTGCGCACTTGCGCCAGACGATTCGACAGCGTGGCGATGTCGCCGTCGATGCGGTCGACCGCCTCGATTTGCCGCGCCATCCAGTCCTCGGGGATTTTGCCCCGGCGGGCGATGAAGGCGAATACGGCGAGCGCCAGTTCGGCGTGAGCGGCGGGCGAGGTCTTGCGGTAATCGGGAATTTGACACGCTTCCCAGAGCCGGGCCACGTCAGCCGGCGTCTTGGCGTTGCGCTGCGCGATTTCGTCGCGGCTCGCGGCTTCGAGCGCTCTTTGATCTTCCGCGAGGCGCGCGCGCGCCAGATCGGGACGCGCCGGGGCCTGATCGAGAGAATGGATCAACGCCTCGATCGACGAAAAATCGAGCGCGCTGCTGCGCCATTGCAACGTCTTCACCGGATCGAACCGGTGATCCTCCAAGGACTCGATCAACTCCTCGTCGAAAGGCGGGCAACGCGCCGTCGCGCTAAAAAAGCCGTCGCTCATATGGCGACCCGCTCGGCCGGCGATTTGTCCGAATTCGGCGGGCGTCAGCCGCCGGTGTCTTAGGGTCCGGACTCAATTAACTCCTATCCAATATGCCAAGGTAGCGACGAAGCAGAGGGCCGAGAAGAAATTTTGAGCGAGCTTGTCGTATCTGGTTGCGATGCGCCTGAAGTCCTTCAGCCTGCAA
>VGDY01000103.1 GCA_016869555.1 Alphaproteobacteria bacterium | reverse complement strand
CATTTTCCGGCGAAGGACGCAACCAATTTGGCGCATATGAGCGATTACGGCCGACAACGATGGTTGGCGCGCTGGACCAAACGACACGGCTATGAAAAGCATCCGCATTGATCGAAAAGGCCGAGACCGCCGTGCATTCGCTCGTTCAGCGTGCGTAATTGTGTCGTTCGATGATCCGACCCGGGGCAGAGCGGCGTTCTCGCCGCGGAAGTCATCGCAAATGACGGCGTTGATGGAGGATGCTGCGAATGAACCTGGATATTAAGTCTCGTCCCGGGCTGAATATCCGGCGTGTCAATCTGGACACCGGCCGCGAAAACATCGTTGTGATGTCGAGACATTCACGGGCCTTGCGCCCGGAGGTGTTTCGTGGGTTCAGCCGCGTCGAGATACAAAGCGGCGCGAAATCGATGCTGGCGACGCTAATCATCACCGATGACGATTCGCTGGTCGGGAGCGAGGAACTGGGCCTTGCCGAGCCGGCGTTCCGACGCTTCGCATGTCCCGTTGGCAGCCTCGTCAGTGTGACGCCGGCGCGGCCTCCGGAAAGTCTTGAAGCGGTGCGCGCAAAAATTTTGGGGCGCGCCCTCGCCCCTGAGGATATCACCGCCATCATCGGCGATATCTCGCGCTTCCGCTATTCGGACATGGAGATCGCCGCCTTCCTCGTGGGCTCGGCAAGTTTCACGACAACCGCCGAATTGCTTGCCTTGACGCGGGCCATGGCGGAGGCCGGGACGCAGTTGCGCTGGGAACGGCCAATCGTGGTGGACAAACATTGCATCGGCGGCATCCCCGGCAATCGGACCTCGATGATTGTCGTGCCGATCGTCGCCGCTCACGGCCTCATGATCCCGAAAACGTCTTCGCGCGCGATAACGTCGCCGGCGGGCACCGCCGATACGATGGAGGTGCTCGCGCGAGTGGACATCGGCATTGACGAAATGAAGGAGATCGTCACCGCCTGTCATGGCTGCCTGATATGGGGCGGTCGGGTCAATCTGTCGCCGGCGGACGATATTCTTATTTCCGTCGAGCGTCCGCTCGGCATTGACACGCGCGAACAGATGGTCGCGTCGATCATGTCGAAGAAGATGGCCGCCGGATCGACGCACTTATTGATCGACATCCCCGCTGGCCCGGCCGCCAAGGTCGCGACTGCGACGGAGGCGATGCGCTTACGTAAATTGTTTGAGTTCGTTGGCGACCAGTTGGGCATCGCCGTCGAAGTCGTGACAACCGACGGGCGCCAGCCCATCGGCCGCGGGATCGGCCCGGCGCTGGAGGCGCAGGACGTGATGGCGGTGCTCTCGAACAATCCCAACGCGCCACGTGACTTGCGTGAAAAATCTCTCCGCCTCGCGGCGCATCTGCTCGAATATGACCCTGAAATTCGCGGCGGAGCAGGCTACGCGCGAGCGCGCGAATTGCTCGACAGCGGCGCCGCGCTCAAGCAGATGCAACGGATTATTGACGCTCAGGGCCCCTCGACCTGCCGCGCCGATCTTGGCGCGTTGACCGGCGAAATAACAGCAGACCAGGACGGCGTTGTTGAAAGCATCGACTGCCTGCGGCTCAACCGGCTCGCTCGCATGGCGGGCGCTCCGATCGACAAGGGCGCGGGCATCATGGTGTTCAAGAAGATCGGCGACGAAGTCGAGCAAGGAGAGCCGCTCTATCGCGTTTACGCATGCGAAGCTTCCGAATTCGAGTTGGTGATGGACGCGGCCAACGCCCAGTCCGGTTACGCGATCAATGGCCGGTCGTCGTCACCGGCTGCGACCGCATGATGAAACCAGTCGCCATCCAATATCTGCCGTCGAGCGCGGCCGAGGCGCGACGGATCGCCGCCCGCTTGGGCTTAGAGACGGATGAGATTGCGATTCATACATTCCCGGATGGGGAGATTCGCGTCGGTGTCGGCCCCCCTGCGTCTGTCACCATTGTCTTTGCGTCCCTGGATCGGCCGAATGACAAGCTTCTCGCGCTTCTGTTCGCTGCCGAGGCGCTGCGCCGGGGCGGCGCGCGCCGGCTGGCGCTGGTTGCGCCCTATCTTTGCTATATGCGCCAGGACGCCGCATTCCAGCCCGGCGAGGCGATCAGCCAGCGTGTGATCGGCAGCCTCCTCGCTAGCGCATTCGATCGCATCGTGACTGTCGACGCGCATCTTCACCGCACAACTGACATTCGCGAGGCGTTTCCCAATATCGACGCCGACAATCTTTCCGCTATGCCCGTCATCGCCGATGCGCTGCGAATGACCGGGTTCGATCCGGCGACTATTGTCGTCGGACCCGATTCTGAATCCGAAATTTGGGTGAGCGATCTTGCCGGCCGCCTGGGATTGCCCCACCTCGCGGCGCGCAAAATCCGGCGCGGCGACCGCTCCGTGGAAATTGACTTGCCTGATCCAAAGGCCGTCGCCGGGCGTTCAATCCTGCTGGTCGATGACCTGGTGTCGTCGGGCGGAACGCTCACGGCCTGCGCCCGCGCGCTGACAGCAGCCGGAGCGAAGACGATCGACGCCGTCGTAACCCACGCGCTGTTTCCGCCAGCGACCATGGACGCGTTCGCACGCGCCGGCATCCGCTCGGTTCGTTCAACGAGCAGCGTCTTACATCCGAGCAATGCTTTTGCGCTTGATGCGCTGCTCGCCGCCGCCTTGCAAAATGAGCTGGGATGGGCAGAGCCGAAGGAATCGCCAAAAGGACTGTCTTGATGAGCATTTCTGTGAAGTTTTGCGGCGCGGCTCAATCCGTAACGGGATCCTGCCTGTTGTTCGAGACGCCAACGGCGCGCTTTCTGGTCGATTGCGGCATGTTTCAAGGCGCGAAGACGCTGAAGGCCCTCAATTACCGCGCGTTCCCCTTCTCGCCTCGCCAACTGGACTTCGTGCTGCTCACACACGCACATATCGACCACAGCGGCCTCGTTCCGAAATTGATTGGCGACGGCTTCGCGGGGCCGGTCTTCGCCACGAGGCCAACTGTCGATCTGTGCGACTGCATGCTTCCCGACTCCGGCTTTATTCAGGAGATGGAGGTCGCCACGCTCAACCGCCGTAACGCGATGCGCGGCCGGCCCGAGGTGGAACCGATCTACACCGCCGCCGACGCGGAAAACGCAATGAGCGCTTTTCGCGCGATTTCATACGGGCAGTGGATCGAACCCGCCCAGGGCGTTCGCGCGCGGTTTTGGAACGCCGGCCATATTCTCGGTTCCTCCTCGATCGAAATCGAAATCGATGACGCGCGCGCGCCCTTACGCATCCTTGTCTCCGGCGACCTAGGCCCCGACGCTAAGCTCTTCCATGAGGATCCCGATGCGCCCAGAAACTTCGACTATGTAATTTGCGAAGCGACGTACGGCGATAAGGAACGACCCCGGATCACCGTAGAGAGCCGTCGCGCGAAACTTGCTGACATCGCCAAACGCACCCACGCCGCCGGCGGTCCGCTGATTGTTCCGGCCTTCGCGGTTGAGCGGGCGCAGGAATTGATCGTCGATCTTGTCACGCTCATGAACGAGGGCGCCGCGCCATCCGCCCCGATCTTTCTCGACTCGCCATTGGCAATCCGCGCCACCGAAATCTTCGTCGAGCACGCCGCAGCTCTGACTGAGACGCCGGATTTTCGTGCGCTGATGCGTTCGCCGCATTTGCGGATGGCGGAGACCGTAGCCGAAAGCAAGGCCATCCATCGCATTAAGGGATTTCATGTCGTCATCGCCGCGAGCGGAATGTGCGACGCCGGACGCATCCGCCATCATTTGCGCCACTGGTTGTGGAACGCAAGAGCGACCGTTCTACTCGTCGGCTACCAGGCGCAGGGAACTTTGGGCCGGTTGCTGCAAGATGGCGCGTCCGCCGTGCGCATCTGGGGCGAGGAGGTGCGGGTCGGAGCTAGAATCGAAATTTTGGACGATTATTCCGCGCATGCCGATCGCGAAGAGACGGCGCGCTGGCTCGTCGCGCGCGGTCCGATCAAGCGCGGGCTGTTCTTTATTCATGGCGAACCGCCGGCTTTGCAGGCTATGGCCAAACGAGTCGAACGAGACGGAATCGACGCCGAACTCATCTCGATTCCATCGCTCGACGACGCCTATGAGCTACAAGGCGCGCGAAGCAAACTCCTTGCCGGGCGCGCGCCGCGACTCCTCACGGAGCAAGTTGTGCGCCTTGATTGGCACAATGATCTCTCCCGTCTGCTGCTCGACATCCGCGATCGTCTCGACGCGGAGGCGGACGATCGCCGCCGCGCCGTCGTGCTGAGACGGTTGCGCCGCGCGCTGGAGGGGGACTGAGGTGAGAAAGAGCGACGAAGTTGGGCTGATCTCTTGGTGCCTCTATGACTGGGCCAATTCGGCGTTCTCCACAATTGTCGCCACCTTTGTGTTCCCTGTGTATTTCACCCAGATGGTGGCGCGCGACCCGATAGGGGGAGCGACGCAATGGAGTTACGCCGTCGCTGCGGCGGCGCTCGCCGTGGCGATCGGCGCTCCGGCGCTTGGCGCCATTGCCGACAATATGGGAAGGCGCAAGCCTTGGCTGTTCACTTTTACGCTTCTGACGCTCGCACTCACCGCCGCTCTCTGGTGGGTGGAGCCCTCCGCGCCATTCGTCTTACCAGCGCTAACCCTATATGCCGCGGCTTCCATGTCATTTGGTTTCGCGATGATTTTCTACGACGCGATGCTACGCAGCATTGCGCCCCCGGGCTATCTCGGGCGCCTTTCTGGCTGGGGCTGGGCGCTGGGCTATGCCGGCGGCCTTCTCTGCCTCGTCGTAGCGCTGTTTGGTTTGCTGAAAGCAGAGCCGCCGCCATTTGGTCTGGCGGTCGCTCAAGCCGAACATATTCGCGCGACCAATCTGCTCGTCACGCTATGGTTCGCGTTCTTCTCAATCCCGATCTTCATATTCACGCCGGATCGACCCGCCACTGGCTTCTCGGTCGGTCAGGCCGTGCAGAAAGGAATTGCGGGTCTGGCGAGCAGCGTGCGCCAGATTGTGCGACGCCCGGGCATAGGCCGCTTCCTGATCGCCTATATGCTCTATTCGAACGGCGTCAACACGCTTTTTTCGTTCGGCGGCGTTTATGCGGCTGGCGTCTTCGGCATGAGCCTCGATGAAGTTCTCTATTTCGGGATCCTCTTAAACATCGCCGCCGGCCTTGGCGCCGCAGTGTTCGCGTGGATCGACGATTTGATCGGTTCGAAATGTACAGTCTTGATCGCATTGTGCGGTCTCAGTTCACTTGGTCTCGCGACAGTGCTTGTTGAGACCAAAGACTGGTTTGTCCTGCTCGGCGGCGCCTTGGGTCTGTTTGTTGGGCCGGCGCAAGCCGCAGGGCGCTCGATGATGGCGAGGTTGGCGCCGGCTGGTCTCGAAACAGAGGCTTTCGGTCTCTACGAACTTTCCGGAAAGGCGACAATCTTCGCCGGACCGCTCGTCCTGGGCGTCGTCACCTCGATGTTCCAGTCGCAGCGCGCCGGCATGTCAACAATCTTGCTGTTTTTTGTCGCCGGCATGTTGGTCTTGCTGCCGTTGCGCGAACCTGCCCGATCGAACGACTCCTAAGGATTCGCGGCGCGCCTATGATTCGCGCAAGGCGCGGCGCAAAATCTTGCCCAAAGCGGTCTTCGGCAATTCGTCTCGAAACTCGACGACGCGCGGGATTTTGTAAGGGGCAAGATATTTGCGGCAGTGCGTTTCAAGATCAGCTGCTGTCAAAGATGGATCACGTTTGACGACAACGATCTTGACCGCTTCGCCAGATTTATCGTCGGGCACGCCGACGGCGCCGACGTCCTGAACGCCTGGATGCATGGAGACGACCTCCTCCACTTCGTTGGGATAGACCTTGAGGCCGGAAACATTGATCATGTCTTTCTTGCGGTCGACGATGCGCACGAAGCCTTTATCGTCGATTGTCGCAATATCGCCTGTCCGTAAGAAGCCGTCAGTTGTCATGACTTTGGCGGTCTCATCAGGTCTCTTCCAATAGCCTTTCATCACCTGCGGACCCTTCACGCAAAGTTCGCCGGGTTGTCCGACGGGCAGTTCCGCGCCGTCGTCGCCGCGTATCGAGATGTCGGTCGAGGGAAGTGGAAGGCCGCAGGATCCGTTATAATTCTCCAGATCAACCGGGGAGCCCGTGACGACGGGCGAGGTCTCGGTCAAGCCATAACCCTCCATCAGCGTCTTCCCGGTAATCGCTTTCCATCTCGCAGCGACGTCATTTTGCAGAGGCGAGCCGCCAGAAGCCGCGATGCTCAGCGCGGAGAAGTTGAGGCGCGCGAAAGCGGGATCGTTAACGAGCACGGAGAAAAGTCGGTTGACGCCTGGAACACATGTGACTCGATGTCTCGAGAACTCTTTGACCAATGCGGGTATGTCGCGCGGATTGGCGATCAATACATTCTTCGCGCCGATTTTGAACGCCAAGAAGCAACTGACCGTGAGCGCTAGGATATGAAAAAACGGGATTGCAGTGATCACGACATCCTTGCCGTCCTGCAGCTTGGCGCCGATGAAGGCGTGGTATTGGACCAGATTCGCAACGATGTTTCGATGCGTTAAAACCGCGCCTTTCGGCGTTCCGGTCGTGCCCCCCGTATATTGCAGAAAAGCGATATCTTCAGGTCCAATCGCCTCCGCTTGCCAAGGTAGGGCCTTTCCCTGTTCGAGCGCGTCAAGGAAAAACATGGCGCCAGGAATACGCCAGGACGGCACGAGGCGCTTGAGGTATTTGACGAAAAAATTAACGAACATTCCTTTTGGAAAGGGCAGCATGTCGCCGAGCCGGGCGATGACGACGTGCTTGATTTCCGCGCCCGCAAGCGCCTTTTCTACGACGGACGCGAAATTTTCTAGAACGACAATGGCTTTGGCGCCGCTATCCGCCAATTGAATATTGAGTTCGTAGCTCGTGTAGAGAGCGCTGCAGTTCACCACGACGCATCCGGCTCTCAGGGCCCCAAAGAGCGCGATAGGATATTGCAGAATATTCGGCATCATCAGCGCGACGCGTTCGCCCTTCTGCAAGCCCATCCCGTTTCTCAGAAACGCGGCAAACGCACGTGATTGACGTTCGACCTCAAGGAAACTGAGGGATGCGCCCATTTGTTCGAAAGCGGGCCGGTCCGCGTAACGCACAACGCTTTGATCAAAAATATCGATGATCGAACGGTAGATGTCGACGTCGACGTCGCGGGGCACGCTTGGCGGATAACTTTTGAACCAAATTGGCTCCATGGCCCTCGTTCCTTCGATAACGCTAGCGGGCGGGACGGCGCTCGTTCCTTCCGCGCCTTCGGTTGTCCGAATGGCGCTGGCGCGCGTTCCATCATGTAGGCAAGATTATACGCTCATGGCTAAGGTCGGGTTCGCCGCAGCGCGCCAGTATCTTTTCCCGGACTTCATCGCGCAACGCGACCGCTGCTTCGAAATCCTGCCCCTTTGCTTCGATCGGCGCGCCGATATGGACGGTGATCGCGCCGCGCCGCGGCAACCATGAGTCGCTGCGCAGGATCGAACGGGAGCCGCAGATCGTGATCGGAACGACGGAGAACCCCAGTTGAGCGGCGGTCAAAAAAGCGCCGATGTGGAATTCCAGCAGCCCAGGCATTCGCGTGAACGTTCCTTCGGGATACCAAACGAGACGAACCCCGGCGCGCGCCGATTCGAGCGCCATCCTTGCGTCGGCCACGCCTCCCGCCGGATCGGTCCGCCGCACGAAAATCGCGCCGAGCCGGCGCAGGAACGACCCGGCGACGATCTGACGGGCAAGCTCTTCCTTCGCTACAAAAGATATTTCGCCAGGGCAGACGGCGCACAATACGGCGCTGTCGAGATAGCTCGAATGATTGGCGACCAAGATGGCGTTGCTTTGTGGCAAATACGCTTCGCGTGTCACCTTCAACGGACACAGGATCAAGCGGAAATAGAGTCGCGCTGCGGCGCTAACGATACGATGGCGCCACGCGCGTCGCGGCGCGAGGATAACGCTGGGCCATACGAAAGCGGCGATTAGCGCGAGCGCGCCCCAAGCGTAAGCGCCATAGGCCAGCGTCGCCAGATTCGAAAAAGCCCGTCGCGCCCTGGGCCAAACGCCGGCGAGTGCGATACGCAAGATTTGCCAGCGAGGTTCGATGCTCGTTCTTTCCAGTTGCCCCGTCTCGAACATGGCGCGCGCCGCGGAGCGGCGCACCTTGCCGCTGGAGGTTTTCGGAACCGAGCGCGGCGGAACGAGTATCACTTCGTCCGGCGCGAGATCGAGCAACGCCTGCGACGCCTCGATGATTGACTTACGCAAGGCTTCGCGCCGCGCCGCGTCGGTAAGGCGCGTTTCGGCCATCACGATTAGCCGCTCGGTGCCGGCGCGCGCGTCGAGCGAAGGGAACACTGCGACACAGCCTTTCCGCGCGCCTTCAAGCGCTCCGACGGTCTCCTCCAGTTCCTGCGGATAAATATTTCGGCCAGCGCGCTTGATCAGATCTTTGATGCGTCCGGTAATGAAAACGTCGCCGCCGGCGATATAGCCGCGATCGCCTGATTCAAGCCAATCGCCGTCGAACAGCGCGGCCGTTTTTTCGGGATTGCGGTAATAGCCGCTCGTCGCCGACGGCCCACGAAATTGCAGACGTCCTTCCTGACGTTCCGGCAATTCGCGATTCGCGTCGTCGACGACGCGGATTTCATGACGCGGCAATGGCCGCCCGCACGCCACGATAGAAACGACATCTGCGCTTTCGGCCGAGGCAACGCGCGCCATGCTGTCGCGATCCAACGAGCGTCGATCGACGCGATCGATAAGCGGCCCCCGCCCAAGCGGGGGAAAAGCGAGGCCGACTGAGTTTTCCGCAAGGCCGTAAACGGGCATCATCATCTGGGGTCGAAAACCGTAAGCGGCAAATTTTTCGATGAAGCGCGTGATCGTCGTTGGGCTGACCGGCTCTGCGCCATTCAGGATCGCGCGCACGGACGACAAATCGAGGTCCGCAATCTTCGCATCGCCGATTGATTTGAGGCAGAACTCATATGCAAAATTAGGCGCCGCCGAAATTGTCGCTTTGTGATCGTGAATCGCCCAGAGCCAACGCGCCGGATCGGCGAGAAACGATAGCGGCGACATGATCAGGGTGGGCGCGCCGTAATAGAGTGCGCCGAGCCAACAGCCGATCAGACCCATGTCGTGATAGAGCGGGAGCCAGCTCACGACTCTGTCAGTGGAGGAAGCTTTCACGACGGCGCCCATGGCGCGAATATTGGCGAGAAGATTTTCGTGAGACAGCACGACGCCCTTGGGATCGCCCGTGCTTCCAGACGTATACTGAATCAGCGCCATCGCATCGGGCGTCGCCGGCAACGGCGCCGGCAAGGCTTCCGCCTTGGAAAGGTCCGGTATCGTCTCGATGTCCTGCAACGAGTCGACCAGCCCGAGCAATAGGCCGCCAACGACCCGGATTTCGTCGTTGGTGACGAGGATGCTTGCAGCGGCGTTGGACAATATTCCCGCCTGACGACGCAAGTGATCCTCGATCTGCGATAGACGAAACGGAGGGTAAATCGGCACGGGAATCGCGCCGACGAATAGGACTGCGAAGAACGCAATAAAAAAGTCGCGGCTTGTCGGCAACATGATCGCGATCCGATCTCCTGCGCGAACGCCGCGCTCATTCAAACCGCCTGCAGCGGCGCGGGCGGCGTGGTAAAGCTCGCGATAGGTCAGCGTCTCCGGAGGGCTCGCGCCGCGCCAAAGCAAAACGTGCTCGCGGTCGCCGTGGCGCTGCGCATGCGCGATAAGCGCGTCGATCAAGGTTTTGGACTCGACTGGTTCTTCGACTGTCGCAAGACTCGGCGCTGTGGGGCGATCGACTCGCATCGCCTCCATGGCCGCAGGCCCCGCAACGAGGATGGCCTGCACAAGATCGCTCGGTCGATCCGCCTCGCCGATTAGCCGCTCGGGGAGTTGCGTCTTGAATCGGCGATTCAATCTCAGCAGCAGCTCCGCTCGTGCAAGGCTGTCGAGCGCAAGATCGCGATCAAGGTCGCTTTCTAGACGTATGAGCCGTGAATCGACGAGGTTCGGGTGCAATTCGGCGACAAGCTCGCGTGTGATCTGCAAGACCGTCTCGTTGATCGCTTCGGCCGACAATGATGACCCGCCGCCCTCTGCGGCTTCATTTTGCGACTGCGCGTCGGCTGGCTCCATGAAGAAACGTCCCCTCCCTTTTCTTTAGCCGATTCAGGCTGCGAAGCCTGCCAAATCTTCGCGGAGGTCATTGCGGCGACAAATTGCCGCTCCGACGCATGACCCGACGCACATTATTTAGACTAAGCGCAGCCGGGGTCGAGGCTAGGCCCGTTCGTCAAGACCGTCATGATGGGCGATCAAGCGAAGCGCCGTTTCTCGGCGAAAAATCTCGGGGGAGATAGAGATGTTCAAAAATATCCTCGTCCCGATCGATACAGATGAAAGCGACGTCGCTGAGCCGGGCGTGCAATTCGCGGCGCAATTGGCGGCTTTGACGAACGGCGCTGTTCGAATGATCCACGTTCTTCCCCCCGCGCCATGGCGTCTTCAAGAATTTCTACCGGCGCAGCTTCAGGTCGATCGCGAAGAGGCGGCGCTCAGAAAAATGAAGGAGATGGGGCAAAGGGCCAACGTGCCGACGGATTATTTCTCGGTTACCGTGCGATCCGGCTCAGTTTACGACGAAGTGCTCGCGGAGGCGGAAGCCTGGGGCGCCGATCTCATAATCATTGGGTCACACAGTCCCGCGATGAGCACTTATCTTCTCGGCTCCAACGCCCAAAATATCGTGCGCCACGCGAAGTGTTCTGTGATGGTCATACGCCCTCACAAGGACGAGCACGGCAACTACTGGCTTTTTCCTCAGTTCGGTTCATGAGAAGCGCTCCGGGATGGACTAACCTTTTATTCGATGTTTCGCCGCGCGTCATCCAGCAGATCGAGACCCTCCATGACGACCTCTGAACAGAACTCACTAACCGGCGTCGACTCAATGCGAAGTAATGTGGTCGCGCTCAAGCAATCCGATGGCGGATACGACTCCGGCGACGCCAGTCTTTCAGCGCGACGTTACAGGTCCGCGTCGAACCGGCGTCGCCGTGATCTCGAGCAGGACTCATACGCCGCGACGGCTTTGGGCGACGTCATCGATCGATCGCTGCATGCGACGCTGGCGCGTTTCACCTTGGGTCTGTCGCCCGCCGCGCTTGGCGGCGCCTATCTCGATTGGGCGACGCACCTCGCCGCGAGTCCCGGCAAGCAGGCGCAGCTTTTCGGAAAGGCCGCGCGCAAGATCATTCGGCTCGCGCATCACGCCAGGCAATGCGCGCTCCAGGGCGGAATGAGCGATCCTTGCATCGAGCCGCTGCCACAAGACCGCCGCTTCGTCGGGGAGGCATGGCGACGCTGGCCCTATAATTTCATCTATCAGAGCTTCCTGCTCAATCAACAATGGTGGCACAACGCCACGACGAGCGTGCGCGGCGTCACGAAGCAACATGAAAACGTCGTCGAGTTTGTTTCCCGGCAAATCCTCGACATGGTCACTCAATCACGATATTTGTGATCGGCGCGGCCCCGGTGGCGACCGCTACCGAGATGATCACATCGATCGCCGCACGATAGTTTTGGGGCGTATCGATGATGACACGTTCCTTTAGTTGCGTGAGATCGCTTGAGGCCGACACACGCGTCTTTGTTCCGCCAATATCGACTGCGACGTACATGTCGTATCAATTCCGTCTCAGAGCCTATCCGTCATTCCGACGAGCTTTTCGCGAGCGCGTCGCGCAGATAGGCGATAGCCCCAGCCAGCGTGAAGAGTTTGTTGTAGTCTGCTTCGGGAATATTCACCTTCAGTCGATCGTGAATGGCGACGACGAGATTGGCGAAGTCCATCGAGTCGAGATCGAAGACCTCGCGCAAGTCGTCCTGATCGCGAACAACCGCAAGATCAGCCTCCGGCGCGATTTCGCCAATCAGATCCAAAATGAGCGCTCTGATCTCGGCGTCCGTCATAATTTTTCTGGCTCCTGTAACAAACGCGCGATCGCCGCCAGATATAATCCACCTATATGGCCGTCGGTGACTCTATGATCGGCTGCGAGGCTGAGGGTCACGAGTGGACGGCTCTCAATCCCTCCCTCGACGGTCCAAGGTCGCGCAACCATACGGCCGAAGCCGACGATGGCGACTTGCGGCGGATAGATGATCCCCGTCACGGTCTCGGCGCCGCGATCGCCGACGCTTGTGACGGTGATCGTGGACGAGGTGAGTTCCGAGCTTCGTAAATTCCCCCGCCGCGCGCGTTCGACGAGGTCGCGCATGGCCGCCATCAATTGGGCGAGCGATTTTTTATCCACGTCGAGAATCGCCGGCGCTATCAGCCCGCCGCCGCGCAGCGAAACCGCCCAGCCGATATGAATGTCTGACGATGGCGTGAAGACGCCGTTCTCATAGGCGCCGTTGAGTTTGGGCTGCCCGCGCAAGGCCAGAGCCGCAGCCTTAAGGAAAAGCACCGCCGGCAAGATGCGGTCGACGGGTGGTTTCTCGGCGTTGAAATGTTCGAGCCATGCCGAAGCAGCCTGAAGATCGACGGTTTCGGTAAGATAATAGTGCGGAATTTCTCGCTTCGACCGGCTCACCGCGGCTGCGATCGCCTTGCGCATTTCCGAAAGATCGAGACCGCGCTTCACCGGTGGCGGCGGCATTTTTGGCCCGCTCGCGGCCTCGAGATCGGCGAGCCGGATCGATCCTTCAACGCCGGTTCCTTTCAGGATCGATGCGAGATCGAGATTAAGCGCGGCAGCGCGCCGCCGGGCGGCAGGCGTGACCTTCATGCGTTGGCCTTGCGGCGCGACAACGGGAGATGGCTGGGGCGTCTCTACTGGGGGCGCGGTCGGCGCCGGCTTCGCCGCGACGGCGACTGCTTCGGCGCACGGGGCCGCGGCGCCCGCCGCGCCGTCGATCTGCGCCAGAACTGTCCCGACCGGAACGCGCTCCCCGACCGGGACGAGGATGCTCGAAACGACGCCGTCTTGAAAAATCTCAACCTCGATCGCGCCCTTTTGCGTCTCGACCACAGCGATGACGTCGCCGGATTTGACGCGATCGCCAGGTTTAGCGAGCCATTCGACGAGCGTGCCGGCTTCCATATCGGCGCCGAGCGCGGGCATTTTGAAATCGCTCATGACGATTTGACGAGTGCGCGCGCCGTCGCAACGATTGTTTCCGGCTGCGGCAGGCAGGCGTCTTCGAGATGCGCGGCATAGGGTATGGGAGTTTCGCGCGCGCATACCCGCCGCGGCGGCGCGTCGAGTTCAAAGAACGCTTCTTCCGCGATGCGCATGCCGATTTCAGCGGAGATCGATCCGCTGCGCCAGCCTTCGTCAATGATAACGCAGCGTCGGGTCTTTGCGACCGACGCGATGATCGTCTTCGTATCGAGCGGCCGCAGCACGCGCAAATCGACGACCTCCGCGTCTATTCCCTCGGCCGCGAGCGCATCGGCCGCCGCGAGCGTTTTGAATAGGCTGCCGCCGTATGTGATGAGACTTACGTCTTTTCCCGCGCGCCGCACTTTGGCGCGATCGATATCGACGCCGGTCACGTCCGGCGCGATGTCTCCCTCCATATTGTAGAGCATGACATGCTCGAAAATGATTACGGGATTTGGGTCTTTAAGCGCGCCGATCAGCATGAAGCGCGCGTCCTCGATTGACGCAGGGGTAAGGACGCGCAGGCCGGGAATATGCGCGTACCAGCCTTCGAGACTGCGCGAATGTTGGGCTGCGACGCGCCGGCCGCCGCCAGTGGCCATGCGAATGACGAGCGGGATCGCAAACTGGCCGCCCGACATATGCGGAATGGTGACGGCGTTGTTGACGATCTGATCGAGCGCCAGCAGGCTGAAATTCACCGTCATGATCTCGACGATCGGCCGCATG
>VGDY01000102.1 GCA_016869555.1 Alphaproteobacteria bacterium | reverse complement strand
GCTTGCCCAGATCGACTCCGATTCTGATAAACTTGTTCATGGACGGCCTCCCTCTCTGTGGCGCTCCGGCGACCACGTCTTGGCACTTTAGATGCCGTTGAGGCGGGGCCGTCCACCCCATCATTCCCGGCTGGCCGAAGGCCTGACCGGGAATCCAGAGCCAATCCAAGAACGCTGGTTTTGCTCTGGATTCCCGATCGCGCTTCGCGCGTCGGGAATGACAGACCCCGAGCCGTTCAAACCGATGTCGTATAACGCGTGTGATCAATTCAAACTATTGACACCTTATTGGCGATCATCGGCGTTCGCGCCGCGCTGGCGCCAAGCGTATTGCATCGGCGTTGTCGCGTTTCGCAACTGCGCTTTAATTGAGACGATTTGACATGAAGATCACCGAAACTTTCCGGTCCGCAACGTTTGCCGCCGTCATTTTCGCCGCGGCTTCGCCCGGCGCCACGCTGGCGTTCGAACGAGTCGAACAGCCATCCTCAATTCCGGGCGCCGGTCCCTGGGACGAAAAGGCCTGGAACGAATATTACAGCACGAGCCAGGGCTCGCGTCTCATTCCCTTTGACTGGATCAAGGCGCTCAAACAGGCCGACGGCCAGCCCTTCCTAGCGGACGGATTCGCCCGCTACGGCTATCTTCCCAATCCTGCGAGTCCGACGCCGGGTTTGCCGGTCGGCTTCGTCGTCGCCGACGGCGCGCTCGGGCCGACATGCGCCGCCTGTCACACCAGACAGATCGAGGTCGAGGGCAAGGCCTATCGCATCGACGGCGGCCCGGCGCTCGCCGACATCGGCGCGCTCTGGGCCGATCTGGATGTGGCGGTGGGCAAGGTTCTCGGCGATCCGACGAATTTCTCCGACTTCGCCAGGGCCGTTCTCGGAAGCGGCTATGATCCGTCAAAAGAGGCCAAGCTTCGCGCCGAAGTCGAGCTTTGGCATGCGCGCCACCACGCCATCACCGAGGCTGGCCTGCCTAAGGACAAGCCCTGGGGCGCCGGACGAATTGACGCGGTCGGCATGATCTTCAATCGCCTCGCCGGCCTCGATATCGGGCCTGCGCCGACGCATATCATTCTGGGAAATATGCGGAAGGCCGACGCCCCGGTGCGGCCGCCGTTTCTTTGGAACGCGCCGCGGCAGGACCATACGCAATGGCCGGGATTCGCCGATAATGGCGACGCTATCCTCGCCATGGCCAGAAATGTCGGACAGGTCTATGGCGTCTTCGGCGAATTTTTCCCGGAGAAGGACGCGACGCATCTCCTCGGCTTCAACTACGTCAAAAATAATTCTGTCGACTTCAATGGGCTGATCGAACTGGAGCGGCTCACCGAGCGGATCGGTCCGCCGAAATGGCCGTGGCCGGTGGATAAGACGCTCGCCGGGCAGGGCAAGCTCATCTATCAGCGTCCTTATGAACAGGGCGGATGCGCCGATTGTCACGGCATCGATCAAGGGCAGCCGCGACTGCTCAATCCTGACACCTGGTGCACGCCGATCCTGGACGTCGGCACCGACGCGCGCGAATATCAATATTTCGCGCCTGACTGGCAGGTCGACACCGGCGCGCTGGCGGGCGCCGCCATTCCCTTCTTGTCGCCGCCGCTTGGCGGGACAGCCGCGCCGGCGTCAATTTTGGCGACCGCCATGCGCGGCGCGATCCTGCAACATTTTATTCCGATCACGGTGAACAGGCTCGAACGCCGAAGGGTCGATGTGGCGATGGCGATCCTCAAGCCCCTCATCGAAGAGTTGCAAGGCGTCATAAAGATTCCAGGCGCGCCGGGCGCCGGACGCTGGGCCTGCCGCCGCGCCCCGGAACTCGACGGCAAATTCAAATATGAAGCCCGCGTCCTTGAAGGCGTCTGGGCGGCGGCGCCCTATCTGCACAACGCCTCCGTGCCGTCGCTCGCCGAATTGTTGAAGCCGCCGCAGGCGCGCGTCGATGATTTCAAGGTCGGTCCAGCCTATGACATCGCCGCTGTCGGCGTGGCCGCGCAACAGCCGGCGTCGGCCTTCGCGATGAAATCGGATTGCAACAGGGGCTCGGGCGTCAGCCATTGCGGCCATGACTTTGGAACGGCGCTGAGCGATACAGAGAAGCGCGCCCTGCTCGAATTTTTGAAAACGCTTTGATCTGCGCAAATCGCGCCGATTGCTGTCACGAGGATTTCCAGTCCAGAATCAGTTCCGCCGGGCAGGGGCCTGCGATCCTGGCGACGGCGCGAAATTCATGGCGACCGTGCATCCATCTCTCTGATACGCTTGAAGGATGAATCGCATAAGCCATGGCGAGGCTTTCTCGCCGATCTTCACGGGATGGCGCACCGGATCGAAAAGGATGCGCGCGCGAGCCAGGCGCGCCACGCTCCTTGCGTCACTGGCTTTCGCCGGCGCGGCTCATGCCGAACTCCTGAAATTCGAGACGCGTCCAGATGGCGCCGACGAATTGGTCTCCGCGACGGTAAAGGTCGACGGCGAGACATATGAAGTCTCGGGAACGCTGTCGAAGCCGGCGCAGCCGCCAAACGGCGGCGTCAAGTCGATTCTGATCGAGACGCAGCCAAGCGAAAATGTGAAACCTCTCGCGTTCGAGCGCGGGCTTGCCGTATTGACTCTCGATTTCGCCAAGCTCGCCGCCAAGACCAAAGAGCCGGTCCTGCGCGACGTGCTCGGACATCTTCGCGGCGCGCTCAAGATGAAGCGCATTCTTGGCCGCGCGCAAGGCATAGACGCCGACGCAATGTCGGGCGCGGCTTCGGCCTTCGACGGGTTGTTGCTCGAAGACGCCGCCAGCGAACCGGCCGCTCCGACGCGCTTCATCGCAAGCTGGCGCGCCGACGCCTATTGGGGCGAGACGCCGCGCGTCGAATTCACGAAAAGCGCGCCGCCGAATGGCCGGCGCTTCTATCTCGCCGGACTCGCCTCTTCGACCACCGCGACGAATTGCGTCGCGCCCATCAACGCGCGCGCATCAGCGCCGGCGCAACGGGCGCTTTTCATCGCGCTCGACGACTGGACCGCGAAGGGCGTTGCGCCGCCCGCCTCGCGCGCGCCGCTCGACGCCGATCTGGTCCCGGCGCAGGAATTGAAATGGCCGAAAGTCGCTACGTTGCCGCTGCCGCCGGACGGCGTCCGACGCGTTCCGAAAGTCGACGCCGACGGCAATGAGATCGCCGGCCTGAGCCTTCCCGACCTCGCGCTTCCGATCGCGACTTTCACGGGGTTCAACGCGCAGAGAGACAAGAAAGGACGGCGCTGCGTCGCGAGCGCGGCGATTCCCTTCGCCGCTACAAAGGCGGATCGCGAAAAGAGCGCCGATCCGCGTCCCTCGCTCGTCGAACGCTATGGATCGCGCGCCTATTTCGTCGCGACGATGCGAATCGTCGCCGACAGACTCGTCAAGGAGCGGCTGCTGTTGCAGAGGGACGCCGACGCCTATGTCGCAGCGGCGCGATCGGCCCCGTTCTAAGAATTAAGGACGAAAATTCCAGCGTTGAGATAGATCGCGAAGCCTACCCAGAAAGCGGTGGGCGCCAGCGCGTATGCCGCGACGCGGTCAAGCCGAGCGAACAGAACGATCGTCGCGATGAGGAGCGCCTCCATCGGCAGAATGACGACGAGTCCAAGCAACGGGCTTCGCGCCGAAAAGAATGCGAAGGACCAGGCCGCGTTCAAAACGAGCTGGGCGAAAAACATCAGGATCGCGGCGCGCCGGCCCGGCGTCGCCGGCTTGAGCCGAAGAACGCGGTAAAGGGCGTAGGCCATCAGAATATAGAGGGTGGTCCATGCAGGGCCGAACAGCCAGTTTGGCGGCGTCAGCGGCGGTTTGGCGAGCGCTTCGTACCATGGCGCGATGTTCGGCGTCGTCGCGAAATTGCCGAGCAGCGACGCGGCGAGCACGGACGCAGCGGCGGCGATGGCGGCGACAAGGGGCGACGACCGATCCTGATAAGACGTTGAACCGCTCATTGCGCCTCCTGACGCTGCATCCCGCATATCGGGCGCCGCGCGTCGGCTTCAAGGCCGCTACGGCGCCGGGAAAAACACCGGCATGGCGCCGGTGCGGACGCTGTTCTGCGAGGCGAACATGTCGTCCTTCAGCCAGTTCGGCGCATCGTCTTCGCGGTGTCTGCTGATGAGGGTCTTGTCGCTCTCGCCGAGATAGATACGAATGCCGCCCCAGACGGCCTTGTAGTCATCCTCGCCGACGCGGCTTTCGACGAAGCCGGTGATCGCCGAACTGCCGAGATTCCACACGAGCGCCTCGCCGCTGAGCGCCGCCGCATGACGGCCGCCGACGTAACGATGGCCGACCGAGATTTTGACGTTGTAGGTCGGATAGACGCTGATATCGACCATGTCGAAGAAGCGCCCGCGCCGCGGCTGCCACTGATAGGCGAGAACCCCCGGTCCATAGCCCAGCGGCGTAAAAAAATGTCCCGAACTCTCCTCATAGCCGGCGACGCTGGCGAGCGAAAAAGGTCCGTAATAATAGGTGCCTTCCGCGCCGAGGCGGAAACGGGTGTCGTCGAGACGCTTGTCGTTGCCGATCGAACCATAGGTCCCAAGGAGTCCGACGCCAGGATCGCGCCAGAAGGCGTGCCCGGCGCCGGCCGCGACGAAGAAACCGCGATGCCCGGCCGCCAGCGTGTCGATTTGAACGCCGAAGCGGTCGCCGACGGGGGCGGCGATCGATCCCGCGCCGCCGGCCGAGGCGTTGTTCAAACGCGCGAAGCCGAGCCAATCCGAACCGCCGCCGAAACCTTCCAGCTTGCCGTTGACGTCATCGATCGCGCGCCTGGAGGCGGGCCGTTCCGAAATCGGCGGCTTCCACCATGAAGGATGGTCGTCGGCCCGCGCCGAAGACATGGCGAAGACGACCGCCACAATGGCGAGAAACTGACGCGTGAAGGACATGTGATTGCTGTTCCGTGCGCTGATCGTCGCGAGCGCTAAACCCTAACGGGGTTCAGCCGCGCTGGCTGTCACCTTGTCGCAACAGAACGCTAAAAATGGGGCGTTTTCGGAACCAAAATCGCTCAGCGGCTAATATTGCGGATCAAGGCTTTGGCCGGCGGCGTTGAGATGTTCGCTTAAGTTCTCGCGAGTGGCCGGATCGATGACGGCGAATGGCGCGGCGACCGCCGCGCCGGCGACGCCGCCGACCGCCGAGACCGCGCCCGACGTCATCAGTCCGAGCCGATCGCCGACGCCCGCCTGGCCTTCCCTTAGCGGCTGTCCCTGCGCCAGCCTCATCCCGATCGAGCGCACGACCTCCGGGGAGGCGGCGAAAGTGCTGTGGCCGGAAGCATCGCTGGAAGTGACGTTGGTCAGATCGATGACTTTGATTTGATCGCGGTAGAGGACTTCGTTGTAGGGCGGCGCGTTCGGATCAACGGCTCCCAAGCGCGTATTGCCCCAGAAACGGCGGGACGCGGCGAGCGCGTCATCGTCTCGCGAAGCGAACAGCGTGAAAACCGAAGGCCGAATCCCGATCTCCGCGATTTGACGCCGGAAGACGTCGAAATCGACGTCGGGCGCGGCAAGCATGACATTCTCGATTTTCGAACCGATCTGGCCGTTGCGGATCGCCATTTGGCGCAGCGCTTCGAGCGTCACCCAATTGCCCATGGAATGCGCGAGGATCGAGATTTTGCCGACGTCCCGGTCGCGCTGCAGCGCCTGAAGAACGGTTTCCAGGGCGTCCCGCGAATAGCTGGCGCTCTCATGATCATAGCCATATTGCAGCAGCCGGCCGCGCGACGGCCAGGTGAAGAGCACGGGCGTCACGTCGGCGCGCGAGTCATGGACGATTTGCGCGAAACGATAGACGGCTTCCTCGAAACGCGTGTTGTAGCCGTGAACGAAGAGCAGCACCTGGCGCTTGGGCGTCTTGCGGATGCGGGCGTTGAACGCGGCGATCGCCGCCTCCTTGCTGAGCACGTCGGCGCGAACGGTGGCGAATTGCGTGGCCGGATCAGGCGTCGGCGCTTGCGGCCATTGCACTTCGCCAATCACGCGGGCGGCGTCGGGCGGAATTGAAACGGCGATGTCGGCGAAATGAACGCCGCGTCCGCGTTCGCCGGAGAAGATGACGCCGGGCTGGGACGAATCCGGCTCTCTGGTCGTCACGACAAGCAGGTCGACGACGCTCGCGCCGGGCGCGACCTGATGCGTCGCGACGAGCGTTCCGTGCGGGCGGCTCGCGCAGGCGCCGAAGGCGAGCGCAAAAAATCCCGCCAATATGATCCGTCCGCGTCCCATAAAGCCGCCGTGCTCGAAAATTGTCGCGCCGCCACCCCCGTCGAGGCGAAGCTAACTACGCTCCACTCCGTCATTTTTACGGCGCAAATGGGGCGTCGCATCCGACGTCCCATCCGAATTGTGCGCAAGCGCACTGATTACTTGGGAGAAATGCGGCATGATCGCCATGCTCGCACGAGAGTGGAGCGTCGGCGGCGGGGCTGGGACGAATCGCCTCCGACTGCGCAGGGGAGAGCTTTCGAGCTTTCCCCTGCCTCTCAGCCTCGGGTCAGCGCCTTTTCGATATCCTTGAGCGGATGGCGGGTCAGGTCCTTGGCGAGTTCGCCGACCACCTTGCCTTGCGCCTTGACCGACAGCTCCTTGCGGATTTCGCCCAGGGCGCGCGGCGGCGCGACGATGGCGATGGCGTTCAATTCGCCAGATTCGGCGGCGCGATTGATGCGCTCCGCCATGGCTCTGGCGAAGCGCTCCTCCTCCAGCTCATGCCAATCGACATTTTCCATGGCGCTGCGTCCCGGCGAGAAGGAGGCGAAGCTGCGGCCAGGCCTGTCAGTTCCCTGCTCATGCGTCGGCGGATTATCGTCGATGCGGGTCTCGATGACGCGAAGGTCAAGCAGATCGGCGTCGCCGTGGTTTTGAAAAAAGAGCGCGCGGCGGCCGTCCCCAACCAGAACCCAGGCGCCGTTGCCGACGGAAAATTCGCTCATGATGTATCCTCGCCTTCCATTTCATTCGCATTGTTCTTGGCGGCTCGTTCTTGGCGGCGCGTTCTTGGCTATTCCTGCTTAGCGGCTCCTGCCTGGCGCTCGTCTTGAGGCGCTTGCGCCAAAAATATTGTCCCGCCGGCGCTGCTTCGCGCCGGTTGGCTCTCAGCCAAGAATAGGGCGCCGTCGCACGCGTTCAAATCGCCCATTGCGACAAGACCATGTCGTAATGGACGCAATCGGCCAATTGTAAATGGCGTGATCGGGTTCGGCGCGGCGCGCGCGCTGCAAAAAACCGGTATTCAATTTTTCTCGCGCCGCGCTTTAAGCGGCGAGCTTCTCTTCCTTGCCGGGCAGGTGGGTCATCTCCTGCAGCGCCGGGTCGCGCGCGCCGGCGCCTGCGCGCGTCATTTGCCGGCGCAGGGCGGCGCTCCGCCTGATCGAGCGTTCATTGAACGCCCAGAGCAGCCAGCAAGCGCCTAGAATGCTCAGCAGCGCCGTATAGGGTTCGCCAAGGGCGAAGGACGAAAGGAATGAGAAATCAGGGACGCATTCCTTGGCGTATTCGCAGGCGTCCGACCAATCCTGAAACCATTGTTTGATCGCCTCCATCGAGACCTCCTTGCCGCGCAGCATTCGAATAGCGCGCGCCCCGCCGTCGAATCGTATAGCGCAGGTACATTGCAAGGATTGTGCGAAGCAGCATATCGCGCGTCAATTGTGGCGAGCATGGTCAAATTGGCGCGCTGCCTTGAAATTAGGCAGAAAACTCGCGCGTCGGGGCGAGCGCGCACATCGGATCGCCGACGCAGCGGCGATCGTCGACTATCCCGCCGAGACTTCTCGGGCGCCGCTTACGAGGCTTCGCCGATCGGCCATTCGCCCTTGTAGACACCACCCTTATTATCATGGGCTTCGACGCGGATCGTCTTGGCGCCGTTCGGCGTGTAGGTGAAGCGGAAGGCCGGGTCTTCGGAGAGTGAAATGCCGCCTTCCATCTTGAAGATCGGCGCGTCGCCCTGAAAGACTTCGACCTTGTCGATGAAATGCGCCGGCAGATAGGCGCGGGAGACCGGGTCCATCTGCATGCCCGAGGCGTTCGGGTGGCGGATCATGATCTGCGCCTCGCGCTTCGAGGCGTCGGCGCTCTTGAACTCGCGATATTTCATCTTGCCGATGTTGGCGACCGCCTCGTCCTGATCCTTGACCGCGGGCGCCGAACAGCCGCCCGAGGCTTTGACGAATTTGGCGTCGGCGCGAAGCTTGCCGTCGCTTGTCTCCGCCACCGCATGGACATTGGAATAGGAATTCACCCGCACGCGGGTCTCGATGAAGCCGACGCCGGATTTGTCGCCGAGCGTGAAGGCCGCCGCCATCGGCATCGGGTTCTGGTCGATGACCAGCGTCGCGACTTTGATCAGCGAAGGGTTCGAAAAGCGCATGGTCATCGGCACGATGGCCGCGTCCTCGGCGCGCGCCGGCGCCTCAAGCGCGATGACGCCGTCCGCGTCGGCGATCGGGCGGTTTTGGAAAATGTCAGTGACGAGGCCGGGCCAGGGGTCCGGGGCGGTGTCGGCGAGGGCGCCGGTCGCAACAAGCGCGAAGAGGGCGCCGGCGGCGCAAAGGGCTGCTTTATTCACCCGGCATCCTCCCAAAGGTCTTGCGTCCTTATGACCGACGGACGATCCGCGGCCCAGAATAAGCGCCGCTTCCGTCGGCGTCACGTGACAAAGTCATTTACGGTCCCTCCCACTCGAGTTCCGCGAACCCGGCAGTGGCGTTGCGGGCGTTGTAATCGTCGAACAGCCGCCACTTCTCGCGTTCCTCGGCGCCGGCGGTCTTAGCGGCGGCGGCGACGCCCTCGCCCTTTTTGATCGCGGCGCGAAGATCGGCGGTGAGCCGCATCAGATAGGCGCGCTGATCCTCGAGCGCCTTGGGCCAGGGGGCGGGCAGGGGCCCATGGCCGGCGACGACCTGCGTCGCCTTGATCGCCGCGAGCCTGTCGGCGACGTCGAGAAAGCCGAGGAGACTTCCGTCGACGACCGGCACATGCTGCAAAAAAAGCAGATCGCCGGCAAACAATACGCCGCTTTTGGGATCGAGAATGGTAAGGTCGCATTCGCTATGCGCCGTGCGCCAGGCCTGCAGGACGATCTCGCGATGGCCGAGTTCGAGCGTCATCGTCTGATCGACGGTCAGGGTCGGCGGCACGATCGTGACGCCGTCGAGCGCGTCGCCCATCTGATCGCGAAAGGCCGAGAGATAATGCGGCCCGCGCGCCGCGAGCGCCCGCGGCAGGTTTTTATGGCCGACGAAAATCGCGCCGGTCTCGACGAAGGCGCCATTGCCGAAGGTGTGGTCGGGATGGGCGTGGGTGTTGATGATGTAGCGGATGGGCTTTGGCGTCTTCTCGCTTAACGCTGCGAGGAAGACGCGGCCTTCGATCAGGCTGCCGCCGGTGTCGATCACCGCGACGGCGTCGTCGCCGACGATCGCCCCGAGATTGGCGATGTCGCCGAGATTTTCCCGAGTCATCAGGGAAGTTTTCCCCTGATGTGCGTAAACGCCCGGCGCGATTTCAGTCAGCGAGAAGCCGGGCGCAGCCTGCGCGGCAAAGGGCGGCGCGATCGCCGCGACGAAGCCCAGAATGAAACACAACATATTGTAAGCCTTGGCTGTTCTATAGGCTGTCGCGTGCGGCGCATCGCCCGGCCCCGCCATTGTTTTTTGCGATTGCGATTCAACCATTAGCGACATATTATCCCGCCGTTTCCGAGTAAAAGATGCCTCCCGGACGGGAACTGGGAGCTTCTCGCCGCTGGCGGACGTTTTGTCCCGTCGGCATGAGACATAAACGGAAATCGCCTTCCCAATGTCGAGGCGCCTAGGAGGCGCGACGTCGGCGGCGGCGCAATAATAACGCGCGCCACGGCGTCGTCAGGAGGAAAAGCTCATGCATAGACTGTTGTTGTCGACTTCGGTGGCCGTGCTCGCGCTCGCCGGCGCTGCGAATGCGCAAAACTGGTCCGCGCCCAGTGGCGCGGCGGCCGGCGCCTCTGACGAATTGCTGACCCTGCAGAAAGACCCCAAGCAGTGGGTGATGCCGACGGGTGATTACGCCAACCAGCGCCATTCCGCTCTCAAGCAGATCACGACCGAGAATGTCGGCAAGCTCGCGCCGGCCTGGCAGTTCTCGACCGGCGTTCTGCGCGGCCATGAAGGCGCGCCGCTCGTCATCGGCGACGTCATGTATCTGCATACGCCATTTCCCAACATCGTCTATGCGCTCGACCTGAAGGATCCGGACCACAAGATCATCTGGAAATACGAGCCCAAGCAAGACCCGTCCGTCGTGCCGGTGATGTGCTGCGACACGGTCAACCGCGGTCTCGCCTATGGCGACGGCAAGATTTTCCTGGCGCAGGCCGACACCACGCTCGTCGCGCTCGACGCCAAGACCGGCAAGCTTGCCTGGTCGGTCAAGAACGGCGACCCGTCGAAGGGCCAGACCTCGACCGCCGCTCCGCATGTCTTCAAGGACAAGGTGTTCGTCGGCATCGCCGGCGGCGAGTTCGGCGTGCGCGGCCACATCACCGCCTATGACGTCAAGACCGGCCAGCAGGCGTGGCGCGGCTATTCGATGGGCCCCGACGCCGACACGCTCATCGAGCCGGGCAAGACCACCCATCTCGGCAAGGCGGTCGAGAAGGACTCGGGCATCACGACCTGGGAAGGCGAGCAGTGGAAGACCGGCGGCGGCACCACCTGGGGCTGGTATAGCTATGATCCGGACCTCAATCTCGTCTACTACGGCTCCGGCAACCCCTCGACCTGGAATCCGAAGCAGCGTCCGGGCGACAATCGTTGGTCGATGACTGTCTGGGCGCGCGACCTCGACACCGGCAAGGTGAAGTGGCTCTATCAGATGACGCCCCACGACGAGTGGGACTTTGACGGCATCAACGAGATGATTCTCGCCGACCAGGACATCGGCGGCGCGAAGCGCAAGACGCTCGTCCACTTCGACCGCAACGGCTTCGGCTATACGCTGGACCGCACCAATGGCGAGCTGCTCGTCGCCGAGAAATTCGATCCGGCGGTGAATTGGGCGACCAAGGTTGACATGGACAAATCGTCCAAGACCTATGGCCGTCCGCTGGTCGTCGACAAATATTCGACCGAGCACAACGGCGAAGACGTCAATACGCAATATGTCTGCCCGGCGGCGCTTGGCTCGAAGGACCAGCAGCCGGCGAGCTATGACGCGGCGACCGGTCTGTTCCTGGTGCCGACCAACCACGTCTGTATGGACTATGAGCCGTTCCGCGTGAGCTATACGGCGGGCCAGCCCTATGTCGGCGCGACGCTGGAAATGTTCCCGGCGGGCAAGGACAAAGGCGAGACCCACACCGGCAACTTCATCGCGTGGGACGCCAAGACCGGCAAGATCGTCTGGTCGAACAAGGAGCAGTTCTCGGCCTGGGGCGGCGCGACGTCGACTGACGGCGGCGTCACCTTCTACGGCACGCTGGAAGGCTATCTGAAGGCCGTCGACACGAAAACCGGCAAGGAGCTCTATAAGTATAAGACTCCGTCGGGAATCATCGGCAACGTCACCGTCTATGAGTCGGGCGGCAAGGAATATGTCGCGGTGCTCTCGGGCGTCGGCGGCTGGGCCGGCATCGGCCTCGCGGCGGGCCTTTCGAAGAGCAACGAAGGCCTCGGCGCCGTCGGAAACTATGCGTCGCTCGCCAATTATACGGCGCTCGGCGGCGTCTTGACGGTCTTCGCTCTGCCGAATTAAGCGAGACGCGAAGTTAACCAAGGTCGGCGCTCGGCGCGCACCGTTAAGGTGCGCCGCCGAGCGTCGGCGTTTAAAGTGTGTGAAAAGAGACCAAGGAGACAGGAAATGAGATCGCCGCTGGCCGGAGCATTGGCTCTGGGCGTCATTTTATGCGCGGGAGGCTCCGCGATGGCCGATCCGCCGGGAGATCCCAAATCCGTCAAATCGACCGACGGCAAATATTTCGACGCCAAAGGCGACCCAACCTATAATGTCGGCCCCGACGGCAAGGTGGACTGGTACACCTTCTCCGGCTACCGCCGCTATCACGCGGAATGCCACGTCTGCCATGGCCCGAACGGCGGCGGCTCCACCTATGCGCCGGCCCTCAAGGATTCGGTGAAGAATTTCAATTACGCGGAATTCGCCGGCATCGTCATCGGCGGCCGCCAGAACGGCAACAGCGTCATGCCGGCCTTCGCCGAAAACAAGAACGCCTCCTGCTATATCGACGACCTATATGTTTACCTGCGCGCGCTCTCGACCGGCGCGATCGAGCCCGGCCGTCCGGGCAAGAAAGAGGATCGCCCCGAGGCCTTCGCCAAGGCCGAGGCCGAGTGCATGGCTCAGAAGTAAGTGCGTCGAAACGATCGCATGATCGGTTTGAACAATCGCCGGCGCGGCCTGGCCGCGCGGCGTTCCCGGGCTTACGCCGCCGCAATTTTTCTTGCGGCGGCGCCCGCCTGCGCACAGCATCTGGGGCCGGATTTCGGCGCCAAGGGCGACGACAATCAGGGCTCGATCGAACTCGTCGATCCCAAGACTTTGCGCGTCTGCGCCGATCCGAACAATCTTCCCTTCTCGAACGATAAGGGCGAAGGCTTCGAGAACCGCATCGCCGAATTCCTGGCGAAGAAGATCGGCAAGGAACTCGCCTATAGCTATTATCCCGGCGCCACGGGCTTCGTGCGCAACACGCTCAACGCGCATCTTTGCGACGTCATCCTCGGCATGCCGCAGGGCAATGATCTGGTCCAGCCGACCAATCCCTATTACCGCACGACCTACGCCATCGTCACCCGCGCGGGCTCGGAACTCGACGGCGTCAATTCGCTCGACGATCCGCGACTGAAGGAAAAGCAGCGTCGTATCGGTCTTGTCGCCAATACGCCGCCCGGCAATGTGCTGGCGATGAACGGCCTGATGGCGTCGGTGAAGCCCTATGCGCTGATGGTCGACACCCGCGTTGAATCCTCGGGCGCGGCGATGATCCACGATCTCGAAAAAAAGGAGATCGACATCGCGCTGCTGTGGGGGCCGATCGCCGGCTATTACGCCAAACATTCGAGCGAGAAGCTGAATGTGACCCCGCTGCCGGAGACGGCCGGCGCCCGCATGGCGTTTCGCATCGGCTTCGGGGTTCGCCATTCCGATCAGAACTGGAAGCGCGAACTCAATACGCTGATCGCGCAGAACAAGGCGGAGCTGGAGCGCATACTTCTCGATTACGGCGTGCCGTTGCTCGATGAGTCGGGACATGCCATCACGGTCGCGCGATGAACTCAATCAACCGTCAGGCATGCCGCCTTCTGCTTTTTGCGGCGTTCGGCCTTTTCGCCGCGGCGGCTTACGCTGAAACGCCGCCGGAGCCGGATTCCTATCGCATGGACAATTATCATGCGCCGACGCCGGCGACGCTCAAGGGCGCGATGGTGCTCGACACGCCGCAGGCGTTTGAACTGTGGAGCGGAAAGAAGGCAGTCTTCATCGACGCGCTGTCGCGTCCGCCCAAGCCCGAAGGCCTGCCCAAGAACGCGGTGTGGCGCGATCCCAAGCGCTTCGACATTCCCGGCAGCATCTGGCTTCCCGACACCGGCTTTGGCGAATTGTCCGAACCGATGGCGCGCTATTTCGAGCAAGGACTGACGCGCGCGAGCGGCGGCGACAAATCGAAGCCGCTCGTCTTTTATTGCCGCACCAATTGCTGGGCGTCGTGGAACGCGGCGAAACGCGCGCTGACGCTCGGCTATACCAATGTGCTGTGGTATCCGCCCGGCGCCGACGCCTGGGAGCAGGCCGGCCATCCGGTCGAGGAACGCCAGCCCGAGCCGCGCGAATAGGGTACGAGTTCGGTTGAGAGCTGGGGCTGTCATTCCCGACGCGCGCAACGCGCGCGATCGGGAATCCAGAGCAAATCCAGCGTTCCTGGGTCAGCTCTGGATTCCCGGTCAGGCCTTCGGCCTGCCGGGAATGATGGGGTGGACGGCCCCGCCTCAACGGCATCTAAAGTGCCAAGACGTGGTCGCCGGAGCGCCACAGAGAGGGAGGCCGTCCATGAACAAGTTTATCAGAATCGGAGTCGATCTGGGCAAGC
>VGDY01000101.1 GCA_016869555.1 Alphaproteobacteria bacterium | reverse complement strand
GGCGCTCGCAAAGCGCATGGCGAACGCCGTCCCATCGAACGAGCATCTTGCTCAAACCGCGAAAGCCGCATAGCATTCAGGCCAGCAACGCCGATTTCCGCTTTTCAACATCAAGCGGGACATCCCCGGAAATTGACGCCGGCATAGGCTGAAATCTCGGCCGCAGGCGCGCCGAGGGCCGACAGGCAAAAGGCGTCGAGGAACCTGAAGAGTTCGGCGTCGATATGCTCACCGCGCAGGAAATCGAGCAGGGACAGCCTGTCCAGCGCCAGCGCCGGCGCCGACGCCTGGGAGATCGGCATCCCTGGGAAGTCCGGACTATCGCGGAGCCGGCGCAACAGCGCTTTGAGGTCGTCATAGGCGCTTCGCCATTCCCCGTCCCGAGGATCGCCTTCGCCGGCGACGCCGGTCAGCGCCGTGTCTACTGGCGCGCTGACCTTTCGCGGCGCGAGACCGAGCGTCTCATAGAATCTGCCGAAATTCTCTGCAAGATCAATGATATATGCAGAACCAAGGGCATAGTCGACATCGCGCCAGCGCTTCGATTTGGCGACGCCGCCAGGCTCCGACTCGCGCTCCAGGACGATGAGGTCGCGATCTTGCAGGAGCGAGGCGACGGCGAGGCCAGCGAGGCCGCCGCCAATCACGGCGATTTCGACGCGCCGCTCCGTGGGCGGCAGCGGCGCGCGCGCGAGCCCGTCGCGGATTGCATGCATGGGCGCGAAACTGTCGCCGGTCCATTCGCCCAGCAGGTAAGGCGGCTCTTGCGCCGCTCCGCCGCCCGGCAGGATCGTCACAGCCCCGAGAGATGCCAGCCCGGCGATCGCCTCCCGACGAGTCACCATGGCCGGCTGCGAAGACATTGCGCGCGAAATTCCATGCCTGTCCCCTCTTAAGGGTTGAGCGCCGCCATTGACATGAGGCAGGCTGAACTGGTCTATGCGGGCGACGCCGCGCCGGTCACGCCGGCGCCCAACCGGCGCGTGATCGTGATAAGCGGACGCGCTGCGCTTTTCGAGATCACGGTCCAAGTCTGAAAGGATGCGCCGACACTTGCTCGCCTCGATTCCTCCTGTCTATGTCGCGCCCTTTGAACGGGCTTGGCGCAATCGGGAGCTTATCCGCGCCGTCGTGCGGCGGGAATTCATTTCCAGGTTTCGCGGCTCGGCGCTGGGACCGCTCTGGGCGGTGATCTCGCCGCTTTTCATGCTGCTCACCTATACGGCGCTGTTCTCGCTCACCGTTCCGCAGCTTTCCGCCGGCATGAGCGTCACCGAATATGCGAGCTCGATCTTCATCGGGCTGATCGCCTTCAATCTATTCAGCGAACTCGCCTATCGCGCGCCGATGCTTCTGCACGAGCATGTCAACTTCGTTAAGAAGTCGATTTTCCCCAGCGAAACCATCGCCTGGACCGCCACCATCCGCGCCTTCACTTATGCCGGCGTGGCCTTCGCCGTTTACATCGTCTTTCGCTTGCTGACGGCCGGCACGCTTCCCCTGACAATCGTGCTGACGCCGTTACTCGTCGCGCCCTTCTTCCTATTCATTTTGGGCGTCGTGTGGTTTCTGATGGCGCTCGGGGCGTTCACGCGCGATGTCGCCCATATCATGGCTTCGATCGTGCCGGTGCTGATGTTCGCGACGCCGATCTTTTATCGCCTGGACCAGATCGCCGCCATGTCCGGATCGGTGGCGCTCTGGCTGCGACTGAATATTGTCGGCGATTACATCGAGATGCTGCGGAGCGTCGCGCTCGACGGGACCGTGCCGAACGTGTTCGGCTATCTCGCGCTCGTCGCGATCTCATACGCCGTATTCATAGGCGGCTATCAATTCTTCATGCGCTACAAGTCGGTCATCGTCGATGTCATCTGAGCCCTCTATCCTCTGCGCGGGCGTCGGCAAGGCTTTCCAGCTCTATGCGCATCAGAACGACCAGCTCAAGCAGATCCTGTTTGGCCTGTGGAAGAAGTTCTACAGGGACAAATGGGTGCTCCATGACGTCAATTTCACCGTGGAGAAGGGCGAGCGCGTCGGCATCGTCGGACGCAACGGCGCCGGCAAGACGACGCTACTGCAAATTCTGTGCGGCATCACCCAGCCGACGAAGGGCGAGTTCAGGGTCGCCGGCCGAATTGCGCCGATTCTGGCGCTCGGCTCCGGATTTGACGGTCTGCTGACCGGGCGCGAAAACGCCCGCATCGGCGCGGCCATCCTGGGTCTGTCGCGCAAGGAGGTCGACGCCTGCATCGACGACATCGCCGCCTTCGCCGACATCGGGCCTTTCTTTGAACAGCCGATGCGCACCTATTCGATGGGCATGATCGCGCGCGTCGCCTTCGGCATCTGCGCCTACGCCAAGGCCGACGTGCTCATCGTCGACGAAGCGCTGTCGGTCGGCGACGAAATCTTCCAGCGCAAATGCGAAAGATACATCGCTGAATTCGCCAGGACCGGCACCATCTTGATGGTCTCGCATGATCTCAACTTTCTGGCCTCGCTCTGCGACCGCGTGCTCTGGCTCGAGGGCGGCGTCGTGCGCGAGGTCGGCGATCCAAAGAAGGTGATCGCCGATTATCGTCGCGCCATGCTGGCCGAAGAGGATCACGCGAGCGGCGTCGCATAGGCGTCGCGCGCGGCGGAAGTCGCGCGCCCGCCGAACAGGCGCTTTGGCTTCGGGCTAAAATTGAGTCGCGCGATCAGCCAGACGGACACGCCGACTTCGGCGGCGGCGAGCGCGCCGAGAAGCAGGACGAACAGCCCGTTGAGTCGCAGCAGCGATTCGAGCGCGACCAGAAAGCCGATGTGCACGACCGGAATCGCGATCGTGGCGAGGCCGCCCGCCGCGCCGCGCCGGCCGGTAATGTTCCCGAAGGTCAGAACCAGCGCCATCGCGAGCAGCGTATGGGCGATGGCGAGCGTCGGCACGCCGAAGCGCTTCGCCGCCTCGGCCGTCCACTCTCCGAGTTGGCGCGGATCGCGCTTCGCAGCCGCGTAATTGCCGAGAAAATCGCCGGCGGAGAGTTCATAGACCCCCCGCCAGCCGCGGTCGGGCAGCGACGCGCTGCCCTGCATCGGCAAGGCCATGGCGTATTCGTCAAAACTGGCGATGCGCACGTCGTTGGTGGTCAGCGAGCGCGTCTGGATGCTGCCATTGGAGAGCGCAACGATGACGCCTGATTCATTGCGGCGAAACTCAGCGCGCGCCGCGGTCACCGTCTCTTCCTGCATCTTTTCAATTGAAAGCTGGCGAACGAACAGATTGACCGCAAGGTCGGGCGTCTCCCAGCGCTCGATGTAGAGCGTCTTCACGCCATTATCGAAAGTGTAGAAATGCGCGGCGTCGAGCATGCGGTGGTTGAGTGAATTGCGCACGACATTGAGCACGTCCTGCATTTCGCTCGAATAGTGCGGCGCCGCGAAATTGGCGAGCAGATAGCCGAGCACGACGATGCCGGCCGCCAGCACCAGCGCCGGGCGACAGATGGCCCAGACCGAGAGGCGCAACGCATAGAGAACGGCGATCATGCCTTCGCTCGCCATACGGCCGAATTCGAGCGCGGTGGCGACGCCGACCGCCATCGGGAGCGTCACATAGGCCACCGTCGGCGTCACGCCGATCAGGGCAGGGATGACGAGGCCGCCGCGCACCGCGGCGGGCGGCAGTTGATAAAGCAGATAGGACAGGACGACGGGAATCGAGAGCGCGAACTGCACGACGAGCACGCCAAACCCGATGCGCTTGAACAGATAAAGGAACAACAGGCGCGGCATGGCGGGCCTCCGCGCTATCGTTCGTGGTTTCGCGCGGAAAAGAACATCCGCGTCGCAGGGCGCAAAGGGAAAAGCAACGCTTTGGCGGGAAGCCGGCCGCGATGCAAGCCTCCAGGCGTCACTGCTTGAACCTCGCCCAGGCGGCCTTCGAATATCTTGTCCACGCCTCGTCGAAGACGCCGTTTTTCGGCAGGGCGGTGGCGCCCGCCCAATGCGCGAAATAGATTTCCTTGCCCTCGTAGTCGACGGGCTTGCCGTTCTTGAATTCGACGCCCGGCGCCTTGTAGAAGCTTTCGTGCGAGGCGCCTGAGACCACATTTGGCAGGAGTTCGATTTTGACGCCGCGGCGATGGGTGACGAAATTGACCAGTGGCTGGGCGAAGAGCTGGCCGCGCTTGCGCACGTCGTGGAAGATCGCGGCGTCGTCGCGGATCGTGTCGATGAAGTCCGAGAGTTTCAGATATTGGTTGGAGGTGACCCAGAAGCCGTCATTGAAGAGCAGCGCGTCCTTCAAGAATGGGTAACGGTCGCGCCTGTCGTTGTAGACATATTCGAAGCTCGGCGAGGCGACGATGAACTCCATCCTGCCCTTTTCCAGCCGGCCGAAGAGCGGCGTGAAGTCGCGAAACAGAATGACGTCGACGTCGACATAGGCGACTTCGTCGAGCGGCAGGGAGAGCGCCTGCAGCTTTCGCAATCGCCGGCGGTTGCTGTTGAAGACGCCCGGGTAAAGTTCATGCGAGAGCTTGTCGATTTCGGTCGGCTCTTCGCCGACGTAATGTACGCCGTAAATCTCCGCGGCGCGGCGCGTCATGGCGACATTGTCGTCATAGGGAATGAGATACAGCGGTAATGAGGAATTAGTGTCTCGGTAGCTTTCCAGGAAAGGCAGCAGCCAGTCGATGATTTTGTCGTTGCCGACGATGGCGACCCCGTACCGCCTGACCGGGACGTCGCTTGGCGCCGTCGCGCTCTCGGGCGATAAGACTGGATACGGGAAGCGAAGCCTCATATAGGGGATGTATTTGAAAAGGGCGGGCAAATGCAAGAGGGCTCCCGGCATCGGGCGACGAGCCGGTTGGGGCCGCCCCTAGCGGCGCGGCCATGCGCGCGAATTTAGTGAGGAATTTGAACCGACCGCCATGTTGCAGCGCCATGTCTGAAACGATGAGTCAAATCTCTTCATCCGCGACAGGCCGGGCGGCGTCCCTGGGCGCAAAGCCGCGCCCTTTCGCCGGCAAGACCGTCGCCGTCGTTCACGCCGCCTGGCACAGTTGCGGCAGCTATCAGGTCAACGTCAGTCAGATCGCCGCTTATAAGGCGCTCGGCGCGCGCGTCATTTCCGTGGCGATGATGGACGATCTCGCGCCTCGCCCGCCGCGCGGCGCGCGCTGGCAGGCCTATATCGAAGCTTCGCAGGACATCGGCGCCGACCGCCGCTATTATTCGGGCGCGCGCTTCTCGGCCCTGGCGTCGCGACTTCTCGTCAACGGCTGGTGGCGACTGATTCACGGCGATCAGGCGTCTTGGCTGATCGAACTCGCCAGGCGCACGCCGCTGCCGGAAGAATTCGAGAGCGAAACGATCGACTTTGTTCACGCCAATCATTATTTCACGCTGCCTTTCGTCGAGACGCTGATGCGCGGACGTAAAGTTCCTGTCGTTCTGGAGACGCAGGACATTCAGGCGCGCCAATATATGCTGCGTAACAAGGGCGGCTTCTTCATTCCGCCCTATGCGACCTACGACGACATGCTGGAGGTCGAACTCTCATGGATGCGCCGCGCCGATCTCTGCGCGCACCTCAATGAAGAGGAGCATCGCGATTTCCAGAAGCTGTTGCCGGAAGTTCGGCACGCGCTGATCTATCCGGCCGTGCTGTCGGCCCCATTGGCGCGCGGACGCGACATCATCATCGTCGCGAGCGACAATTACGGAAATTACGTCAGCCTGCGCTGGTTCCTGGAAGAGGTCGTCCCATTGGCGGGCGGCGCGCGCGTCGCGATTTACGGCAATATCGACGGCGGCGTGAAGCGGCGCGACGCCGGTCTCTACGAGGCGCACCGCGCCTTGTTCAAAGGCCGGGTCGACGACATTGGCGCGGTTTACGCCAATGCCGGCGGCGTGCTGCTGCCCACCGTCGAAGGCCATGGCCTCTCGATCAAGGCGGTCGAGGCGCTGTCCTGCGGCGCGCCGCTTGTCGCGACGCCGCTGGCGTTTCGCGGCATGCAGGTCGATCCGGCGAAATTGGGCAATGTCGCGCTCGCTGAAAACGCCAAGCAATTCGCGCAGCTTTGGCGCGACGCTGAGGCGCGGGCCGAACGCGGCGAGGCGGCGGCGCCGGAGCAGAGCGACACCCGCCGCCTGTATGAAGATTCGTTCAGTCAGGAGGCGTATGCGCGCGCCCTGGCGACGGCCGCCGCCGAGCTCTGAACATCTCACATTTCAGGGTCGTTCAAACGCGCCGGGCAAGATTGTCGGAACGCCCGAAGTCTGATTAGGCTGCGGCGTGCGCCAGTTGGAGGATCGGGTTGAGCGCTTCTTCGAGTGACCGCTCGGCGTGCGCCGAGCGTCCGCTTCGCGGCCGGCGCGTCGCGCTCATCCATCCGGCCTGGCACTCCTGCGGCACCTACCGCGTCGTCCTCGGCCAGATCGCCGCCTATCGCGCCCTGGGCGCCGAGGTTTTTCCAATCTCAATCAGTTCCGATCCGGGCTTCGTTCCAGGCCGGAACTGGATATGGAAGGCGTTCAAGCGGGCGACCCCGGAGCTTGACGGCGCTCCCCGCCATTATGGCGGCGCGCCGCTTCTCGCATTGTTCTCGCCGCGCTTTCTACGCAATGTGCTGTGGCCCTATATCCACGGCGATCAGGCGGCGGTGCGTCTCGGCATGGCCGAGCGCACGATTCTGTCGCCCGGCCTCGACGGCGCGCGTTTCGATCTCGTTCATTGCAATCATTTTTTTCTGATGCCGATCGCGCGCCGGCTCTCGCGCGGGACTGCCCCGATCCTGCTCGACACGCATGATCTGCAGGCGCGTCAATTCGCGCTGATCAACGAAACCATGCCCTGGCTGTCGCCCCGCGCCACCTATGAGTCGATGCTGGCGCGCGAACTCGACGCGATGCGCGGGGCCGATCTCCTGCTGCATCTTAACGCGCAGGAGGCCGAAACCTTTCGCGGTCTGCTGCCCGAGAAGGCCCATGCGCTGCTCTATCCCGCCGTTCCCGAGGCGCCGACCGGCCCTGGCGGGCCAGACATCGTTCTCGTCGCGAGCAACAATACCGCCAATGTCGAAAGCGTGATCTGGTTCCTGCGCGAGGTCGCGCCGCAAACGCAAGGCGTCGCGGTGAAGATCGTCGGGAATGTCGACGCCGGCGTTCGTTCGCAGGCGCCGCAGGAATACGCGGCGTATAAGGACTGGTTCCTGGGCAGGGTCGACGATCCCCGCGCGGTTTACGCCAATGCGCGGATCGCGCTGCTGCCGACGATCAGCGGCACCGGGCTGTCGATCAAGTCGGTCGAAGCGCTGTCGAGCGGTCTGCCGCTGATCGCGACCACGCAGGCGATGCGGGGAATGGATGAGGAGGCGCTGCGCCTGCCGGGCGTCGTCATCGCCGATTCCGCCTTGGAATTCGCCGATGCGCTGCGCCGGGCGGCCGCGATCGCGCCTTTGGACGAATCCGCGCGTCGCGTCAGTCCGGCGCGCCGCTATTACGAGCAGCGCTTCTCGCTTTCCGCCTATAAGGCGAGCCTCGGCGTGCTGGCGGCGGCGCTGATCAGCGCCGGCGCAGAGAATAGGGCTTGAGAAACAGGGCGTTGCGCGAAGGTGTGGCGCATCGGCAACGGCGCCGGAAAAACGCCGTTCCAGCCCGGAGCGCTCATTACGTCTTAGGATTGATGATGATAGTTTGCCTTTGAAACTGCCGTTCGTCCTGAGAGGACGGGCTTATTGGAGGCGCCTTAGATGTCTTTCAAAACCTTGATTGTTGGCGCCTTCGCGTCAGTTCTCGCGGTCACCGCCGCTTCGGCGGCCGACCTTCCGCACTACAAGGCTCCGCCGCCTCCGCCGCCGCCGGCCTTCAGCTGGGAAGGCTTCCACATCGGCATCAGCGGCTCTTACGCTGGCGGCGTGTCCAGCCATTATTCGCAAACATATCTGTTCACGCCCACAGCCTTCCTAGGGATTCCGACCTCCGGTTCGATCGGCACGAGCGGTTATTTGATCGGTTACCAGAACGGCTACAATTGGGTGTTCGCGAACGGTCTCGTCGCCGGTTACGAAAGCGAATTCAACTACGCCGACGTTCGCGCGACGAATGCGGGGACGTTTTTTGGCGGCGCCGGCGCCAGCACGCGCCTGCAATGGTTCGGCATGGAGCGTCTGCGCTTCGGCTATGCCTATGGCCGGTTTCTGCCCTACATCACCGGCGGCCTGGCCTATGGCAAGGTGCTTCCCTACGGCCAGCAGTGGGGAGGGCTGTTCCCCGTCAGCCAGTCCGCCTGGCAGGGCGGCTTCGCCATCGGCGCGGGCATCGAATACGCCATCCTCGACAATTGGACCGTCAAGGCGGAATACATCTTCACCCGCATGAAGGGAGCCTCCAGCGCGAACCTCGCCTTCCCCCTCGCTTACCGCACCGGCACCGGTAACTATCTGGATACGAACATCGCCCGCATCGGCGTGAACTATCAGCTCAAGAGCTTCGGCGCGCTGATCGGCATGCCTGATCTCGGCCTCTGATCGACCGTCCTCCCCGACGTCGACGAAGCCCGGCCTCGCGGCCGGGCTTTTTCGTTTGGGGACCGGATGCGATAGTGTTGGGGAATGATCCGCAATCCCCCGCTTGCCCATCCTTCGGCTTCGAGCCTTTCGCAGCTCAGCGAGCGCGCCCGCGAAATTTTCCGACAGATCGTCGACAGCTATCTCGCCTCCGGCGATCCGGTCGGCTCGCGCAATCTCGCCCGGCTCCTGCCGATGACGCTGTCGCCCGCCTCGGTGCGCAACGTCATGCAGGATCTTGAGGAGCTCGGCCTCATCTACGCGCCGCACACCAGCGCGGGGCGGCTCCCGACCGAGCTTGGCCTGCGTTTTTTCGTCGATTCGATGCTGCAAATCGGCGATCTCGAAGAAAACGAACGCGCCCGCATCGCCGCCGAGGTCGAGGCGGCGTCCAAGGACCATGATTTCGCCGGCGTCCTCGCCGAAGCGACGAGTCTGCTCTCTGGACTGACGCGCGTCGCCGGCGTCGTCGTCGCCTCCAAGGACAATGCGCGTTTAAAGCAGATCGATTTCGTTCGGCTCGAGCCGGAGCGGGCGCTGGTGATTTTGGTCGCCGACGACGGGTCGGTCGAGAACCGGGTGATACCCGTCCCGCGCGATCTTCCGGCCTCGGCGCTGACCGAAGCCGCGAACTATCTGAACGCGCGGGTTTCGGGAAGGACGATCGCCGAGGCCAGAGCGAGCATCGAAAGCTCGCGTCGGGCGGCGCAGAGGGAGCTCGACGAACTTGCCGCCCGCCTGGTCGAAGCGGGGTTCGCGACCTGGGCCGGCGCGATGGGCGAATCGCGCCAGCTGATCGTGCGCGGCCAGGCGCATCTTCTCGAAGACCTGACCGCCGCCGCCGATCTTGAGCGCGTTCGGCTGCTGTTCGCCGATCTCGAGACCAAGACCGAGGTCATCGATCTCCTGGAGCGCGCCGAAGAGGGCGAAGGGGTGCGCATTTTCATCGGCTCGGAGAACAAGCTCTTCTCGCTTTCCGGCTCGTCGATGATCGCCGCGCCGCTGCGCGACAGCGAACGTCGGATCATCGGCGCGCTCGGCGTCATCGGCCCGACAAGGATCAACTACGCGCGGATCGTTCCGATGGTGGATTATACGGCGAGGATCGTCGCCCGCGTCGTCGGCGGGTAGCTTCTTTACGAGAAGTTCTGCGGGTCGACGTCGACCTGCACGCGCACGCTGCCCCGTTCTTTCGGCCCGGCGGCGAGCATGTCGCGCAAGAACGCCTGCATGTCGGCGCCGCGCGGCCCCTTGGCGAGCAGCCGGAATCGATAGCGGCCGCGAATCAGCGCGATCGGCGCTTCCGCCGGGCCGAGCAGCGCGATTTCATTCTCCTCGGGCCATGCGCCGGGCGCGGCGACTCTGTAGCGCGGCGACGGCGGCAATTCATGCGCCGCTCGAACGAGCGCGCGCGCATGCGCTTCCGCCGTGGCGGCGTCCTTGGCGGAAACAATCAGCGCCGCGAGACGGCCGAAGGGCGGCAGTCCGGCGCGCTCGCGCACAGCGATCTCCTGCTTATAGAAGCGCTCGGCGTCTCCCGAGAGCAGCGCCCCGATCACCGGATGCGTCGGCTGAAAGGTCTGGATCAGCGCGCGTCCCGGCCTGTCGCCGCGCCCGGCGCGCCCTGTGACCTGATTCAGCAGCTGAAATGTGCGCTCGGCGGCGCGCGGGTCGCCGCTGCCCAGGCCAAGATCGGCGTCGATCACGCCGACGAGCGTGAGATAAGGAAAATTATGGCCCTTGGCGACGAGCTGGGTGCCGATGACGATGTCAAAGGCCCCCTTGGCGATCTCCTCCAATTCGCGCCGCAGCCGGTCGGCGCCGCCCGGAAAATCCGACGAGAGAACGAGGATGCGGGCGTTTGGAAAGAGCGTCGCCGCCTCTTCGGCGAGCCGTTCGACGCCGGGCCCGCAGGCGGCGAGCGAATCCTCGGCGCCGCATTCGGGGCATATGTCGGGACGGCGCTCGACATGGCCGCAATGATGGCACATCAGCGCGCGGCGGAAGCGATGCTCGACCAGCCAGGCGTCGCATTGCGTGCAGCGGAAGCGGTGGCCGCAGGCGCGGCAGACCGTCAGCGGCGCATAGCCGCGCCGATTGAGAAAGAGCAGCGCCTGCTCGCCGCGCGCGATGGTTTCGCCGACCGCCAGAGCGAGGCGCGGCGCGATCCATCGGCCGCGCGGCGGGCCTTCCTTGCGCATGTCGATCGATTCCAGCGTCGGCATCAGCCGCGCCCGCGCCCGCGAATCGAGCTTGAGATAGCCGTAGCGCCCGCTCATGGCGTTGACGCGGGTTTCGATCGACGGTGTGGCAGAGGCGAGAACGATGGGCGCCTGCTCCATCCGCGCGCGCACCACCGCCATGTCGCGCGCGTGATAGCTGACGCCATCGTCCTGCTTGTAGGCGCCTTCATGTTCCTCATCGACGACGATCAGCCGCAAATTCGAAAAGGGCAGGAACAGCGCCGAGCGCGCGCCGACGACCACGCACACGTCGCCGGTCGCGCAGCCGCGCCAGATGCGCGCGCGTTTGCGGGCGCTGATTCCCGAATGCCATTCGGCCGGCTTCTCGCCGAAACGCGCGGCGAATCGTTCGAGAAACTGCGCGGTGAGCGCGATTTCCGGCATCATGACCAGCGCCTGTCCGCCGGCTTGCAGCGCCGCGGCGATCGCCTCGAAATAGACTTCGGTCTTGCCGGAGCCGGTGACGCCTTCGAGCAGGAAGGGTTTGAACGCCGGCGCGGCGAGCGCCGCCTTCAGCGCTTCTGCGGCCTCTCGCTGCGCGGGCTCCAAGACCGGCGCCGCGAACAGGGGATCGAGCTTCGGCGCGATCGGCTCAGGCGGCGCGGCGACCGCCTCCAGCGCGCCCTCGTCGACAAGCGCGTCGATGACGCCGGTCGAGCAGGCGGCGGCTTCGGCGAGCGCTTTCTTTGAAAAGGCGACGCCTCCTTCCGCCGCCGCTAAAACTCTCGCGCGGGTCGGCGTCAATCTTTCGGGCGCCGCGCCGCTCGCGCGATAGAGCGTGCGCGGCGCTTCCGGTCCGGCGTCTTCGGCCGCGCGCGTCGCGAGCCGAAGCGCCATGCCGCGCGGCGTCAGCGTGTAGCGCGCCAGCCAGTCGATGAAGCCGCGCAATGTTTGCGACAGCGGCGGCCGGTCGAGGCGGGCGCTGATCGTCTTGAGATTGCCGCGCGCGCCGGGCGCGGCCTCGACGGACCAGACGACGCCATAGGCCTCGCGCTTGCCGAGCGGGGCGATGACGCTGTCGCCCGGCTGAAGCCGCATCGCCGCCGGCGCCAGATAGGAATAGGCGGCGTCGACGGCGACGGGCGCCAGGATGTCGACGATTCGCGCTCGCTCTTCCTCATCCCGCGCCGCATTCATGCCGAGGATTTAATCCATTCCGGCTTGAAGCGGAAATCTGGCGGGGCCGCGCACTGGAGCGCGCCAGACGCGTTGTCGCCGCCAAGCGCGCGCTCTTAGCGGATAATCAGCCGGGCGCCGCGATGGCTCGTCAGATAGGTCGCGATCCAACTCATCGCGACGAAGATACGGCTGCGCAAATTCACCAGAAAATAAATATGCACGACGCTCCAGAAGAGCCAGCCGGGGAAGCCGGTCAATTCCAGCCGCCCGAGCTTGACGATCGCCGAGTTGCGGCCGATCGTCGCCAGAGCGCCGTAGTCGCGATAGCAGAAGGCTTTGCGCGGCGCGCGTCCCTGGAGACGCAGCCGGATGGCGCGTCCGGCGTATGCGCCCATTTGCTTGGCGGAAGCGGCAAGCGCCGGAACCGGCGCCCCGTCGGGACTCGTCAGAAACGCCAGATCGCCGATCACATAGACGTCGGGCAGGCCGGGAGCCGTCAAGTCCCCATTCACCGCGATGCGCCCGCTTGGATCGCCGTCGACGCCCAGCCAATTCGCCGCGGGCGACGCCTGCACGCCGGCGGCCCAGAGAATCACGCCCGCGGCGATCTCCTTCTCTCCCGCGACGATTCTGTCTTCGAAAATGCGATCGACCGGCGTGTCCGTCAGCACGTCAACGCCGTTTCTTTCGAGCGAATCGCGCGCGTAATTGGAGAGCCGTTCCGAGAAGCTTGCCAGAATGCGAGGCCCCGCTTCGAGCAGGATGATGCGCGTCTTGCTTGGATCGGCGCGGCGAAATTCAGGCGGGAGCGTTCGCCGGGCGAGTTCTGAGATCGCGCCGGCGAGTTCGACGCCGGTCGGACCGCCGCCGACGATGACGATGGTGAGCAGCCGCTCGCGTTCGAGGGGATCGGCCGTGAGCTCGGCGCGTTCGAAGGCGAGAAGCAGCCTGCGGCGGATACGCGCCGCGTCGGCGATGGTTTTCAGCCCCGGCGCCTGTTGCGCCCAGTCATGGCCGAAATAGGAGTGCGTCGCCCCCGTCGCGACGACGAGAAAATCATAGCCGATCTCGCAGTTTTCGGTCTTGACGACCTTGCGCGCCGGATCGACGCCCCTGACGGTGAGCATAAGCACGGTCGCGTCCTTCTGGCGGCGCACGACGTGACGGATCGGCCACGCGACTTCCGGCGCGGCGAGGGCCGCGGTCGCGACCTGATAGAGCAGGGGCTGGAAGCAGTGATGATTTTTGCTGTCCAGAATCATTATACGCGCGCCGGAGCCGGCGAGCGCCTGCGCCGCCGCGATGCCGGCGAAGCCGCCGCCGATGATGACGACCCGAGGCTTGCGCGATTCGGCGCTGCTTTGCTCCATGAGGAACCATCCATCGCCAGGCGCGCGCCGTTTATGGGAAGCGCTGATCGCCGCTTCGGGCGTCAAGCCGTGAAACGCTTACAATGTTCCGAACTCTCTCGCCAGCTCATCGCCGACATTCGTGGCGGAGAGGCGAGTGGATGGAGACGACGATCGCTGAAAGATTTCGCAGGATAGTCCGTTAGAACAGGAGAGAGCCGCGACGCGCAGGATGCGGATCGCGGCTCGCCGCATTATTGATTTGCCGCCTTGAGATGAATCAGCGCCTTTTCTGCGTGACCGACGCCTTTCGCGATCCGGCTCGCGTGATGGGTGCGCTTGGCGGTCTTGAGCCCCTGACTGAGATGTTTCATCGCCGTCTTGATATGGCCTTTGGGATCTTCGCTGCTCGCCGCTTTGGCGTGATCCCATGCGTTATGCGCATGCTCGGCGAAGGAGGAGGCGTTATGCTGCTTGCCCTCCTTGATCGCCTCATTTGTTTCCTCGATCGCCTGCGTCAGGTGCTCGCTTCGGCTTTGCGCGAACGCCATATGCGGGGTTACGAGCATGACCGCGGTCATGGCCAGAGCGGCGAAAATTGAACGACGTGCCAGCATTATTGTCACTCCCCTAAAGCTCTTTTCGAATTCGGCTTCGTCGGCGTTTCCCGAGCGAGAACCGAACTATAAAATGTCGGTTCCGGCGCAGCTTTCCAACGTGACGTTTTGACGCCTCCTTGCATTCCGTCGCCGGGGCGCCTATCCCTCTTTACGCCAGTCGGCTGGACGGCCGCTGCGTCAAGCAGAGGAAAGTCCGGGCTCCACGGAGACACGGCGCCGGATAAGGTCCGGCGGGGGCGACCCCAGGGATAGCGCCACAGAAAGCAAACCGCCGCGCAAGCGGTAAG
>VGDY01000100.1 GCA_016869555.1 Alphaproteobacteria bacterium | reverse complement strand
AACGGCGCCGAGACCGGCATGTTCGAAATCCCCGCTGGCGGCCGCCGCTACCGCGCGCTCGAATTGCTGGTGAAACAGAAGCGCCTGGCTCGCAATGCGCCGATCCCCTGCGTCGTGCGCACCGAGGGAACGCCGGAGGAGGACAGTCTCGCCGAGAATGTCCAGCGCGCCCCTTTGCATCCGCTTGATCAATTCCGGGCGTTTCTGGCGCTGCGCGAAAAAGGTCAGAGCGAAGAGGAGATCGCGGCGGCGTTCTTCGTCGGCGTCAATGTGGTAAAGCAGCGGCTGCGACTCGCAGCTGTGTCCCCGAAGCTGCTCGACATCTACGCCGAAGATGGCATGACGCTCGACCAACTCATGGGTTTCACCGTCAGTTCGGACCACGAACGCCAGGAGCAGGTCTGGGAGGCGATCCAGCGCTCCTACAACAAGGAAGCCTATCAAATCCGCCGGCTTCTGACCGAGGGCGCCGTGCGCGCCAGCGACAAGCGGGCGCAATATGTCGGCGAAGATTACACCACCGCCGGCGGTGCCGTCTTGCGCGATTTGTTCCAGAACGACGACGGCGGCTGGCTGCAGGACGCCCGCCTGCTGGACGGGCTGGTCGCGGAAAAACTTGAGCGCGACGCGCAAGCCATCCGCGCCGAGGGCTGGAAATGGGTCGAGGTCGCAACCGATTTTCCTTACGGCCATACCTACGGCCTGCGGCACATCTCGGGAGAGCGCCAACCTCTGACGGACGAAGAAACCGCGACGTTCGACGCTTTGCGCGCCGAGGCCGAGCAGCTTGAAGAAGCCCACGCCGCTGCGGACGAGATTCCCGAGGAAGTCGATCAGCGCCTCGGCGAGATCGAGACCGCGATCGCCGCGATCGAGGAGCGGCCAGTCAGCTACGATCCCGTCGAGATCGCCCGGGCGGGTGCTTTCGTCAGCATTGACGGCTCGGGCGGGCTGCGCGTCGAGCGCGGCTATATCCGCCCCGAGGACGAAGCGTCGCTCACCGAACCGGAAGCTCCCGATCAGGAGAATGAGAACGAGACCAGCGCCTCGCCTTCATCAGCATTAGCCGCTTCCAAGGCTGTCGCGCCGAACGGCGGCGCGGTTCAATCCGAGTCAACCGAGGACGAGGACGAAAGTCTGCGGCCGCTGCCGGACAAATTGCTCACGGAACTCACCGCCTATCGCACCCTGGCGCTGCGCGAAGCGGTGGGCAATGACCCAGGAGTCGCCTTCCTGGCGGCGCTGCATGTTTTCTGCCTGAAACTGTTCTACCATTACGGCTCCGACTCCTGTCTGGAGATCGAGCCGAAATCGGTGGCCTTCGGCGCTCAAGCCCCGGGACTTGGCGATACGCCGCTCGCTACTAAAGTCGACGCGCGTCATCACGATTGGTCGCTGCAGCTTCCCGCCGATGCCGGCGATCTGTGGGATGCTTTGACGACCTTCGACGCCGGGACGCAGCAACGCCTCTTCGCCCATTGCATCTCGCTTACCGTCAACGCTGTGCATGAAGCCTGGAGCCGCCGGCCAAGGGCCATCGCTCACGCAGACCGTCTCGCACATGTCCTGTCGCTCGACATCGCCGCGACCGGCTGGACGCCGACCGCCGATAATTTCTTCGGCCGCGTGACCAAAGCGCGAATCATCGAAGCCGTGCGCGAGGCCAAGGGCGCCGAACAGGCGAAGCGCATCGAGCAGTTGAAGAAAGGGGACCTGGCGCGGGAGGCCGAACAGATGCTCGCCGGTTCTGGCTGGCTGCCCGAACCGCTGCGCACGCCGGGTCGCGCGCTGCATGGATCGGAGACGGCGAGCGTCTCAGACCATGTCGAAAGCACCGTCGAAGAAACGGCGGCGATAGAGCGCGAAACGGCTATCGACGAAATCGACGCCGCGCGCGATTCTGACGAGGCGTCGGCGGATGATCCCCAGGACATCGCCGCCGAATAGACCTCCCCGAGGCCGACCACGAGGGACTCGCCAGCAATGGCGGGTCCCTTTCGCTTTGGAGGGCATACATTTGTCCAGCCCAGCATCAGAACTGGCGCACCGTCTCGCGCGCGAGGCCGAGGCGGTGTGCCGCCATTATCTCTCCAACGGCCGCCGCCACGGCAACTATTGGCTTGTCGGCGATGCGCGAAACACGCCCGGCCGCAGCCTGTTCGTTCGCTTGAGCGGACCTGAAAGCGGCAAGGGCGTCGCTGGAAATTGGGTTGACGCCGCCTTGGGCGAACATGGCGATCTGCTCGATATTATCCGCGAGGCGTGTCGCCTCGACGACTTCCGGGATGTGGTCAGTGAGGCGCGGCGCTTTCTCAGCCTGCCGCAAACCGCGGCCGAGTCTGATCGACTCCGGACTCGGGCAGTCACGCCCATCGGTTCGCCTGAATCGGCGCGACGCTTGTTTGCTGTGTCGCGCTCAATCGAGGGCACAATCGTAGAGACGTATTTGCGCCATCGTGGCATTACGGCGTTGCACGAAACCGCAAGTCTGCGCTTCCATCCGCACTGCTACTGTCGGCCCGACAATCGTTCAGCGGCCCAGACCTGGCCCGCAATGATCGCCGCCGTCACTGATCTCGACGGAAAGCTCACTGGAGCGCATCGCACCTGGCTCGACCCATCCCGCCACGACAAGGCGCCAATCGAGACGCCGAGGCGGGCGATGGGCTCTCTCCTTGGCCACGGCGTCAGATTCGGCATGGCGCGCGACGTCATGGCGGCTGGCGAAGGCATCGAAACCGTGCTGTCGCTTCGCTGCGTCATGCCCGCCATGCCGATGACTGCGGCGCTGTCGTCCGCGCATCTCGCCGCCATCCTGTTTCCTGCATCGCTGCATCGTCTTTACATTCTTCGCGACAAAGATGCGGCGGGCGATAACGTGTCGGCGATCCTGGTCGAGCGCGCAACCGCCGCCGGGGTCGAGGCGATTATCCTGTCGCCGGTTTTTGACGATTTCAACGACGATCTTCGCCGCCTCGGCGTCGACGATCTGCGAGCGACGATCAGGGGTCAGATTGGGCCGGACGACGTCGCCCGCTTCATGAGATTTCCGGCGTGAGCCGATACGGGGAAGGTAGCGCGCGAACTCATGTCGGACTTGTCGCATCGGCTCGGCGCGCTTTCCAAAAGCTTCGGAGAGGACCGCGGCTCAGGCCTTCATAGAGGGCGACCTTGCGGCAAGCGGTCCGGCCCGCAATGGCTGCGGGCTGACTATTTTCCGTCGCGCCCTAGGGGCGCTTTACAGCGCGAACAAAATAGCCAGCCTTCCGCCATCCTCCACTTCGTTTCGGCCCTTCGCGGCGCTTCGGGTGCAAGCCCGGCCGCCCGCCGCCTTTCGTCGCCATGAAGGCCGCGAGGGTCGCGGTCGCTCCGACGAAGGAAAGCGCAAATGACGACCGAACGCGACAACCCAGGCTTCGAGCCGCCGCAGTCTCCATCCCCGACCGATCGCGTTCTCGCTGAACTCCAGCTTCATGGCTATCGGCCCTTCCAGGACGAGCCCGACCCGCGACCGCTGCCCGAACCTCATATGATCTCCGGCGCGGTCGCCGACATTTTCGACGCCCTCGTCGCCACATTGGGCGACACCCGCCTCGAACCCGATCTTGAAGAGTTACTCTGGTCGACCGTCAATCTTTTCCACCGCGCTATTGCCCGCATCGAGCGCGAACTCGACGACAATGAGCAGGCGCAGCGGTGCGGTCAGAAGGAACAGGACGGCTCGGAAATCCGCTCGGTCGAATTGGAGCGCCTCATCGCCGAAGGACAGACGCTCATCGAGCGGCGCGACAGCATGGAGCTTTTCCGCGACCACGCGGCCGACCATTTCGAGCGCCATGCGGGCTCAGCCTGGCGCCCGCGCTCAGGCTCCAAGGTCAACCATCGCGCGCTGACCTCGGCGATGATCGACAGTCGGGATTTTCTCGCCGCCAAACGAAAGGCCGAAAACGATGTCTTACTCCCTGTCGGACCCAAGGTCGCCTTCACCGGCGGGCTCGACTTCAACGATCATCGCGCAATCTGGGATCGGCTCGATAAAGCGCTGGCCAAGCACCCCGACATGGTGCTGCTGCATGGCGGCAGCCCCCGAGGCGCCGAGCGCATCGCCGCCTGCTGGGCCGACAATCGCAAGATCGCTCAGATCGCCTTCAAACCGGACTGGGCGCGTCACGCCAAGGCGGCGCCGTTCAAGCGTAATGACCAGATGCTCGAAACCTTGCCGATCGGCGTCATCGTCTTCCCGGGCTCCGGCATCTCCGCCAACCTCGCCGACAAGGCGCGGAAGCTTGGCATTCCCCTATGGAAATTCGACGAAGGCGGCGCGTGAGCGCCGCCACATGCGTGCATGACAAGAAGCGCGAGCCAATCGTACTCTTACATCTTATGCGCTCCTATTTGCCATCGGACGAAAAATCATCGAAGGCGGTTATGCTATCGGCCTTGGTCCAAATTCCGACGGAGCCGCTCCCCGAGATGTGGTCGTCCCGTAATTCGATGTATTTCTTGCCATCCAGAAGGATCGCTATGTCGTTTCCCGAAAATTCCGCCCGCAACACATGCCATTGCTGTCGCGCGACAGGGGCGTCGACATATTTGATCGTCATACGGCGTCCGTTCTCGACGTAGTAAAGAGAGACGTTGTCCTCCAATGCATTGGCGCGCGCCACGTAGTAGTTGTCGCCGTTCTTCCAGCGCCTGACGAGGCCGCCGGCTTGATCTTCGGCCCCCGCCAGGGCTTTGAATTTCACCTCGACACAGCCATCGGCGATCGAAACGTCCTTCTTCACGCACCATGGGTACGCGCCGGCTCCGGATTGTTTGAGGACATTGGGTTGGCTCGGAGCGGAAGGGTCTGTCTCGATCATCCATACGGGAGAGCCTTGTCCCGTCACGCCGCACGTCCAGCCGGGCGGTGATGAGCCGGCGGGAGCGCCGTCGAAGTTGTCGGTCCCCGCGAGAGCGAGGTTCGCCGCCGAAACAATTGCGCTCGCGATGAGCAACCTCTTCATGCAATGCTCCCCAATTACGGTGATGGCGTGGACGGCGCCCGCGCCGGCGCAAAGAAACTGACGCGCTTTGGCCCCTTGCCGACCCGCGCCCTGGCGATCGACCGCAGCTTGCCCTCCCGCGAAACCTCGACGAGCTGCAACGTCCCGTCGCCGATGTTGCTGACGAGAACCTGGACCTTGCCGTCGCCCGATCCTGGGATCCTCTCGATGCAGCACGGGCTCGACACATCGGTAAGCCGATCGAGCAGCTTGCCGGTGGTCGCGTCCACGGCGTCGATATAGGAACGCCCCTCATTGGCCGCGAGCACGATATTGTTCCCGATGGCTTCGACGCCATGATAGGTGACTTCCCGGGGCGTGCGGTTATCCTTCGGGGGATCGAGCGCGAAGAGCCGCGTGACCTTGCCGGAGCCCGTCTCCATCTCGAAGAAGCCATCCACCCAGAACGAGCCGAAGTAGAGCTTCGTTTCGTCGTCGGAGAAGGTCAGGCTGCGGGGGTTCACATTGATCTGATGGAACTTGACGAGCTTGCGGACGGCCGGATCGACAATCGCTATTCCGGTGATTTTCTTGCAGGTGACATAGGCGTTCTTGCGAAGCGGGCCGTATTTGATCACATGCGGCGCGCTGGTTTCCTTGATCCGAAACCCTTCCTTCATCGTCGCCGCGTCGATGCCGATCACGTCGTCGCTATAATAGTTCGCCACCAGTATATGCTTCCCATCGGCTGAAAGAATGACGTGATCGTTGTGCATCTTCCCGATCGGGACTTCGCCCTTGACCTCGAATGTGGTCGTGTCCAGGAATTTGACCTTTTCCTCGCCCTCCACCCCGATCGCGAGTTTCTCGCCGTCCGCGGTTACGGCGAGGCCATAGGGCTGCGCGCCGACGGGAATGCGGCGAACCTCCTTCATGCCGGCAAGCTCGACCAACGAAACGGAAGCGTCCTGCGTGTTGACGACAAACACATGAGTGGGGTCGGCGGCGTTGGCCGCGCCGGCGAACGCCGCCGATAAAGCCAGAACCGCGACAACGATCAGCGCCTCGATCTTCATGAAATGTCTCCTTGGTTTATTGCGACGGGCTTCGCCGCGTCGCGGTCGGAGCCATGTGATGATGCGCGTCGACGCGGCGTTTTTCACAATACTGCGTCACCGCGATGAACCCGATGATCGTCGCTGTGAATCCGCCGAGAAGCGTCCAGTAGGGCGCGACGCCAAAAGCCAGCGGCTTCGCCACGCCAAGCCAGGCGCCGTGGAATCTTGCCGACTGCGGCGCGTAAACGCCGCCAACTGCATCGCTGGTGGAAAGATATGATGCGTGACGTGAACGCTTGTCCTATCCGAATTTCCACGTCATGCCTTACTGTAGCGCTCATATAGATGGTCGGCGTTGGACCAGTTGATTGCGGACATTATGGTCTTCACATAGTCGCCCGCCTTTGCACCGAAATCCATCTGATAGGCGTGTTCGAACATGTCGAGGACGAGCACCGGATCGCCGCCGGCGATGATTTGGGTGTGATCGTTCGCCCAGGAATTAACGAGCCGCTTGCCATGCTTGTCATAGGCGAGAACGACCCAGCCGGAACCGCCGCCGAGCGCCTTGCCCATGCCGACGAATTCGGAGCGCCAGCGGTCGAACGAGCCAAAGTCGCGTTCGATGGCGTCGTTGAGCGCCGCGCCCGGCTTGTTCGCCTCGCCGAGGCCAGCGAAATAGACTTCATGCAGGATCATGGAATTGGTCGCGATCAGCTCCTCGCGCTTGAGGCCGTTGATCTGGAAGCCCGGCGCCTTGTCGAAATCGAGCCCCGCCAACTGTTCGGCGATGGCGTTCAATCGCTTGACGGCGCCGACATAGTTGTTCTCGTAATGCGAGACGAGAATTTTCTCGGACATACCTTTGATTTTCTGCGGATCGAAAGGCATCGGCGCGGCGACGTGAACCGCGCTCTTGCGCGTCGGCGCGGCCTTGTCTTCCGCCCGGGCCGCGTTTGCCGCGAGCGCCGCGCCAGCCGTTGCGGCGGCGCCGATGAAATGTCTGCGGTCGATGCCTTGCGTCATGTTCAGCCTCCTTGAGTTGTCGATCAATTCCGCGTGCCTGCCTTTACGGAGTGCGCGCCTTCTCTCGCCTTGCGGTCGAAGTCGTCGCGACGCTTCTCGAAGCAAAGCGTCAGAAAGATGAAACCGACGATCGTCACGACGAATCCAGCGAGCAGCGCCCAAAAGGGCGCGACGCCATTGGCCAAGGGCTTCGCCACGCCGAGCCAGGCGCCGTAACTCCAACAGGCGGCGCTGATTGAGGATGCGAGCAACATCGGTCCTCTTTCTCCTCGCTGGAATTTCGGCAGGGCGAAACGACGCATGGTCTGCGTCGCAGCGAGCCAGACGCAAATCAGCGTCGCTTTGGCCCACAGTTTGGGGTTTGTGAGATAGTCGAGGCCGGAAAGCGCGATTCCAAGACCGATGATCACGAAGCCAGACGCCCACAATTGCCAGTCGGCCGACCGGATGATCCGCGCCCAACGAGATTCGTAGCCGCCGAAGAACAAGGACCGATAGGCGTGGACGATGTGAACGCCGCCGCCGGCGAAGGCGAAAGTGTGCCAAAGCGCGGCGAAGGACAGCAGGATTTTCGGCGCGAGCGAATCATCGACGGCGACTTGCGACGCCGTGCTTTCTTTCACGACCGTCAGTGTCTGCGCCGCCGCCGGAGATGCGCCGATCAGGAACAACAGCACGCCTGCCGCCATGCAGAGGGCCAATGTGCGTGGGACGCCAAGATCGAAACGAAACAGCGCGAGCGCGGCGCCGATCGCCAGCAAAAGCGCCAGAGGATCGACGCTCGAAGGCGTCGGAACTTCGAAGGAGAAGCCGAGGCCTTGAACCGGAGCGACCTCGCGAAACAGCGCGTGGATCGAAAACCAGAGCGCGAGATTGAGAATGACGCCGACAACTGCCGCCGTGATGGCCGCCAGCGCTCCGGCGAGCGCCTTGTCGCCGCGCAGCTTTTCGACATAGGGCGCGCCGAGAAAAATCCATAAAAAGCAGGGCGCGAATGTCACCCATGTCGTCAGCAGGCCGCCGAGCGCGCCGGCGAGGAGCCGCGGCAGGACGCCAGGTTGCCGATAGGCGGCAAGAAACCCTACGAATTGCAGCACCATCACCAAGGGGCCGGGCGTGGTTTCGGCCATGCCGAGGCCATCGAGCATCTCGCCAGAACGCAGCCAGTGGAAATTGTCGACCGCTTGCTGCGCGACATAGGCGAGCACCGCATAGGCGCCGCCGAAGGTCACCATGGCCATCTTGCTGAAAAAGACGGCGATCTGGCTAAAGACATTGTCGGGACCGAACGCCAGCAAGAGGGCCGCGACGGGGACGAGCCATAGCAACAGCCAAACGCTCGCGATTTTCAATGGATGCGGGGTTGATGGCCTCGCGTGGCGGGGGAGCGCATCGCCGAGCAGGCTGTCGCCGTCCGTATCCTTCGCCGCTCCGCGGTCGCCGCAGGAAAATTGCGTCAAATGCGCCCGCCCGCCGAAATAGCCGATGAGCCCCGCCGCGAGAATGATGAGCGGAAAGGGCGCGTCGAAAAAGAAGATCGCGACGAAGGCGGCGGCCGCCAGCCCTTGCAGCAGGCGGTTCTTCAGCGCTCGCTTTCCGATCCGGGTCACCGCTTGGACGACGATCGCCAGCACGGCGGCCTTGAGACCGAAAAACGCCGCGACGACAAACCCCACCTTGCCAAACAGCGCATAGACGACAGAGAGCGTCATGATCGCCGCCGCTCCCGGCAGCACAAACAGCCCACCGGCCATGACGCCGCCGAACGTTCCATGCATTAGCCAGCCGACATAGGTCGCGAGCTGTTGCGCCTCGGGGCCGGGCAGCAACATGCAATAGTTGAGCGCGTGCAGAAATCGGCTTTCCGACAGCCAGCGCCTTTCCTCGACCAGAACCTTGTGCATCAGCGCGATTTGTCCGGCGGGGCCGCCGAAACTCAGCAGGGCGATCCGCGCCCAGACACCGAAGGCTTCGCGCGGAGAGACGCCATGATCCGCGCTTTGGACTTTCACCGGCGCGTTCATGGCGCTTTCCCCGCCTTGGTCGCGGGCCAGCTGTGCGGCTCGTCCGTGGCGTCGCGTTGCCAACGATAAAAGGCGTCGTAGAGGCGCATTCCGCCTTCGAGCTGTTCGAGATCGTCGGTATACATGCGAGAGAGGCCGAGCGACGCGGCCAGCAGGCCCGCCGCTTCCGGCGCGAGATCGAGCCGCGCCGTGTCGGCGCCGCGAACGATCACGGCGAGCTTTCGCAGGGGTTCAATTTCAAGGTCCCACTCGTCGAGCATCGTATCGAAGGTGCAGCGCTCGCCGCGATGGCTCCAGAATGCGCCGTCGATATCGAAGGGCGTGGCGGAAAAGCGTTCCGCCACGCCTTGAACGTCCGCCGCCGAGACGAACAGAAACACGGCGCTTGGATCGACGAAGCGTCGAATAAGCCAGGGACAGGCGATGCGATCGACCTTCGGACGCGAACGCGTGACCCAGACCGTTCGTCCCCGCGCGTCGCGGGGCGGCAGTTTCGCCCCCGGGACAAGCGGCCGCTTCGCCTGCGCCCATGCGAGATGGCCGCCGGTCAGGAGATCGGCGGACGAGGCGCGGGCGCATCTCAGCCATGCGGCGACGCCAGCCCCGAGAGCGCCGCCCTCCTGATCAATGACGACCACAGCGCGCTCGGCGAACGCGCCGCCCCATTGCCCGACGGAATCCGCCGCGCACCGAACGGCGCCGGGAATGAAGCGCGGATCTGCTCTCCATTCGTCGTCGACGCGAACGTCGATCAGCGTGGGGCAGTGGGCGACGCCGACGAGACGCGCGAGCTTTTCAGGAGAGATCGTGTTGATCGACGACATGATGCGCCCTTGGTGGAAAAATCCCGGGCGCGATTCTTGGGCATGTCGCCTCGTGGGGAGATCGCTTCCCCATGGGGCGTAGAATACACCGATAGCGGTCCCCGATGTCAACAGCACGCGCATTGACGACGGACCACCATCATGCCGCGTTGTTCAAGCCTAACGACGCGGCGCTCAAAACCTTGCCGATGGCGTCATCAAGCTGCCTGCTCTGGCGTCCCGGCAAATGTTGCCGAAAAGTCGACGAAGCTCGGCATTCCGGTCTGGACAGTCGACGGCGGCGGCGGCGCATGAGCGCCGCCCTTCAAGCTTGCGATTTCAGTTCACCCAAGTTGGACCTTGGACGCCTTCCGCCTATCTTTTCAGCAATGGTTGTTCGCCAACGAACGAAGAAAGGGCGCAATATGTTTTGGGATAAAGATCGCGTCGATGGCGGTCGCGCTTCTGATAATGGCGACCATTGCGCTTGCCGATCCCGTCGTACGAGGCGCCAGAATCCATAAAGCGCGTGCGCCAGCGGCGTCGGCTCAAACCACGGACGACGGCTATTACGTTCCTTATGTTATCGGCGTCGACGGCAAGAAATATCCGATCATGGAAACTCCCGGGAGCGTCACGGTCATTCCGCGGCAGCCTATTGACGATCAGCAGGCGACGACGCTTGGCGACGCCATGAGAAACGTTTCCGACGTCGCCGTCATCCATCGCTGACGTTATGTCCGTTCGAGGCTTCGCCTAAGCGCTGGAGCAGCATCCGGCGGTCCGGCCATGCTCCTGAGCTTCCTGAATCGGCGGACAGGGCACATTGCCGTAAGAGCAAAACACGCAACAATCCCCAGCCTTCGGCTTCAGCAGCGCTCCGCAGCTCTTGCATTCATAAAAGAACTGGCAGGCGTCGGTCGGCATCGATTCTGTCGATTGATGGCCACACGACGGGCAGGTGATCGTTGAAACCGCGATGCGCCACGCCGCAAACGCGCGGCGCCGAAAAGAAATCATCGGTCGGAATAGCGCGCGTTCGACGCCGATTGGATCAACTGTTCAAGCGCGCGAGGTGTGGGCAGGCACTGTGAAAAGCGTGTCATATGAAGCTCTTGGCGCTGGCAGTGGCTCAAGTGCACCTCGCGCAGTGCCATCACAGCCTGTGCAATCTCATCGTGAAATCAGATAGTAATGTGCAGACCAGACCGCCGCAGCATCGTTGCTTTTATCTTGCCCACTCGCCCACTCGATGGTCAATGGTCGATGGGTTTGTATTCACATTGTAACTTCCGGACTTTTCGCGCGCGCTCCAAAACAATACCAACTACGATACCACCAAGCGAACGGAGCTAGGTTCGCGTATTCTACATGGCAGTAACTCCAGCCATAAGGGTGCGCGCATCATAAACGATGCGCCACGACTGACCGATCCGAACCGGTCGCTCCCAAACTGCGCCTTGCATCGATGCGGAAGGCGAGGCCCAAACTGCACACTCGTGGCCTCTTTGGCTTTTATCTGCGGTAAAAGGGGGCGAGCAAAGAGCAAAGGGCAGATATGGGCGTTATAATGGTCGATGGCTCAACGGCCACGATGCGCCAGAAGCAGCCATTCATCCTAACAGACAAAAGCCCGTCTCGTCAGATCAGAAACCTTCAGATTCTCAGCGGCTGAGGCTGAGCCGCCCCGCCCCTCAGACACGCTCGAAGCGGATCATCCGTGCGATCGAGCGCCCCGACAGCATCGTGTTGATATGCGCCCACTTCAGGGTGCGTTCGTCGCATAGGCGCGCCATACCCGAATGGCTGAGCAGGTCGTCCGTGTCGCGGTCGCTCAGGAAGCCCATCGCGCGCTGTACCCGCTCCACCGCTTCGAGGCGGCCGGTGAGGAAGGTCCAGTCGGCACCGATGCCGTGCAGCTCCTTGAACGCGCGCAAGGCCTCGGGCGGGTCGCTCAGCGGGCTGAGCGAGATCGACACGAACTGCAGGTCGTGCGCCTCGCGACCCAGGATTTCGCGCGCGTCGATGAGGTTGCGCGTGGCCGGCGTGCAAATGCGCTGGCACATGGTGTACATGACGTTAACGATGGTGGTGCGGCCCTTCATCACGTCGTCGTAGAAGCGCACGCTTCGGCCGTCCTGGTCAAGCAGCAGCTCGTTGGGCGTGCGGCGCTCGCGCAGGCGGCGACGGGTGGCCTCCTCTTCGGCTGCGCCGGGTGCGGTCGTGTCGGTCGCAGAGACAAAGGCGGAGGTGGCTAGGCCAGCGGCCAACAGGGCCGCGGCCAGGTGGCGCCGCGACAGGGGTTGCGGATCAGGCGGGGCGTTCATGTGCATCCTCAGCTGGAGTTCAAGGGTTAGATTTTCTGTCGCCCACGTCGTCGACCCTGAACAACAGCATCATTCCAGAGTCCTCGTGCAGCACGTTGTGGCAGTGCATGGGGTACACACCGACGTAATCGAGCGGGGTCACTTCGTACTCGACCACGTCGCCGGGGTACAGGGCCACGACGTCCTTGCGCACGTATTCCTGCGAGCCCGGGCCAACCGCGACGCCGTTGCGCTTGACGATGCGTCCTTCGACGAAGTGGTTGTGCACCGCATGCGCCCAGCCGCCCGAGGTCTCGTAGATCCAGCGCTCGGCGCGGGCGCGCTTCATCGTGAAGCGGATCTCGTTGCAGTCGATGGGCTTGCCGTTGCAGGTCCAGACGCCGTTGCTGCGGCCCCACTTGAAGGTGCGCACCACCTGGGGCGCGCGCAGCGGCGGCAGCGTGATCGGAGCAAAGCTGGTGATCGTGGCCGGGTCGGCGCTGCCGTCGGCGGCTATGGCGCCGATACGGAACTCGATCAGCGCGTTAGCCGCCGTGGCGGGCGGGTTCAGCGTCGTTTCGGGGCGCCGCGGGTCGGTCTGCACCAGGCGGTTTTCGAGCCACAGCCGCCTCGCGCCGGCAGCCGGGCCGCCCGGCGCCGTGAGTCTGGCGAAGTCGATGATGACGTCGGCGCGTTCGGCCGCCGCCAGCTTCATGCTCGTGACGTTGAGCGGCTTCTCGTAAAGATTGCCGTCGTTGGAGATGCGCCAGTATGGGATCAGCTGCGCCGGGTTGTCGGGGTTGACCAGGAAGATCTGGTAGTGCCGCGCCGGCCCCATATTTAGCAGCCGGAAGCGGTAGCGGCACCTGCGCACGTTGTAGAACGGCTGGACCTTGCCGTTGACCATGTACTTGTCGCCGAGGTGGCCGCCATCCTCGTTGAGGTCGAGGGTGGCCTGCCCCGTAAGCGGGTCGATCGCCAGGTCGGTGAAGATGACCGGGATGTCGTAGGTCGGGTAGCTGGGCAGCCGGAAGCCGGTGTTCTCATTACCGGTGTCGTATTCGTTGAAGATCAGGTGGAAGCCGGCCAGGCCCTTGTAAACATTCTCAGCCGTGTGCGCCTCGCGGTGGTCGTGGTACCACAACGTGCCCAGCGATTCGCGCACGTCGCCGTCAGGGCCGACCCCGGGCGTGTTAAAGCCGGCGCGCTTCATGTTGTAGTAGTAGTCGAAATACTGGCCCGGAAAGAAGAAGCGGCCCTGCAGCAGGGGGTTCTCCGAGATTTGGCCGTACGATGGGTCGCAGGGGCCGCCATCGCTGTCGGGCGCCGAGTGGAAGTTGTGCAGATGCGTGGTGATCGAGTTCTTGCCGAAGCCGCCGCTGGGCGCGCCCGTGGGCAGGTTGTTGAAGCGACGCACCAGGATGGCCGTGTTCGCACCCGCCTGATAGCGGCTCACGATCGTCGGCATCGGGGTCATGGGCTTGTCGATCGACAGGTTCGCGCCCCCCAGATTCGAGCCCCAGAAGTTCACCTGCAGCGGCAAATTGGGGTGGATCGACACGCCCGGCACGGCGCCGAAACGCTGCACGAAGAACGTCTGGGGCGGGGCCAGCTCACGCAGCTGGTGCGCGTCGCCGCGCCCTTCGAAGGGAATGCGGGTGGCCGGGTTGATGGCGCGGTTCGGCGCCGCCGTGGGCGCACGCGCGAAGATGGTCAGCGGGCGGGCCGGCAGCTCCGGCATTACCGGCATCGGCACCACGAAGGGTGTGGTCGGCGGGCTCGGGCGCAGGGGCGTGATTTGCGCTCGGGCCCGCGCGCTCAGCGTGGCCATCGGCGCGGCCGCCAGTCCGGCCTTAAGCGCTCCGCGGCGCGTAGGCTGCGGAACGCTCGGTTCAGTGTTCTTTTGAGGCGCCGGAACGTCTCGTTTCATACGCCCTCCCAGACGATCTGCTCGACTTCGACTCTTGCGTATTGGCCTGCATTCGCCGGATGACCAGCGATTTTAATCATATTCTGACTCGACCGACGGGTTTCGGCAAGCCAATATCCCCAGCCGGCCGAGTGAGCGGGGCTGCGGGTCGGCGAACGCCGTGTCGAGCGGT
>VGDY01000099.1 GCA_016869555.1 Alphaproteobacteria bacterium | reverse complement strand
ATCAAATGGGGCGGAATTGACTTGGTCAGTTCGCTGGCAATAGGGTGAAGCTATGAATCTTTCCCGTGAAATCGCGGTGCATCTTCCCTATTTGCGCCGTTTCGCAAGGGCGCTCTGCGGATCGCAAGTAAAGTTCTCCTTTCTTCAGGTCATGCTTGCTTTCTGCGAGAAGGCGAAGCATTCCGAGGACGCCTGCAAAGAGTCGCAAAATGAAGAGTGGAAAAAATGAAAAAGGATATGTGCAAGGGAGCAACGCTGGCCATCGCTGCTGTTTCAATCGTTCTGGCCGGCGCCGCGCCGCCCGCCAAGGCGGCTTCCACGGGCAAGGTGCATTGCCTGGGCGCCAACAGCTGCAAGGGCAAGGCCGATTGTCATTCGCCCAAGAACGCCTGTAAGGGCATGAATTCCTGCAAGGGCCAGGGCTGGATATTCATGGAATCCGACGCCGCCTGCCAGGCGTCGGGCGGGAAGGTTCTCGACTGACCTCGTCGCGGCCAGTCGGTCTGTCGCCAAACACTCGGTTAGCGATTGAAAACGGAAATCGCCAATAAGAGCGCGAGCAACAGGCAGAGCGTCTGCCAGAAAATCACCGGGTTGCGTTCATAGAGCGACTTCTTGCGCGGCGTCAGCGGCTGCGCGCGCGCCGAGCCGTTCTCGAGTTCGAAGGCGAATTCCAGCACGTCGCCAAAGCGATCGCCGCGCGCGACGCCGATCGCCTTAACGATCGCCGCGTCGAGCCAGGCGGGAAGATCGGGCCTCTTTTGCGCGAGCGGCAGAGGCTTCGAGAAGCGCGGCCGGCTGAAGGGTTCGATTTCCCCGTAAGGAAAGCAGCGGCTGAACATGCGATAGACCGTCACCCCGAAGGCGAACAGATCCGATGCTTCGTCGCCGGCGGCGCCGTCGAAAAGTTCCGGCGCCATATAGCTCGGCGTGCCGGGCGCATGCGCTTCCGGCAAGCTCTCAAGATTGGCGGCGCGGCAGACGCCGAGATCGACGAGCCGCAGCCCGCCGTCCTTGAGCAGGATGACATTGTCCGGCTTGATGTCGCGATGGATGACGCCGCAGCGATGCAAGGTCGCGATGGCGCGCGACAGGCGCGCCGCGATCGAGACGCCTTCCGCAAGATCGATTCGCGGCTCGCGACGCAGTCGGCCCTCCAGCGTCTCGCCTTCATAATAGGGCATTGCGGAATAGAGCCGGCTTTGTCGGCCCGGCGGCAGTTCGACGACTTCGCCGACGAACGGACTTCTCACCCGCGCCGCGACCCAGGCTTCGTTGACGAAGGCCATCCGATAGGAGTCGTCGTCGGCGACCCGCGGATGCGGAAACTTCAGCACGACCGCCTTTCCGTTCTGCAGATCCGTCGCCCGCATCAGTCGGCTGTACCGGCCTTCGGAGAGAAGCGCATCGATTCGAAAATCGTCGACCACGTCTCCGATCGACGGTAGTTCGCGAATCGGCAGTCCCGCAAAAGCCAGCGACAAGGCGCGTTCGTCGGCGGGCGGCACGTCGACGACGTCGACGACAAGCGCCGTGACATTGTCATTGCTGCCCAATTCCAGCGCCGCCTCAACAATCCGCTCGGAGGTTTCCTGCGGCGCGCGCCGTTCGGCGAGTAGAGCGCCCAGCCTGCTGTCGGCCAATGCGCCATGGACCCCATCCGAGCACAGCAGAAAGCGATCATGGAGATTAAGACTGTGCAGCCCATGATCGAACAGCAGCGAATCCTCGAAACCCACGGCGCGGCGCAGCACATGCGCCAAATCGCCCTGGCCGAAGGTGTGATCCTTGGTCAATCTTTCGATTCCATCGCCAGCTAAGCGATAGATGCGCGTGTCGCCGACATGCAGGATGAAGGCGCTGCGGCGCGACAGGATCAGCGCGCTGAATGTCGTCGCCATTCCTTCCAGAGCAGGGTCGACTCTCGACTGAGCCGCGATCCAGCCGTTCGCCGCTTCGAGCGAGCGGGCGGCGGCCCGAGCGACGCCTAAAGTCTCCGGTTGCGCGTAATAGCCGTCGATGAACGCGCGCACTGTGGTTTCGGCGGCCGCCCGTCCGCCTTTGTGACCGCCGACGCCATCGGCGACGGCGGCGACGACGCCTTGCAAGGCGCCGCCGCCGCTCGGACCCAAGCACAGGGCGACATAGTCCTGATTGTCGGGCCGCCGGCCGGTTTGCGTCGCAAAGCCCGCTTCGACTCGTAGATCATGCACGACGCGGACCGACACGAAGGTTTCTCAGTTCAGATTCGCGCGCCGGAAACGGCGCCCCAGGTCGTGCGCCAGCGCGTTTTCACGAAGATCAAGCCTACGAGACCGAGCAGCGCAAGGAAACCGAAGAAGCCGAATCCCATCATGAACCCTCCGGTTATGCCCTTGGAAAGAGCAAGCGTCTTGGCGAGGAAATAGCCGCCAAATCCGCCTGCGGCGCCGACAAGCCCGGTCATCGCGCCGATCTCGCGGCGAAAGCGCTGCGGCAGCAGCTGAAACACCGCGCCATTGCCCATGCCGAGAGACAGCACGCCGATCGAGAACAGCGCCACCGCCACAAAGGCCATCGGCGGCAGTTGCAGCAAGCTCCATCCCGCGACGCCCTTCGCCGGCGCCGGTCCGGCCGGAAGGAAGGCGACGGCGAAATAGCAAGCGGACACGACGAGGAAAAGGAACGACAATGTTTTCACCCCGCCGATGCGATCCGCGATATAGCCTCCCACCGGCCTGAATCCCGAGCCGAAGGCGACGATCAGCGCCACCATGAGTCCCGCGGCGACCCCCGTCGCGTGATATTGCGTCGTGAAATAGAGCGGCAGCGCCGAGGCGAGACCGACAAAACCGCCGAAGGTGATGAAGTAGAAGAACATGAACCAGCGGCTGTCGGAATCCGCGAGCATTTTGCCGTAGCCGGAAAGATCAATCGTGGCTTTGGAGCCCGGCGCGTCCTTGGCGGCCAGCGAATAGATCAGGAGCACGATGACCATCAACGCTAGCAGAACGCCATAGACGGTCCGCCAGCCGAAAGCTTCGGCGATCGACGGCGCGAACAGCGTGTCAAGCACGACGCCCATATTGCCGGCGCCGGCGATGCCCATCACCAGACCCTGATATTGCGGCGGATACCAACGGCCAGCCTGCGGAAGAGCGACAGCGAAGGAGGCGCCGGCGATTCCCAGCGAAAGACCGAAAAGCGCGATCGCGATCGAGCTCGTCAATCCGAAGACGCATACGAGAGATACGGCGAACATCACGACCGCCTGCGCGAGGATGCCCGTCATCTTCGGGCCGATCGCGTCCGCCAGCAGCCCCAGCGGCACGCGGAAAAACGCCCCGCCCAGAACCGGAATGGCGACCAGCGAGATTTTTTCCTCGACCGAAATCGGCATGTCCTTGGCGATGTAAATCATCAACGGCCCAAGCGAGACCCAGGCCATGAAGCTGATGTCAAAGTAAAGAAAGGCCGCAAGCAGCGTCGGCCAATGACCGGCCTTCTTGAAGTCCGCGAGTTTCATACAGTGCTCCTTCTTTGTTTATGCGTGTTGCCCGGTCGTCGTCCGATTCGTCGACGATCCGGCGGCGGGAGAGACCTTGATGAGACGTTCAATTTCCGGCCGGCATGAGCCGCAGTTCGAGCCGGCGCGGATGGTGTTGCCGATGTCGGAAGCCGAGCGGCAGCCCTGAGCGATCGCCGCTTCGATTTTTTTCTGCCCGACGCCGAAGCAGGAACAGACGAGCGGACCGTCGTCTTCGACCTGTCGGCCCGACCGACCAGACAGAAGCGACAGCCGCTCCGAGCGATCGAGACGTTCAAGAGAAAAGAGTTCGAGCGCCAAGTCCCAAGACGGCGAAAGCGGTGCGAGACTCCAGATGAGCATCGCGCGCTCGTCGACGAAGGCGGCCCCGGATAACAGGCTCCTGGTTTCGTCGATCAACTCGACAACGTCATCGCTCGACGCGGCGGCGCGGATCAACGCCGCCCAATCGTCGTCCTTGAGATCGCCGGCGACGCGATAGCCAAAGCCGTCGGGGACGGCGATCCGCGCCCACCACACGCCTTGGGGGAAAGCCATCGGCTTACGGGAAAGGAAGAAGCCCTGACGCGAAAGGCGCAGGGGCGTGACAATCGCCGGCGTCGCCTTGGATTCCGGCTGCCCCGAGAATGGATCGACGAAAGGCGCGACGAGCGCGCCAATGCGCGCATGCGCGGCGGTTTCATCGGTCCAATGGATCGGCGCGAAAATATGCCCGGCCGGCTGACGGTCGGTGACGACCGCACGCAGGACGCAATCGCCATAGGGCGTGGCGACGCGGGCGAAGCCGCCGTCCTCTACGCCAAAGCGATCGGCGTCCGTCGCGCTGATCTCGACGAAGGGCTCGGCAAGATGTCGCGCGAGGCGGGGACTGACGCCGGTTCGCGTCATGGTGTGCCATTGATCGCGGATGCGGCCGGTGTTGAGCCGCAGCGGGAAGTCCTGCGTTACCTGTGTGGCCAAGTTCGGCGTCGCCGGCGCGACGAATGTCGCTCGTCCGCTTTGCGAGAAAAACCCGCCATCGGCGAAGAGGCGCGCGCGACCTGTGCGCGCGCCCGCCGGGATCGGCCATTGCGTCGGCTCGAGCGCATCATATTGAGCGTCGCTCAGGCGCGCGAAACCGCCAATGTTGAACGCGCGCGCGCCGTTATTTTCGAAGGCCGACAGTGCGGCGTGTTCGCGAAAGACGTCGGCGGAGGAGCGGAAGTCGAACCCTGCGAATCCCATCCGTCGCGCGACATCGGCAAAGATCGACCAGTCGGCGCGGGTTTGGCCAGGCGCGGGCAGGAAAGCCCGCTGACGAGAAATACGGCGCTCGGAATTCGTGACCGTGCCGCTTTTTTCGCCCCAGGCTTGCGCCGGCAGAAGCAGATGCGCGCCGCCGTTGATCGTATCGTTCGACATAACATTGTCGGAGATGATGAAGAGTTCGAGTTTCGCCAGAGCGGCGCGCGCCGCATTGGCGTTGGGAAGAGAGGCCGCCGGATTGGTTCCCACGACCCACAGCGCCTTGATGTCGCCGCGCGCGATGGCGTCGAACATCTGCACCGCTTTCAAGCCTTCGCGCTTGGCCATGCGCGGCGCATTCCAGAAGCGGCGAACGCGATCGACGCTTCCAGCGTCGAAGCCCATATGCGCGGCAAGGCTGTTGGCGAGCCCGCCGACTTCGCGCCCGCCCATCGCATTGGGTTGCCCGGTCAGCGAAAAGGGCGAAGCGCCGGGCTCGCCGACGCGGCCAGTCGCGAGATGGCAATTGATGATCGCGTTGACCTTGTCCGTTCCCTGCGCCGACTGATTGACGCCCTGGGAAAAGGCGGTGACCGTGCGCGGCGTCTCAGCGAACAGTTCGAAGAAGGCCGCAATATCGACTTCGCGCAGCCCTGTCGACCTCGCGGTCGCTTCAATCGACGGCGCGATGGTTCGCGCAGCCTTCAAGGCGTCGTTCAACCCTTCGGTGTGGCGGCGAATGTAATCGTCGTCGAAGGCGGCGGCCTTTGCGAGATGGACAAGCAAGCCGCAAAACAGCGCCTGATCCGCGCCCGGCGCGATCTGCAGGAATAGATCCGCGCTTTCCGCCGTCGCCGTGCGGCGCGTGTCGATGACGACGAGCTTTGCGCCGCGCTCCTCCTTGTTGCGCATGATGCGCTGAAACAGAACCGGATGGCACCAGGCGGCGTTCGAACCGACGAGCACGATGAGATCGGCTTCGTCCAAATCTTCATAGCAGCCCGGCACCACGTCGGCGCCGAAGGCGCGCTTGTGCCCGGCGACGGTCGACGCCATGCACAGGCGAGAATTCGTGTCGACATTGGCGGAGCCGATGAAGCCTTTCATCAGCTTGTTGGCGACGTAATAGTCTTCGGTCAGCAGCTGGCCGGAGAGATAGACCGCGACCGAATCGGTACCGTGCTGATCAATGATCCGGCGCAGACCGCTTGCGGCTTCGTCCAGCGCCGCATCCCAATTCACCCGCGCCAAGGCGCCGTCAGACTGACGGCGCATCGGATAGAGAAGGCGCCCTTCGAGCCCGAGCGTTTCGTCAAGCGCCGAGCCCTTGGAGCAGAGCCGGCTGAAATTGGCCGGATGAGCGGGATCGCCGACAACGCCCTTAGCGCCCGGCGAAGCGAGGACGCCGCAACCGACGCCGCAATAGGGACAGGTCGAGCGCGTCGCCGTCGCCTGAACCGGCGAAGCGTCGGCCTGCAAAATTTCGTTCGGCGCTGGCGCTTCGACTCCATCGAACATGGCGGGCCTCAATAGACATCCTGTTGATAGCGTCCGCTCTTCTTGAGCTGCGCGACGAAGGCGACCGCTTCATCGGCGCCGCGCGCGCCGTATTCGGCGACGACGTCGACCAGCGCGCGCTCGACATCCTTGGCCATGCGCTGCGCGTCGCCACAGACATAGAAATGCGCGCCTTCGGCAAGCCATGCCCACAGCTCGCGGCCGGCCTGGCTCATGCGGTCCTGCACGTAGAATTTCTCCCCGCCATCGCGCGACCAGGCGAGCGACAGGCGCGTGAGCAGGCCCGTCGCCTTCATCGTTTCGAATTCGTCGGCGTAGAAAAAATCGCAGGCGGAACGCTGATGGCCGAAGAACAACCAGTTCCTGCCACTCGCATGCGTCGCCGCACGCTCCTGCAGAAAGGCGCGAAACGGCGCGACGCCTGTGCCGGGCCCGACCATGATGATCGGCGTCGCGGGATCGTCTGGCAGGCTGAACCCATGCGCCGGCTGAACGTAAACGGGAATTGTGTCGCCCGGCGCAATGCGCTCGGCCAGGAAGGTCGACGCGACGCCGACGCGTCTGCGCCTTCCGATCACATAGCGGACGGCGTCAACGGTCAGCGACAGGCGCCCCGGCGACGCCTTCGGCGACGATGAAATCGAATAGAGTCGCGGCTGCAGCGGCTCCAGCGCTTCGACGAAAGCTTCGGGATGCGGGCGCGCGTTCGGAAATTTCTGCAGCACGGCGAGCACGTCGAGCGTTGCGGAATCGCCATCAGGATCCCCGCCCTGCGCGAGCAACCGCGCCTTCTCGCGCTGCGCGCCGCCGGTAATGAAGGAGATCAGCTCGAACAGCGCATCGGGCGCCGGAGAGAGCGACAGGTCGTTCAACAATGCGTCGCGCAGCGTCTTGTCCCTCACCGGCGTCACATGCGAGGCGCCGAGCATGGCGATGATCTGGTCGACGAGGCCGAGATCGTTTTTTGGAAACACGCCGAAACTGTCGCCGACCCTGTACGTCAGTTCGCTGGCGCCGACTTCGAATTCGATATGCCAGGTGTCTTTTTCCGAGCCTTCCTGGTTGAGCCGGCGACGCGACAGAAAAGTCGCGCCAGCCGGATTGTCGCGCGAGCGGCCGGGCGCCGGCGCGTCCGCGCTTGCCGAAGCGATGGCTGGCTCTCCCGTCGCCGGAGCTGGGGCCGGCGCGGCCTCGTCCAGCTCCGCCGCCAGCGCTTTCAGCATCCGCGCCGTGTCCTTGCCGCCGGGCGCGCAAAGATTGAGGCGCGTTTCCTTCTTGGCGACGAGCACATCCGCATAGGTCTCGCAATTGTAGCCGCATTGGCCGCAGTCCTGCTGCGCCATGGCCGCCATCAGGCGCCGGCGCAACGGTCGTCCCTGCGCCAGCTGCATGCGCGCATCGAGCGCCAGAGTCTGGTCATGCCAGGGCGCTTCGCCATCGTCGGCGTCGGCGCCGCCGCCGCCCAGCACCGCGGCGTTGGCTTCCGGCGACAGCGGCGTGACCGAGGCGTCGTCAGGCGCGGCGAAGCCGGCAAAAAAGCCGCTGAGCCAGGCGCGCTGCTCGGGCGTGAAGGGCGCGCTCGGCGGAATCAGAAACGGCGGGGAGGACATATGGGTCACGCCGCGCTCTCCTCATTCACGACGCGACGCAGCGTGTCGATGTCATGGCGCCGCGCGAAGGCGACGAAGGTTTCGTCCGCGCTCGCGCGGTTCTTTCGATAGGCGCGCAGAATTTTCGCGACCGTTTTCGGCGCATCTTCCGCTTTGACATTCTGTTGGAGTTCGCAGCCGATTCGAGCGTCTTCCGCATAACCGCCGCCGACGAGAATGTGATAGCCCTCCACCGTGTCGCCCTCGTCATTGATCGGCACGCGCGCGCCGATCAGCCCGATGTCGCCGATGTAATGCTGGGCGCATGAATGATGGCAGCCGGTGAGATGAATGTTGATCGGCGTGTCGATCGGCGCCGCGGTTTCGCAATGCGCCGCGATGTCTTCGGCATGTCGCTTGGTGTCGGCGGCGGCGAAACGGCAGCCGAAATTCCCGGTGCAGGCGACGAGCCCGGCGCGGATCGGCGAAGCCTGCGTCGTAAGCCCGAGCGCCTCGATCGCAGCGACGGCCTCGGCGATATGTTCGTCGGCGACGCCGGTGATCAGCACATTCTGCCAAACCGTCAGGCGCAGCCCGCCGTCGCCGAATTGGCGCGCGATCTCAGCGAGACCGCGCGCCTGCTCGGGGGTGAACCGACCGACCGGCAGAACGACGCCGATCCAATTGAAGCCAGCCTGTTTCTGCCGATGCACGCCGATATGCGCGGCGCGATCCTGACGCGGACGCGCCTCGATCGCCTCCGCGTCGACGCGCAGCAGTTTGCGGCCGAGCTTTTCTTCGACCGCGGCGAGGAATTTGTCGAAGCCGAAGGCGTCGAGCACATATTTGAGGCGCGCCTTGGCGCGGTTGGTGCGATCGCCATGGTCGATGAAAACCCGCAGAACCTTGTCGGCGACCTCCACCGCTTCGTCCGGCGGCACGATGACGCCCGTATCGCGGGCGAAGTCCCTGTGGCCGGTGATCCCGCCGAGCGCCAGCCGGAAATAGACGCCCGGCGCGACCCCGCGCCCGTCGTTTACGACGACAGCCTGGAATCCGATGTCGTTGGTGTCCTCCAGCGCGCCGATCAATCCCGCGCCGTCAAAGGCGATGTTGAACTTGCGCGGCAGGCCGTAAAGCGAGCGATCGTTGAGGATGTGATGATGCATCGCCCGCGCATAGGGGCGCGTGTCGATCACCTCCTGCGGATCGACGCCGGCCGTCGGCGTGCCGGTGACGTTGCGGATATTGTCGGCGCCGGAGCCCTTGCTCCACAGTCCGATATCCTGAATCGCCTCGAGAATGTTCGCGGCGTTCTTCGGTTCGATCTCGCGGATCTGAATATTGGCGCGCGTCGTCACATGCAGATAGCCGCCGCCGTAATTTTCGGCGAGATCGGCGAGGCCGGCGAACTGCCAGTGATTGAGCGCGCCATTGGGGATGCGCAGCCGGCACATGTAAGCGTTCTGATTGGGCGCGACATAAAAGAGGCCGTAGAAGCGCCAGCGAAAATTGTCGGCGGGTTTGGGCGGGGCGTTCTCCCTGGCTTGTGCGACGAGGCGCGGCCAGGCGTCGAACGGATGCTCCTCGCGCTTCCATTTTTCCTGATCGTTCAGTTTGCCGCCGGCGGCCGTGACGCGGTCCTGCGCTAAAAAATGCGCGGCGTCGGGCCCCATCGGCTGCGTCGGCGCGGGCGTCGCCTTTTGTCCGCTGCGCGCCGAGAAGCCGGCGGCAAATCCTTCGAGATAGCGCTTTTGATCGAGCGTGAAATCGACGGACATTTCAGGCGGCCTTCTGAACGGGCGCGCCGAACATCAATTCGTCGCGCATCGACGAAATATCCGCGCCGGAACGGATGAGGTCGAGAAAATCGGCCGCGCCGCTGGTATCTCCGATCAGAATCGCGCCGACGAGCCGGTCATCGCGCATGACAAGCTTGCGATAAATGCCCATGCGCGGGTCCTGACAGACGATGCGGCGCGAATCGTCATCGCCGAGATAGTCGCCGGCCGAGAAGACGCGCACGCCGGAGACTTTGAGGTTGGTCGAGACGACGCTGCCAGAATAGGACGCCGCCTCTCCCGCAAGCCGCATGGCGAGAACCCGCCCCTGCTCATAGGCTGGCTCGACGAGGCCATAACAGACGCCGCGATGTTCGGCGCATTCGCCAATGGCGAAAACGCCGGCTTCACTGGTCTCGAGACCATCGTCCACGATCGCGCCGCGTCCGACGTTCAGACCCGCCTGTCGCGCGAGGTCGGCGTTGGGCCGAATGCCGACGGCGAAAATCACGGCGTCGGCTGGAATCGTTCGACCGTCGGCGAACTCTACGCCTTCGACGCGGCCCGATCCGGCGATGCGGGTCGTATTGGCGTTGAGCAGCACGCGCACGCCTTTTTCTTCGACGAGGCGGCGCAGGATGTCGGCTGAAGCCGCGTCGAGCTGGCGCTCCATCAGCCGATCCATGACATGGGCGAGCGTTACGTCGACGCCGCGCCGCGCCAGCCCATAGGCCGCTTCGAGGCCGAGAAGGCCGCCGCCGATGACGATCGCGCGGGCGCCCGTGCCTTCGAGCCGGGAAAGCGCCTCGACGTCCTGCACGTCACGAAAAGTGTGAACGCCGGGCAGATCGGCGCCTTCGACCGGCAGCCTTACCGCATGCGACCCCGTCGCGAGCAAGAGTTTCGAATAGTCGACGCTCTCGCCACTATCGAGAATGACGCGCCGGGCGCCAGCGTCGATCTCAACGGCCTTGCGGCCGGTGAGCGCCGAAACGCCTGGGGCGCGCCACCAATGCCGCGGTTTGAGCTCGATATCGTCGACCGCCAAATCTCCGGCGAGCACCGAGGACAGCAGCACGCGATTATAGGCGAGCCGCGGCTCCTCCCCGATCACCAGAATGGCGTAACGATCCGGCGCGCGGCTTGTCAGCTCCTCGATGAAACGCGTCGCCGCCATGCCGGCGCCGATGACGACGAGCATTTCGCGACTGTTAGAAACTTGCAAATCTGTCATGCGTCGACTCTGCTGAACGGCCGAACGGTCCGGTCACAGGTCGCTTCGCCTAGTCTGCGAGAAACGGGCAAGACGACCGAAGGGCGCCGCAAATTGCGAAGCCGCTTCTGTGACGGAGCCCAGCCTTGGGCTCGTTCCGGCGGACCGGCGGTCGTCGTTGACCAATTGGGTAAGTGCACGATTCGGGCCAGATGCGCCCAATCGGGTATACTATTGAAAATGCAGGCGTTGCTCGATCCGCCACGGCGGCGGACGGCGCCGTGCGGCGCCGAATGCTTAGGCGCGAGGCGCCTAACGCATGGCGGTTTTGAACAGCGGTTCGGCGCTCACAAGCGCTGTCCGATTGCGAAGCCGGCGAGATAATCGCCATAGCTGCGGCCGTCGAAGGACGGTCCGGCGAAGGCGGCAATCTCGCCTTGATCATGCGCGCCGCCAACGGCGGCGTCGAACAGATCCGGGCGCAGGACGCTCTTCGCCTTGTCGGCCATGGCCGGAGCATAGCGCGTCTGTCCCCAGCGAAGCATTTGCGCATAGATCCATGCGGCCTGACGCGGATCGGGTCGCATCGCGCCTGCTTCGCCAATGATGAGATAGTCATTTCTCTCGCGCGTCTCTTGACCATTGACGCGCAACCGGCCGGTCAGCACGCGTCGAATGATATCTGCGTCGACGCCGACATATTCCGGGCCCGAGAGAATTTGCGAGACTTCATCCAGATTCTGCGGCTCATCGACATAGGCGGCGCCTTTGCAGACGGCGCGGATCAGCGCGGCCACCAGATCAGGGTCATCGTTGGCGACGCTCTCGCGCAGCGCGAGAACCTTCTCGGGCGCGCGCTCGAAAATCTCGCAGCCGAAATGCAGAATGACGCCGACGCCGGCGTCGACCGCGACCGAACTCCAGGGCGCGCCGACGCAAAATCCGTCGAGCTGGCCGCGCGCGAGATTTTCGACCATGTAGGGCGGCGGCAGAGCGATTAAGCGCAGGTCTTCGTCAGGATCGACGCCGCCTTCCGCCATCCAGTAACGCAGCTGATAATTATGCATGGAAAACGGGAATGTCATGCCAAACGTCAGGGGCTCTCGACGCTCGGCCTGGCGGCGGGCGACGACTTTCGCTAGCGCGCGCGCGCTTTGCGCCGGGTCTCCAACCTCGCCAAGCGCAGTCAGTTCCGCATAAAGCGCGGTCGACACCGCAATCGCATTGCCGTTCATTGCGAGATTGATCGGCGCCGCGAGCGGGACGCGCACATGGCCCAGTCCGAGCGTGGAGGCGACCGCCATCGGCGCGAGAAGATGCGCCGCGTCGAAACGGCCGATGGCGAGCTTGTCTCTGATATTCGCCCAGGACACTTCGCGGATCAGTTCGACATCGAGTCCTTGCGCCGCGGCGAAGCCCTTATGCGTCGCAATGAACAGAGCCGCCGCGTCGACAAGCGGAATGAAGCCGATCTTCACCTGCGCTTCGCCGTTCATTTGAACATCTCCGCCGCAGTGATGACCGAGCGCGCGATATCGATGATCTTCCTGTTTTCGCGCATCGCCGCGCCGCGCATCATCTTATAGGCCTCATCTTCGGAAAGCTTCTTCGCCTTCATCAATATGCCTTTGGCGCGTTCGATCGTCTTGCGCTCCTCGAGGTCGGATTTGGCGCGCTCGAGATCGTCCTGAAGTTTGGAGAAGGCCTCGAAACGCGAGATGCACAAGTCGAGGATCGACTTGATGCGCTCCTTTTTCAGCCCGTCGACGATATAGGCCGAGACGCCGGCGTCGACCGAGGCTTGAATGGAGGCCGTGTCGCTTTGGTCGACAAACATCGCGATCGGCCGGCGCACGGCGCGACTGACCTGAAACATCTGCTCGAGCGTGTCGCGCGAGGGATTTTCAAGATCGATCAGGATGACGTCGGGGTCGATGGCGTAGATCTGCTTCAGCAGATTATGCATTTCGTCGATGCGCTCGACCTGCGTGAAGCCGGCGTCACGTAATCCTTCCTGCAGGATCAACGATCGAATGGGACTTTCGTCGACGATGACGATTTTCAATTGCCGGCGTCCGCTACGCGCATGAGTGGGTCGTGCTTGCCGGGCGCGGCTTCGCCAGCGGTCAGACTGGCGATGCTCGCCCGGTTGCGATCCACGCGGTTATATCTTGAACCGCAGCGACATGCCCGCCTGCCAGTTCTTCATGATCTGGGGACCGTTGAGGTTCTGGTAGACTGGCAGACCGGCCTCGATCGCGAGCAGCGTGTTTTCATATCCGACAAATTTGCCGCTGATCGTCGCGCCGCCGAAGAGCTCGACCCGCTGCCCGCCGTAAAACGCCGGATTGGCCGGCACGGCCGGGCCGCGGATTTCCGGATCGAATCCGCGAATCGGACCCTGCGTCGAACCGCTCACGCGGAAAGTGGTGGTGAGACCGGGCGTCCAAGTATAGCCGCCCCAGGCGTTGAATTCATGCAGATCGCCCCAGCGGTAGCCTCCGGAAGGAGTCGGGCCGAGGGGGAAGCGCAGGCGATATTCCAGCAGATAGTCCCAGGAATAGCCCAGCGTATTTGGGGCCAGCGGAAAGCGTCCGCGATAGCCGAGGCCCCACGACCACGGCCCCAGATAGCCCGCATAGATGACGCCGGGGAGGAAATCGAACGTGCCCGTGCCCGGCTGCATGCCATAGAATCCGCGGATGTTGCGGCGAGTTCCGTCGGGCAGGAGAAAGTCCTTGAAGGTGGCCGTGTAGCTGCCGGCGGGGAAGGAGAAGCCTAGAGAGAGCTGGATGCGGTGGACATCGTCCTGATAGAGCCGATAGACGCTCGACAAAGTGACGTCGGCAAGGCTCGTCGTTCCCGGCAGACTCCTGCCCAACGGCATAATTCCGGACGCGCCCCTGAAAGTTAGGGCGTTGAGATTTTTCTCGACCATGCCGGCCGTGAGAATCACCGAGAGATCTTTCGTGACGCCGTAATTCAGGCCGACAATTTGCGTCGCGACCGCGATATTCTGCGGGATGATGCGCACCGTCTGCCGGGGATTGAGAAAGAACGGCACGTTCGTGACGATATATTCGTTAGAGACCGTGCGCGTTCCCATCTTGATGCCCGACAGATTGGCGAAGACGGGGGTAATGGAGAGAACGAGTTTGCCGGCGGCCGGCATGTCGGCGCCGAATATGCCCATGGGCGCCGGCGGCGGAGGCGGCGGCGGCGCGGGTTGCGCCGTCGCGGGTTGAGTCTTTATCGAAGGCGCTTCCGCCGCGGCGGGCTTGCGGGGCGCCGCATTCGCGTCGGCCGCAACGATCGCCGCCGCCATTGTCATCGCCAGAGCGCCGTGCGACCGTCGAACCATCGATCGGGGGATGTCCCGATCATTGTTGAAAAAGGAGGAGCGGCGTTGCTCGCCTTGAGCCGTTAGGCTCGGGGTGCTGATTCCACGAAAGGAAGCAACGCCATGCAGGAACATACCACATCGACCGCGATTC